>NZ_JAYJLP010000001.1:0-393831 GCF_051949055.1 Acinetobacter sp. Brlt_5
TTCAAAATCCCCCGAGCTAAAAGCTTGGGGGATTTTTTTATGGGTAAAATTTATCTGGGCTTCCTCATCTTGTTTAAGGTCGCTTTTGATTTTTTGCTGTTCCTTCCTGCTTCTATTTAAATAAATGCCTCATCAGCCAGCGCATAGAACCCAATTTTTATCTAAAAATTAAAGCTAACAATTTAAATCCATATATATCCCCAGATTCAGCTAAAATCTTAAGATTAATATGATCAAATTACGATTCTAAGAGCACTTTATGAAACTGAATTCATTCTCTCCGATCCCTGAAGATGATGATGAGCTACATCTTCCTGAAATTGTATATTGGGCGTCACTGGGTGAGTTGGAGCAGGTACAGCAAGCCTTACAGCAAGGTGCAGATGCCAATGGTAGTGATGAGGAAGGCTATAGTGCCTTGCAGGCGGCGGCAGAAAATGATCATCTGGACGTGGTGAAACTGCTGATGAGCAAAGGGGCGGATATGGAGCATCGTAGTCCACATACGGCACTGGAGCTTGCTGAAATGGCTGGCAACGAGGAAGTGGTGGCTTATTTAAAACAGCTCAAAGGGCTTTCTTAATCTCCTGATTCTGATAAAAAAACCTCATCCGAAGATGAGGTTTCTTTTATAAATATGATTAAAAATCTTTAGGTTTCAGCTTCCAGTTCTTGCACAATCGCCTGGTTAAATGCAGGAATATCGTCCGGATTACGTGAGCTGATCAATACCCATCCACCGGTATTGCAGCGATGGACTTCTTCATCGACCCATTTCGCGCCGGCATTTTCCAGATCCAGTTTGATGGTTTTATAAGACGTCAGGTTTTTATCGCGAATCCGTTCGGCATTAATTAAAACCCACGGACCATGACAGATTGCGGCAATCAGTTTGCCCTGATCAGTAAAGTGCTGGATGATTTTATGCGCTTCGGGGTTGATCCGCAGCGTATCGGCATTGACCGTTCCACCGGGAATGACCAGTGCATCGTAATCTTCCGGATTGACCTTATCTAGCGTTGTTTCCGGTTCGGTACTTAGACCAGGATCTTTATCAGCCTTGACCGTTTGAACTTCTTTTTGTTCTTCTGCTGCATGTATGGCTTCAATGCCTTTAGATTTCAAATATTCAAAGGGTTTGATCAGCTCATCTTGCTCCACACCCTGATTGGACGTAATGAATAATACTTTCTTTGGCATTTTCCCATCCTCGTTTCGTGAATTCTTTTGCTACGTTAACAACTGAGGCTCAAGGCACTGTACTGGTTTTGACGGGAATATGTAATTACTTGGCAATGATGTAAAAAAAGCTCCATCAGGAGCTCTAAAAAAAATCGCAGGATAAAAAGGTTTATAGCGCGCCTTTTAAATCATTTTGGTGCTGTTTAACCTGTTTGGCATAGCGTTTGCCTTGGCGTTTCATCTTCCAGCTGGAATGATAACCGGTAGGGCCAACATTATAATAAGCGAGGGCTTTAGGCCAGCTGCCGGCTTTCGTGTTATAGCGATTTAAAATGTAAGAACCGCATTGAATATTGGAAGATTCATCAAACAAATTACTGCCACAACTTTGCTGCCAATAACGCGGAATGACTTGGGTTAAGCCCACCGCACCGGCTGGAGATACCACATGACTGCGGTAGCTGGATTCCTGGCGAATCAGCGCGGCCAGTAACAGTGGATCAATTTCATAACGTTCTGCATGTTGCACAATCATCGGCGCAACACGGTTAGCGGTGTCAGGTGCAACCGAATAGGCTTTTTGGATACCGACTGAAAGTTTAGCGGAACGTTTGGCAACGGAGCCGCCTCCTAAAGGTGAGCAGGCAATCAGGCTAAGAGCACTGAGGCCAATAAAAGAGGTTTTCAATAATAATGGGATGGTCAGTTTCATTTTAAAATCAGAAAAAAGCAGTGATGCTGCACCAGATTAGCCAGTGCTCGCGAATATGTTTAAGGATGTTAGTGAGCTGGGCGATATCCGTCAAGCCAACGGCGGCCTGGAACCGCCGCTGTTTTGTTAAGTTTTCGCTCCAATACTACGTGTTTGAAATATCTTTGGAGTGAATTGGAGGATCATCTCTCAACTTATTGTGCTGTTCATGTTGATGTCACTATGCAACTTTTAGGGTATAAAGCGGCTTTCATTGCATAATCTCTTATATACTTAGATGGTTGAAAATAAAAATATTTATTGGGTAGTTACATGCTAGAAGTGATTGCACAGTTGTGTGGCGGGATCGGTTTATTCCTGATCGGAATGACCTTAATGACAGACAGTCTGAAAGAGATGGCCGGGGAGTCATTGCGTTTATGGCTGTCTAAATTTACCGGTTCACCGATTAAAGCTATTTTTTCTGGCATCGGTCTGACTTTGGCTGTGCAATCCTCAACGGCAACCACATTGGCCACCATTGGCTTCGTTAGTGCCGGTATTCTGACTTTTAGTCAGGCCATTGGTGTGATTATTGGCGCCAATATTGGCACCACCAGCACCGGCTGGATGGTGGCTTTTCTCGGGGTTAAATTTTCCATTGCCCATATTGCCTTGCCACTCATTGGTTTAGGGGCCATCTTTAAATTATTCAGCCGTGGGCGACTGTCTTTATTCGGTTTAACCATTGCTGGTTTCGGCCTGATTTTCTTTGGGATTGACTTGCTGCAGGTGGCAATGTCCGGTTTTGCCGAGCGGGTTGATTTATCGGTTTTCTCCAATAATTCTTTTACCACACAGCTGATTTTAGTGCTGGTCGGGCTGGTGATGACCGTGCTGCTGCAATCTTCCAGTGCAGCCATTACTGCAACCTTGGCGGCTTTGGCCAGTGGAGCGATTGATTTGTCCCAAGCCTTAGGCCTGGTGATTGGACAAAATATTGGTACAGTGGCCACCGCGATTCTGGCGGCCATGGGCTCGACTGCCAATGCCAAACGCACCGCAGCCGTGCATGTGGTGTTTAACGTAATTTCGGCCGTGTTGGCTTTTATCTTGTTGAAACCGGCTTTTTTGTGGCTGGCGGAACATTCACAGGTCGGCACTTGGGACGATGTGATTATTGTCGCTGCGTTTCATACCGCCTTTAGTGTGCTGGGAACCTTATTTTTATTGCCCTTTTTAAAACAGTGTGAACAGTTGATTGTCGGTTTAATTCCAGACCGCACCCCTTCAATTTTATGTTATCTGGATCAGGCCAGTTTTTCGGTGCCGGCTTTAGCGATTAATGCCGCTTCTAAAGTGATTTATTGGTCGATTGGGCATATCCTAATTTTGCTGAAACGCGCGATTCAGGAAGGTCGTTTGCCCTCCAATAGCGAATTACAGCAACTGGATGAAATCTTAAAACGGGTGCAGCAGTATCTGGAAGATTTATCGGTTAGTGAAAATGAGCTGGATCAGCAGCGTTTAATGGCGATGCTGCGCCTGATGGTGTATTTACGTGTGCTGCGCAGCGATCTGGAAGCGGTGGAACATGCCGAGCATATCCGCACCCAGCCGACTATTTATCAGATGGGGCTGGATTATATTCATGTGCTGGACAATCACTTTCAGTATGTCGATGAGTTTAACCGTCTGACCGAAGTGGCATCTTTAAATCGTGAGCTGTTAAACCTGAAACAATGGGTGGAAGAGCAGCGTGCCGAAGCGCGTGAAAAAGTGATTGAATATGCCACGGTGCAGCATCTGAGTGCGGCACGCAGTCTGGAATTACTGGCCGCACAGCGCTGGCTGGACCGTTTGATTGCGCATACCCAGCGTTTGGCCAATGTCTTGCAGGAAACCGAGAGCATGCTGGATGATGTGGAAAAGCTGAAATATCATACTGCCACTCAATAGCCTAAGCTATACAGTGATTAACTTCTGCAGCAGAAGCTTTTATACTGCGAGGATGTTTATCACTGGGCAACTAAAATGACACCGGCCTGTAAAATTTTAAAATCCAATAAAATTGACTATAGCATTCATGAATATGAGCATGATCCGAACGCCAAAAGTTTTGGGCTGGAAGCAGCGGAAAAGCTGGGTTTAGCCCTGGCCGAAGTATTTAAAACCTTATTGGTAACTGATGATAAACAGTATTATGTGGCGATTTTACCGGTGCATGTGCAGTTAAATTTAAAGAAAGTTGCTACCGCGGTGGGCTGTAAAAAACTGCATATGGCAGAGCCTAAAGATGCTGAACGTTTAACCGGTTATCTGGTTGGCGGAATTAGCCCGATTGGGCAGAAGAAACGTTTAAAAACTGTGATTGACCAGAGCGCGCAAAGTCTGGCAAAAATCTATGTCAGCGGTGGCAAACGTGGACTGGACATTGGTTTAAAGCCGGATGATCTGGCCCGGGTGTTAAATGCCCAGTTTGCCGATGTGGTGGATGAGTCTTAATCTGCACTGATTTTATTTTAGCAGCGGATTCAGTTATAAAAACCGGACCACGCCATGAATCAGGGCAGGTCCAAAAATCACCATAAATATGCCAGCCAGTACCATACTTAAGCAGGCGGCCACACCTTCTTCACGATGGCGCATAAAGGCTTTAGAAGTACCAAAACCATGCGCGGCATTACCTAAGGCTGCACCTTGAGCAAAATGTGAATTCAGTTTGAGTGCGAGTAAGACGGCATCTGCCATAAAACCGCCGGCAAAGCCGGTCATCATGGTGAACAGGATTACCAGTTCAACCGAGCCGCCCACCTGTGTACTTAACTCCATCGCAAAGGGTGTAGAGATAGAGCGCGCCATCAGGCTATATGTGGTTTCCTGATTCAGCTGAAACAGCTGCGCCAGATAAAAAGCACTGATAATGCCGACACACATACCGATCACAATACCCATGCTGATGGCCAGCAGATGGCGTTGAATCAGCGCGCGATATTCATAAATCGGAATGGCAAAAGCCACCGTGGCTGGCCCGAGCATCCAGACAATCCAGTGGCTGTACTGCATATAGCTGTCATAGGAAATCCCGAAATAGAGCAGCATGCAGATTAATCCAGCCGGAACCAAAATGGAGGGCAAAAACAGCAGCACCCGATAACGACGATACAGCTGTTTGGCCACGATATAGCCCAGCAGGGTGAAGATGAAGCACAGGCTTGCGATCAGGTTCATCTTAATCTCCTGACACATATGCGCTGTTGTTGGTATTTTTCCTGAGTCGCTGTTCCAGTTTAAAACCCCAGCACACACTATAGGCTGTAGCGACCATTACCGCACAGGTGCCGAGCGTAATCGAGAGCAGCAGTTGCCAGCCTTGGCTTAGCAGTAAGTCTAGATCATTGATAATGCCGACCACACAGGGAATAAACAGCAGCATCAGCTCGGCCAGCATAAAATCGGCGCCTTGCTTGATCCATTGCAGTTGAAATACGCCACTTAACAGCGCCAGCAGTAACAGGATCAGGCCAATCACACCCGCTGAAACCGGCAGCTGGAATATCTGTTGGATCAGCGCACCGAGCCACCAGATCAGGATCAGCAGCGCAATTTGTATGCTGAGGACGGCAACACGGGAAAGAGACCACATCGCTGAATTGCCCTAAAGGTTAAACACGACTGTATTTTAGATTTGACCTACCAGGATGATTATGAATAATAAAAAAACAATTATGCCTATTGGGAATGATGGTGGATTTAAAAAGTCTGAAAATACTGGTCAAACTGGTGCAATTGCAAAGTTTTACCCGCACAGCAGATGCTTTGTGTCTGACCCAGCCTACAATTAGCAAGGCCATTCGTGGGCTGGAAGATGAGTTGGGCACTGCGCTGTTTCACAAAGGTGAAGCTGGGCGTAAACGTGAAGTGCAATTGACTTACCTGGGCGAGCAGATTTATCAGCATGCGCTACAAATGCTGCAACTGGAGCAGGCGATTTATGATTCGGTGGCGGAAGTTCGTGCGCTAGAACGTGGTAAATTGACGCTCGGTTTGCCGCCCTTGGGTTCGGTGCTATTAAGCCGGCTAATTGCCAAGTTTCATCAGCAGTATCCGGCTATTGAACTGAGCTTTTTAGAGGTAGGTGCCAGCGGGATTGAAGCCGCCATTCTGGATAAACAGATTGATGTCGGGATTGTACTCGGCCATTTAAAACCGGCATTGGGCGGAATTCCAATTATGGATTCGCCACTGTGTTTGTTATCTGCCCGAAATTCTGCATGGCAGGGACGCGAAACGGTGTCATTGCTGGAACTCAAAGATGAGTCTTTTTTACTGTTTGCCGACAGCTTTACTTTAAACCAGATGATTTTACAGGCCGCACAGCAGCTGGGTTTTGAACCGAAAATTGTCTGTAAAAGCAGTCAGTGGGATTTTATTGCCAAAATGGTGGATTCCGGCGTGGGAATTGCACTGTTGCCTCAGGTTTATTGTGAGCAGTTGCCTGCCGAGCGTTATCAGATCAGCCGTTTGTGCCAGCCCGAGCTGAACTGGACCTTGCGAATGGCCTGGAATACGACAGTCGCCATGAGTCCAGCCACCCGGGCCTGGTTGAGAATTATTGAAACGCATCCAGATCAGATTCATTTCTAAAGTAAGAATTAAAGGATTATCGTGTGAAATCAGATTCATCTACAGTGCTAAACCTCTGAACAGATGAATCATCTTCCAATTACAGGCAATTCGCCGGTTTGGGAATACCGGCCAGACGGCTTAAATGCCGTGCCACCAGTCCGGTGTTAAAACGCTCTTGCAAGAGGGCATTGTTAATCTCAGGGCTGACCGTTTTCATTAGAAACTTGATTAACGGGCGGGTCGCCGGAGAATGACCAAACTGCTGATAAAACTGGCGCACTGCCTGCAAAATTTCAAAATGCCAATCTTCCAGTTCCAGCTCCAGGCTTTTGGCCAGCTCTTGCGCCACAGTTTCATTCCAGATGGTGTAATCGACCAAATGACCATCTTGGTCCAGTTCAAGATTCATAACACACTCAAAGCTTGTTTATTTTAAAGAGATACAACGGCTATAAGCCAGACACAGCTCGGTAAAGGTAGCATAGTTTAAACTGTGCAGATGGGCAGGCAGTGGCTGGGCCAGCAGCTCAAGATCATGCTCCAGTGCAAACAGGGTGCTGCATTGCTGGCAAAATGGATGTTCAATGGCCAATACTGCATCACCCATCAGCACCACTGCATCGCCTTCACTATACAGACGTGAAACTTTGTCCAGCATGGCCGGGGTAGTATGGAAGCCGGATTGCAGCAGATATAAAGTATTTTGTGACATAACAGATTCCTTCCGGCTTACCAGTACAGCACGTGGTCAAAACGCTGGATAAAGTCCGCATTCAGTTCAATAAACTCGATTTCCTGCTGCGACTGGCTGACATAAGCTGAATGTTGATGCTGGTGTTCTACCAGAATCGGGCTTAAATCATAAAACTCAAAACTTTCGACCATATTCGAGGCCAGCTTGAAGGCGTGTTTGAGCTGGTCAAAAGCCAAATCGCTTTTGAGCAGACTTAGGGCAGCATCCTGTAATAACACTTTGACTTCACAGCCAAAAGTGGCCAGTACCATAGTCGCAGACAGGCTTTCATGTACCTGCTGGCTGCTTAAATTGGCCTGGCTTAAAATGACGAGTACAGTTTTCACACAATTTACCTTTTAAATGCAACAAATTCTCAAATAGAACCACTTAGAATTGAAGAAGGCGATCTGCAGATTGCACTGCATCGGCAAGTTCGCCCAGACCAACCAATTCAAAGCCCGCGGCTAAATTGTGTTGATGAAGTTGATGACGTTTGGCATTGTCCTGATCGGTAATCCCGCGTAACAGTGCCGCACTGACACAAACCGGCAAACGAATCGACAGTTTTTGCCATTCCGATTTTAACTGTCGCTGATCATCGGGTAGCCATTGTAAATCGTTAGCGACCATAACAGCGTCCTGATAGAAGAACACCCGGAAATCTTCATTCTTGCTCTGCAAGGCTTGAGCCAGACCCAACGCATGCCAGGCATGAGTCGAGGTCGGCGCGGAGGTAATTAGTAATAAGGTACTCATCAAAATTCACTAATGAAATGTTCCCGCAACACAGGGGGCATTCAGACTTCATAAGAAAAAGGTAGTATACAATGATTTTAGGTGACATACCTTCATTTTTAGTCATAAATTAAAAAATAAGTTTGAAAATATACTTTTAAAAACAACTATTTATTACAAATTTTTTGATTAGGAAAGAAACTAAATCCTAAATTTATCTGCACAAAATACCCTCTTTTTCCTTTCATTTTTCAGCTTTACAGTTAGAATAAAAACTAATCTGCACCAAATCTGCACCAAGAAAATGAAACTTCCAAAACCTATTCAGCGGGGTTCCAGCTGGCGAATTATTGTAACTTTTGATAAGAAAAGATACTCAGCTACACGCGACACAGAAAAAGAATGTGAGCAATGGGCTTATAACAAATTGCTTGAACTTCGCTCTGGTAAAAAAGCCATTGAACAAGGTGAAAAGCCTGCTTATCCATTTAGGGATTTATGCGCTAAATACTATCAAGAGCATGGTCGTCATATGCGATCTGCACGGACTATTAATTTCAAAATAAAAAACCTTGATCGAATTGCACCAAATTTATCAGACAAGTCTATCTATGACTTTAAGCCAGCTGATATTGCAGAATGGCGGAATAACCGAAAAAAAGAAGTAAAAGTTGCCACACTTAGAAATGAACACGCAATTTATTCAGCCGTGTTCACCTATGCTATGAAAGAGCTATTCCTGATTGATTCCAATGTGTGGCATTCAGTTACCATGCCAAGCAAGGAAAAATCAAGAAGTCAGCGTATCACTGAAGAAGATCAGGCTTTAATGCTCAAGGCTTTAAGCTGGGATGGAACCACGACACCTGAAACGTCACGTCACTATGTAGCCTGGGCATTCCTTTTTGCTATGGAAACCGCCATGCGTCAGGGCGAAATCCTTGCCATGAAAAGACAGGATATTAAAGATGGCTTTGTGCATTTACCGATGACCAAAAATGGTGAATCCCGGAACGTTCCATTATCCAAAGAAGCCAAACGGCTTATAGCATTACTACCAAAAACCAATAATCAACTTTTGCCAATTGATAAGGATCAATGCTGCGCCACATGGGTGAGAGCTAAGAAAAGAGCAGGGCTGCCGCATATTAACTTCCATGACTCGCGACATGAAGCTATTACAAGAATGGTGAAAGTGAGGAAATTACCGGTAGAAGTCTTGGCCAAAATTACAGGCCATAAAACCATCTCGATGCTTGTGAATACTTATTACAATCCAGATGCCCAGGATTTAGTAGAGATGTTTAACGACAGTGAGAGCTAATTAGCTCTCGGTCTGCCTCTTCTAACTCTTGTTGTGAGCAGATCATGCGCTAAGCGTGGATTGTATAGCGCTTTACCTGGTGTGCCTTGGTTGATTGATACAAGCTTATCCCTGATTGTGGTCACAGACAGGTTGTACTTCTGGGCCAAGTGAGCTGCTGAAACCAGCTCAATATCAACCTCTTTTAACTCTTTCACTGTTGCGCCGCCGATCTCTTGGCCAAGCATGATTTGTGGCGGTCTTTCAGCTTCAACGGTGATGGTGTAACGCGCCATCAAAAAACCTCCTACCGAAATCCACAGACTGTGCAGTAGCCGTCACAGCGAACTATAACTGACTGGAAAATTACGCAATATTCAATCATTGGTCAGCTCCTGTACTTTAAGCACATCCTCCAGGACGCCTGCTTGTTTAGCGCAAAGATCACTATCTTCATTTGATGCCCACTTCAAAGCATCAATCGCACACTCCAGATCTGTTCTCTCAACAAGAACAAAACCTTCCGGCACCACCCAGGCTTTCGCTTGCTGCCATGAAGAAAAGAAAAAATACTTAGCGACGCTTTTGTTATGCCTGCTACCATGTGCCTCACAGAAAACATCCCATTTTTCTTCAAACTCTTTGCTGCAAATTTGCATTTCTTTCTGTAAATCCATCACGCCACCTTTGCCAAGTTAATTTGACGTATACAATCTGCTTGTTTAGACAGCATTGCGTAGGTCAATTCATCCACAAAACTTTTCCCGTATTTCAGCCACTGACGGCAGAACAACTGGAAACGCTCAATCAGGTAATCATTCATTGCATAGCTTTCTTGAATAACACCAGGTTTGCAGATGACTTCACCGCGCTTCTGGTCCTTGTGTATACATACCCGGTCTTTTTTAACTTTGATGCTATGGCCACCGCGTAAACACCACTCCATAAATGCCGGACTAAGCTCATTGGGTAGGCGAGTTACAGTTTGAATAATGTCTGGTTTCATGATGCCGCCCCATTTTGATGCTCTAATTCATAACGACGTTTTTTCACGTAACCCATTAATTTAGGTTGAATGTCTGGATGACGGCCTGATACATCAATCTCTAATGCATCAAGGGTAGTCAGATCTGGTGCATTCTGTATTTGAACCATTAGAGATGGTGGCTCAGTTATCTCTACAGGCTTTTGGATATTCAGTTCATTCAAGCGTCTATGAATAGCATCAATAAGTGGTTTACGTTGTTCCTCAGTCCAGGTTTTGGTGTAACCGGTTAAGGCTGTAGCTTCTGCAGGTGTAGTCGCCTTAGCTGCACGGTCAAGTAGATCTGCAAGCAGACTCTGGTACTCTTTGTCTGACTCCTGACGTTTTTCACCGACTAGTTTTTCGGCTTCTTCCTGTAGCTTTTTCAGCGCATGAACACTTAAATCATTTGAGGGCTGCTCAACCTTCGGTGCATATTGCTTCGGGTCCAATTCAAGGAGTTTGTCTTCACATAACTTGCACAAGTGCTGCTGGTCTTTTTGGTCCAGATAACCATTGGCCAAAAATACATGGCGGAAAGCAAGCACATCATTAACATTAGTGAACTGTGAAATTTGCGCCGTGAACTTTTCAACCAGTTTTACTGGATCTGTTTCTATAGACTCATTTTCTTCAGGATGAATAATTTCTGGTTCAGTTTGTTTCTCGAGAACTGGGCTATCTACCTGCTCAACTTCATTTTTAGTCTTGGTTGAGCGGCGCTTTTTAGGCTTAGTATCCTTTGTTTTAACCATTGGATGGGCCACAACACGCCCAAATAAATCGGCAATGGCTTGCAGCTGGAGCTTGGCATTTTCTTCATCTGTTTGCACAAAACCATTCAGAATGTAATCCTGCAGTTCAGTGTCGGCAGCGTTATATTCGGTTTGTAGGATGTAGGTAGGGGTGACCAGAAAAATATTCTGGCCATCTTGTGCATCATGAATTTCCAGGGGTTTTGCGAACTGGATTCCAGAAAGCTCCATCATTTCAACTTTGACGCAAAACTCATGACCTGGCATGGCAAAAACCATAGCCGGGAACCGGTCAAGATCATCAAAATCTAGTAGATCACCAGCCGGGCGGCACATGATTTTTTTACCCGCCATCAATGCTTCAAACGCTTGGGTACCAGTAAGAATTTTATTCATGAAAGTCTCCAATTAATGATGCAGATTGTTCTGATGCTGATTCTGGTCTTGCTGTGGCCAATGACTCCAGCCCATTTGATCTGCACGTGCATGGCAAGCTCTATGGATGGCATCGGCATATTGGGTATTGGTAAAAATTTGAATAGCCTTATCTAACGTTTCTGGTCTTTTTGCGTTACGGATAGAGTTCAAGGCATCGGTATAACGCTGTGCCAGTGGCTTTTGCTGAGCATTGTTCGCCGTTTGATTTTGCTGTTTCGCCTGACGCTGCTGGCTTTGTTTTTCCTTATTCATCTGATTATTGACCTGATGATGGTATTCATCGGAGTCATAGTCTTTGGTATCGTCAATCAAGAAAAGGCCATTCAATGCGTATTTGCGGGCATACGAGCTGGATGCGCCAAAGGTTTGAGCGACATCCATACCTTTCTTTTGAATATCTACACCGGCATGGGCGGTAACAACGGTTTCTTTTCCTTCAGCATCGGTAAAGATGGCTTTTGCTGTTACAACCACAACCGGTCCAACCTGCTGGACTTCATCTGTCATCACTAGGGTGGCATTGGCTTTCTGTAATAGCGGTTTTACTGCTTCCATAATGTCTTCACAGTTACGGTAGTTATAGTTACCAAAGGTGTTTTTACGGTTTTTGGGTGCTTTAAGCTCAAGTTGAATTTGTTGTAATGCATTCATTGATTGATCTCCTTATCTAGCCCAACCCATACGACGCTTATATGCTTTGCGCTCGTAGGATGGGATGTGTGATGCCTGTAATGCCTGAGCCAAAGTTTTACGACGCTGATAAGCAGCTTCACGTTCAAAATTGCTCATGATCCATGGGCGGGCAACGTGTGTTTCAAGAGTGACCAGTTCAAGGCCATCATCGCGTTCGATGTAGAAGCGGTGGCCAATACGCACATAGAAATGAGGGCCAAGGCGCATACGCATATTGCCGTTGGCATCAGTGCCCAAGTAGTTAGAAAATTGTTTGGTGTTAGTCGTCATCACGCAGCCTCCACTAAACGGTGTTTTTCGATATAGCCTTTGATCAGCAGGTTGATGTTGTAGTGGTCCACGTGATCGGTGAAATCGTTGTAAGGATTGCCATTGGCATCGAAAACTTTGATTTCACCCAGCTGCTGAACTTCAACAGCAGTAAATTCCGAGCCTGGAACGCCGTAGCTGTCCTGGAAGGCTTCAACAGTGAAAGGAACGTGAACGCTAAAGCCATCCAGATTGATAACTGCACGACCTTCGGTTTCAGAAGTCATCACCAAAGTGCTGATGCCGTACTCAGAAGGCGCAACCTTTGGCTGATAAACAGGAACGTGGGCTGCCTGTTGTGGCTTGTATGCCAGGGCCAAACCGCCAACAGTTACAGAAGCTGTAACGATTGTGATGGCCAGGGTATTGAAAGGAGTGAGTTTTCTGTTCATACTTATCTCGCGTTTAGCAAAAGCCCAGTTCCCTTCCAAAGTAGCTGGGCTTTTTTGTTGTCTGTGCAAATAAAGTAAGTTAACTTACCTAAATAGTCAAGCATAAATAGTAATAAAAGTTACTTTTTAGTGTTTTTGATTTATAGTAGGCAAAAGAAAACCCACCGCTGGGGTGGGGTGGATGGATTAATTAAAAATGTTTAACTCTGTAGTAGTGAACCCTAAAAGAAAGGGAATATATATTGATTTAAAAACAAAGCATAATTGTGTATGCATTGATGCTGGTAATATTTTTTTAGAATTCTCTAGGATAAACCAAGATACGTTCCAATTAATACGATCGCATTTGGCAGATTCTCCAAGCCCTCATCCAGTAATTTCATGGTCAGGTGTTTTATGGACTCGGCAGGCAGCTCTCGAAGCGAATCAATCATTGATTGCTTATTCTCAGGCGATAAGTCCGACTGATTAATACGATGCTCTAAAATTGCTTTTAAAGTATCTGCCTCAAATTTGACAGTAACAACACCCAAAATAGCCGAGAGTCCACCATCATTAGCTAAAAAATCCATACCTTTGTGAGTAATCGCTGATGAACCAAATATAATTGGAGCCTGACTTCCAAGTGAATTTGATTTATGGACACTTTTTTCACTAACTAGTCCATGTGATTGTAAGTAATACAGATTTTTCAGTGCTTTTTCTCGTTCTTCCGAGTTGTATTCAAAGTCTTGATTAAAATCATAATTATAAGGGTAGACATCACTTAATTTAGTTAGTAGTGTTAATTGCAAATCTCTATCTAAAGCCATTTTTTTCTCCAGTATTTATGGTTATTTAAGAACAATGTTGGCACAAGGTCTTAAGTCCATAATATCAGGGAAAATATGGATTTTTAATAAAGAAAACCCACTATTTAAAGTGGGCCTTTCTTTACGGTAGATGTATGCGATCACCTAAATAATATAAACAGTAAAATGTAATAAAAATCAATTGAAATAGAAATATAAACAATATAAATGACAATATTAAATAAATTATAAGAAACAAATTACTATTAGTAATAACTATTTCTAAGCTGAAAAAATATTTAATAATAGCTCCTACAATTAGTAAAACAATACTTAAGAATGTTAAATATGAAAATGATTGAGCTAAAAAACGGCGTCTTGTCATTTTTTTCCTATCTTTATCTATAGGAGTACTCCCAACCATGTCTTTATCCATTCCAGGATTATTAAAAGTAGAAATTGCTGCTAAAGCTGCTATGTAAAAACCTGGCATAGTTTGTAAAAAGTTTAAAATCACATTAAATGCATCATTGTTAAAAAGTACTTTTTTGCAAGAGTTTAGGCATGTGAAATTTAACTGATATACTGTAAACAATATTAAACATACTATTAATGAAAAAAATAATGGAAAGATCCAATCCATTCGATCTTTTTTCTTATTTTCATCAGGATTATCTTTCCAGCTTATCCATAAATAATCACATGGTCTTAAAATTTCCCTACTCATAATTAACCCCTTGCATTATAGAGCTCTCAGTTTTGAAAAAACTCTTGAGCATAAAGAATGATTAATTTCTGGTATTTCCTTCCACTCTAAATATGTGAAAGTCTTAGAGTCTATAGTTATAGTTCTTGCTAAAGTCATATCTAAGGATTCTGATGGGGTATATGTAAATGAAACTATTTTACCTGCATCATTTTCGTAACGTATACGATACTTGTGTTCTGCTAATGGGATTGGTTGTTCGGAGGTAAATACGTCATTCCATAAGTTAGTTAGCTTATTCATGATAGTTGTTTGAATTTCGCGTGAATCTACTACTTTATCAGGGATGATTAAAGGATCGACATCAAAGTGAAATGAGCTTGATTTAGGTTTAAAAGTTGTATGCTGATCAGTTTTAGTCTCTTGTATGGTATGTATTAATTCTAAATCATTAATCTTTCCCTGTTTAAAGGCTTTAAGCACTTCATCGCTAAAAATATTTTGTAAATTGCATTTGATTCTTTTTGGTAATCTAGTGAAAGTACCATCCTCTTCTTTAAAGCCTGATGGATGATCTTCAGAAAAAAGAGTAATAATTTCCTTATTACTTTTATTTTTTTCATAAATATACTCTAACACCCTGTCTAGTAATATTCTCAATAAGTTTGGGTTTATGTGAGATCCTCTTTCTCTTTCAATAGCGAGCAGGCCTGTGAAATGATCTGGATTCAATTTGATTACTACATGGACTCTTGCATCATCACCTTCTGTTTTTTCCTTATTTGTAAGTCTGGTTTTTCCTGTTGTACTATCAGTGTAGCTTCTATTTCTAGCGTTTAAATCTGAAATTATAACTAATAGTTTAATAATTTTTTTATCGTTATCTAACTCAATTATTCTTATTCTTGATATCAGGGTACTATCTAGTAAAGGGTAGCTATACTCAACATAAGAATATTTACAAATAGTATTAAAAATATCCCATATGTTAATTGGTTGCACTGGCTCGTCATGGTCTTTATTGAATCTTTTTGCATCAAAACGTAGCTCATGCACAGAAAATAAAACAGGTTTATTCATAAATTTCCCCCCTCGTTCACCTATAAATATTCGAATTTATTAACAACAACAATCGATAAAGCACTTATATATCTCTATAAGACCTAACAACTTTACCCAAGCCGCATATAGCGGCTTATTATTCCTTCATGGTCACAGGTGAACTACTTTTCAAACATCCCGATATAACCCAACAACCTTGCCAACCAACTTACATCCATCTATTAAAGGAATAGTCTGTTCTGGCCAGTTTGGGTTTAGTGGCTGCAAATAAATATGGCCACTTTCTAAAATCAGTTTTTTAAACGTTGCTTCGGCATCGCCTTCGCAAGACACAATCACCAGATCACCAGTCTTAAGATCGTCTGGTTGAAAATCTGGATTCACATAAATTTTGTCACCAGGGCGGAAGTCTGGAAGCATTGATTCTCCAACGACCTCTAAGCCATATCCATTCTTTCCACATTTAGGGTTAGGTGGCAGCCATTCTTCAAATTGAGTACCGGCTGGAACGGAGTCAACTGTGGTCCAAGATCCAGCTTGTACCCAGGAAATAACAGGTATCAAACGACCAGCAATAGGGAAAGGGGCAGTGACGTTTGGTCCTATATCAGCTCCTTTTCCATGTAAAAGGTAATCTGAATTCACCCCTAATATCTTTGATAACGCCATCAAGCTATCGTGTTTGGGTAGGTTTTCATCCTTTTCCCAATAGATTACTGATGTTTTAGAAACCCCAATAGCATCAGCTACTTGTTGCTGAGTCAATTTTCTAGATTTTCTTAATGCTTTGAAGCGTGTACCAAGAGTTTCCATAAGTGTCGCGCCCAATTTTTTCGTAAGAAATCTTACCATTTGACATGGTAAGTTTTATGCTTTTTAATATGGTAAGAAAAGTTACTTTAGCGGGTAAGATTATGACCAAAACAGAAGCACTTTCACTTTTGAAATGCAACGTTACAGAGCTGGCCATTAAATTAGGTATTAGCTCTCAAGCTATTAGTCAGTGGCCTGAAAACAAAATTCCTTTAGCTCGTGAGTATCAAGTCCGTGATTTAGCTAAGGGGCAGAAGCCCTTAAACCACAATACTCAAGTAGCGTAAGTCGGATTGAACTTATAAACACGTTCAAAGGAATCTCAAATGAACATTGTAGACGCGGCTTATCATACGGTGCACGACTACCCAGGCGGTGCAAATGCACTGGCTCCACGCATGGGTATTAAAAGCCCGGCTGTTCTCAACAGCAAAGTAAATCCGAATACCGAAACGCACCATATTTCACTTCTTGAGGCCTCAAAACTCATGGCCATTACAGGCGATCCACGCATTTTGCAAAGCCTCAATGCTGAACATGGGAAAGTCGCTATTGATTTACCGGTCATTCCCGAATGCCGGGATTCTGCACTGACAGAACTGATTTTGAATATGGGAATTGCTGGTGGAGATATACAGGCGGTTTTCAAGGAAATGATGGCTGATGGCCGGGTAACGCTGGGAGAGGCAATGGATATGTCCAAAGTCATCCACACGCTTCACATGGTCTTAGCTGAACTGGATGCGCAGGTCCATGCCTGTGTTGATGAAAAAGAAAAAGCCTGATGGTCAAGATCAGGCTTTTGAGATTCTTATTCGAGGTAAATCAAATATGAATGCAAGAGCAAATTTAGCACATGAACCAGCAGCACCTCAAGCTGAAGTGGTTTGGTTCCCCAAAAAAGAGCGACAAGTAATGTCAAAAAAAGAAGAGGGCTACACAAGAACGCCTAACTCTTTAATTGACGACCAGATAATGGCGCAATTAAACGATAAAGCTTTTAAGTGCCTTATGTTCATTGTGCGGCAAACATCCGGCTTTGATCGTGCATCTCACTCAATCTCAATTACCCAATTTCAGAAGTATTGCGGCATCAAAAAACGCGACACGGTGATGACCTGTATCAAGGAACTGGAAGATAAAAAACTCATCAAAGTTGAGCGCAAAACCGGCTGTTTAAATGTGTACAGTTTGTCCCTTAACCAGTCCCATGAAACGGGACTACCTTCAAACGGGACTAGTCCTATTGAAGGGGACGGGACTAGTACCACGAAACGGGACGGGGGTAGTCCCATCAAAGGGGACGGGACTAGTACCGTTGAACGGGACCCTATTAAAGAAACACTTAAAGAAAATATTAAAGAAAATTTTAAAGAGTGTAGCGCGCAAGAAAATTCAGTCGATCAGGTTTTACAAATCTGGACACCTGATTTGCACTCACTGAATTCCTGGTTACAGCGATCAGGTGAAGCCAAAATGACCCAAGAGCAGGTTGATCAAATTCTGCTTGAGGTGAATGCGTATTACGAACCCCGTTTGAACGCTGGCTCACTCACACCGACCCAGATGTATGCAAATTTCGTGAAGTGGGTGAAACGCAGCAAGGTTGGCCAAAGATCGGCTCAATTCGAAAAACCACTGAGTCAGTCGGGCCATTCTCGAAACGTCAACGATGCCTGGGGAGAGATCCAGCACTACGCGCCGTGCACCGATGACATTGAGCTGGGGGATTTGATATGAACTCAACCGCTGTTACTCAACAATTCAATCTTGAAGTCAGTCACGAGCTTTGTGCGATCCACGCCGAGCCAAAACTGATCACCGGTGGTGGCCCGATTTGCGGTACCTGTGCTAAAGAAAACCTGAACCAGGCAAACCGTGAACACCAGAAGCAGGTAGATACCGAAGTGCGTAAAAAACACTTTGCCGGTGCCAAGTTGCCAGCCCGTCATGCTCAAAGCGGCTTTGCTGAATACCAGACCCAGAACGATGGCCAGAAGCTGGCAAAAATGACCTGCATGAAATTCACCAAGGATTTCATTGCCGGTAAAACACGCAACCTGATCATGGTGGGCCGTACGGGTACCGGTAAAACACATCTGTCCTGTGCAGTGGCCAGAAACGTATTGGAGCGCGGTAAATATGCCCGTTACATCACTTCCGAAGACATGGCCAATGAGATTGCCAATGCCTGGAAGAAAGAGGCTAATGACAGCGAATCAAACGCAATCTACCGGTTTACGGAATATGACCTCCTGATTCTGGATGAATACGGCCTGCATGATCGACATGAAAACCGTCTGCAGCTGGTCCACAAGGTTTTGTATTCCCGCTATGACGAAGGCAAACCAACGATGCTGATTTCAAACTTTACGCTGGAAGAACTGCGTAAGGATTTGGGTGACCGCCTGTGGTCCCGTTTCCAGCACGATGGCCTGGATATGGTGGAGTGCAATTGGTCTGATGCACGTATGAGAGGTGGGGTGTGAAGGATCAGCATGACAACCTAACAATCGATTGGCTTGAACAAACTAAAAATAAAGGTGGTTTAAATGAGTTGGCTCTTTTCGCAGGCGCTGGTGGCGGAATACTCGGATCGCATCTCTTGGGGTGGAACACAGTTTGCGCAGTTGAACGTGATGCCTACGCAGCACAAGTTCTGGCGCAACGACAAAACGATGGAATTCTCGCGCCTTTCCCAATTTGGTCTGACATTACAACTTTTGACGGAAAACCATGGAGGGGAATTATTGACGTTATATCTGGCGGATTTCCATGCCAAGACATCAGTTCCGCAGGTAAAGGCGCAGGGATCGATGGAGAACGCTCTGGGCTTTGGGCAGAAATGGCACGAATTATCGGTGAAGTACGACCTCAATACGTGTTCGTGGAAAACTCACCAATGCTTGTTTCCAGAGGACTTACCCGAGTCATCAGTGACCTTGCCGAAATGGGGTATGACGCACAATGGGCACGTTTTTCAGCATCTAACTTTGGAGCGCCCCATCAGCGTGACCGAATCTGGATTGTGGCCCACGCCAGTAGCATCGGACTGGAAGAGAAACGGATCACCGGCGGACTTCACAAGAAAATCTCCAACTCTAGGTGCAATTATTCAAATGTATCCAACGCCCAAGGCTTCGGATGGGAACAAGCGCGGCAAGGTCAGCCCTCATCATCAAAATGGGTTGGCTGGTGCGGTAAAGAGTGGTCACGGTGGTGGAGTCTTGAACCCGAACTGGGTCGAGTGGCTAATGGGGTGGCCCATCGGGTGGACCGGCTTAAAGCCATTGGAAATGGACAAGTTCCAATTGTGGCTAAAGGCGCATTCGAATATCTATCTGAAAGCAGCTTGAATGAAAGCGCAGGGGGTGGGGTGTGAGTATGCAGGTAGGCAATTGCGTAAAAGTCGACTTCACATCTGAATCAAGCACTGAGTTTTCAGGTACCAGATTCACTGGCCGGGGAGCTATTGACCGTCTGGAAGATGGGCGCGTATTTGGACGTCTGGATGATGGCCGACCATTCATGTGCTTTCCAGATGATGTTGAGGTTATCCCGGCTGAAGCATGTGAACACGGATATGACGTTGCGTGTTTGTTGTGTGGTTTCGGATCTATTGATGGGGAGCGGGTATGGCACAGCAAAAAGTAGAGCATGACTTTCAAACCGTGGACTGGTGCCGATCTAAACATGCAGTTGTACAGGGTGAACGGATGATCCTGGTATTGCGACAAATGATGAAGAAATCAGGCCGTACTTCGATAAATGAAATTAATGCATGGATTGGTGGCACCAGAAGACCGGCCAGAACTTTTGCAGACCAGCTGGAGAGAGCGGGTTACATCATCGGTGATGGACAGAAGCCAGAAGGCTTTGTAGTAACTGAAAAAACAAAACAAATATTCACAGTGAAGGTGATCGGATGAAGGATTTAAACAAAGCATTGTTGTTTATTTTCATGGCAATTGGCGCCGTTGTTTTGAAAGTTGGAGGTATGGGGTGAATGACCAGCATCTCACTCGCTGAATATAAAAAACTATACGGTGGTGATCGCAAGACTGCCGCCAAAAGGCCGAAAAAGGTGAAGGGGCAGAAAGTCGCCAGTGAGGGAGAAGCGAAACTGGTTCAGCAGCTGAAAGCCTTAAAAATAGATTTTGTGCAGGAATTTAAATTTCACACATCACGAAAATGGCGGGCAGATTTTCATATTAAGAATACGAAGCTGCTGATCGAAGTTGAAGGGGGTATATGGTCAGGCGGCAGGCATACAAGGGGTAAAGGTTATTTGGGGGATATGGAGAAATACAACACAGCAACAATGATGGGTTATCAGGTTTTACGGTTTAGCACAGAGCAAGTGACAAGCGGTTTTGCAATTAATCAGATTGAGGGATTGGTGAAGGGATGAATGCAGCAGTGGCGGAAAAGTTTGAACAATTTGAATGGCTGACTCATGGCATTACGGCTAAGTCGCCAAATTTTGAACCAAATGTGCGTGGCACTGGAGAGAAGCCTTTGAATTATGAAGATCGCTTGGGTGCTATTGCATCTATGGAAACACAGTTAGCCAAGTCAGTTACGGCTTTGATTGTATTTGATGGTAAATGCGAGAGTGATTACGAATATGTTCGTGGGCATCTGGTAAATATCATGCTTAAAAACGCCATGGCAGATAAAAAGCGCGAACCTGAACACATCACAATAAATCACATGGCGTACCTGATTGCACGTATGGTCATAGACTTTGCATTGGATCCTCAGCTTGAGGCTAATTTCACAGCACAGGGGCGTTTGTATTATGCGGGTATTAATTGCCACCAGATGACGGTTGATAATTATCGAAAAACTTGGAAACCGTATGAAGCAATGATGGAAATCGCTATAGAATCAGCGATAGATGAGGCATCTAAGGCAATTGAAATGTATAAAAAAAATACTTACAAAGAATTGCGTACCTGAAGATTCCATTTAAACGGAATTTAAGCTATAGTTTTTATAAGATGGTCATATTATGGCTGTCTAGCTTAATTTGTGTGAAAGCAAATGACGATCAGGACAGACTGATAATTACCGTAAAGGCTCGCAGAAATGTGGGCTTTTTGCGTTATGGCGGCTTAACTTTATTCGCAGTGGTTTAAATTGAATTGCCGCCAATTAAAGGGTCTACAGGATTTGTAGGCCCTTTTTAATTCCTACTGGAGTGCTGACCAGTGGAACATGCCTTCGAGTAAACCTCCTTCGGGAATCTAGACTAGGGAGTAGCGCCCCGACCTAAAGAGGATTGAAAGCAAGTAAAGCAGACCGTGCATGTTAGGTGTGTGTGATTGTGAGTAGCGTCTGGCCCCGCGAAGAGGGCTGTCTTACCAAGATTTTAATAAGCCTTGTATATAATATTATTATGTATATAATTTGGGCCAGATTCTATGGCTGTAGTTTCTATTAAGTTTCTGCCTCCTTTCCCTATAAAGGAGGTATTTTTTTGTTTGGAGAAAAGTATGCTCCAATTTATATTCTGCTTATTTGGTCTTCACGGTGTAACTGAGATCAGTGATAACCAGAAAGAGTGCCGTGATTGCTTGAAAGAGGTTGGGTGATTATCCCTTGGTCTAAAGAAGCAAATAATTATATTTAGTTAGATAAATTATTTGCTAAGATACAGGTGTATAAAAACAATGAAAGAGATTGTTGACCTGACATGAGCCTGCTTAATTTGGGAGAGTTAAGTGGGTTTTTTAAATTTCAATATTTAAAGAAGTGTATTAACATTGTTGATATGGCTAGGCTTGCTCAAGCCGACCTAGGTATCATCCTGCTTTTATATGTGAAAGATAGAAGCTTATGAAAATTATTTATAATGTGTCACTTATTATTGCAGCAGTGACTTTGACTGCTTGTGCAGGTACTCCTGATACAGAAATTGTTCACAAGCCTGAGATGATGAAAAAATGCGTGCCTGAAAGTGCAGCAAAATTAGCACGTACGACATTATCGAGCGAGGCTGATATCAAATCAAAAACAAATTCTGAGGTTGTTAGACTGGTTGCACCGGGCCAACCTATAACTAAAGATTATCATCCAGGACGAGTTACTGTAATTGCTGATCCACAAACCCAAACTATTCTTAAGGCATTTTGTGGTTAAAATTTAAATCTATGCATAGAACCTCCTTTGGGAGGTTTTCCCGTTATCACTGTTAAAAGTCTGGGGAATGCACTAGATAACTATTGCGACAGTTCATTATTTTTCTGATTAAGCAGAATATATAGACTGTTGTTAAGCCTGCAACCGATACTTTCTTATTCGGTATGATTAATTTTTTATTCCAACAAGACAGAAACTTATGAAAATTATCCAGAATTTATCTTTAATTCTAGTAGCAGTCACATTAACAGCTTGTGCGAATACTCCTGAAAAGCTACCTTCTCAACAACCAGATATGATGACTGAATGTATGCGTGACGAAGCGACAAAGCTTGTTGGTCAAACTGGTCTATCCGAAGCAGCAATTAAAGCCAAGACTAATGCTGAAATTGTACGTATGGTAGCACCTGGCCAACCGGTAACTTTAGATTACCGTTTAGAGAGAGTGACAGTAGTTACTGATCCGCGAACCAAAATTATCGTCCAAGCATCTTGTGGCTGATAGCTTAAGACTGAATAAAGAAACCACCTTAGCGGTGGTTTTTTAATGGATGAAATTTTTGCCGAACGGATTACGGCACATAGGCCCCTCGCATTCTAGATGTTGAGGGGTTTTTCTTTTCTTATTGGTGGTGCCCATGACAGACAAAGTACAGGCGAAACAAGACTTAGAATTTTGCAGTGCTGAGCTGTCTAAGTATCAGAACCTCAGCCGTTCAGGTCTTAAGCGTCATCAAATGATCGCGATTGATGAAATCATGATTGAGCTTAAGGAGCGCATCCGAAACTTACGGAACGTACTGCAATGATCAATGAAGTCGGACAAGCCATACCAGTTCGGCCATACCCACCAAAAGAAATATTCGATTTAGATACGCCTAACTTTATGCCGGCACCAGAACTGTGGGCATGGATTAAAGCGGTATTTCTGGATGAAAATTCCGAAGTATTTAACCCTGATCACGTTCACTTAGACTCATTTTATTGGCCACAGATTGCCGTGATGTGGGCAAATGGTGGATTCATCAAACAGGGTCGCTTTGTTGTTGGTCAGGCTGAAAAAGTCATGATCAATGTGGGTGGATGGAAGAAAGCACGCCAAGAGGAACAATTTGAGCAATGGTTCGGTCAAGTTCCTGAATATCTTATTACGGTTGATGCCAAATTTGCCCAGGTGGCGAATGACATTGCATTTTGTGCACTGGTGGAGCATGAGCTTTACCACATTGCGCACAAGCGTGATGAATGGGGTATTCCTCAATTCAATCGTGAAACAGGCTTACCTAAGCTTGAGATCAAGGGGCATGACGTGGAGGAATTCACTGGTGTGGTACGCCGTTATGGTGCAAGCGAAGAAGTTCAAACCATGATTGATGCAGCGAAACAGCGACCTGAAATTTCAAGAGCCGATATTTACCATGCGTGCGGTACTTGCTTTCTGAAGGTCGTTTAAATTTTTTTGTCTATTCAGTTGGACGAAGTTGGACGGATAAAGAGCAATGGCAACGCTAAATCAAAAGCACAAACTCTTTATCGTGCGTAGCTTAGCGCAGTGGAATACACCTACTGAAACCGTTGAGCTTGTCCAACAAGAGTTTGGCATCACTATTTCACGTCAGCAGTGTGAGGCATACGACCCGACCAAACGGACAGGGCAAAACCTCAGTAAGGTACTGGCTGACGAATTTTATAAAACCCGGGAGCAGTTCCGTAAAAACACAGATGAAATGCCCTTGGCGAATCTCGCCGTGCGTTTACGTCATTATGAGAATTTGCTGAATAACCCACAGAACAAACGCAATCCGATTTTACAGCTGACCATTCTTAAACAGGTGGCTGAAGACGTCGGTGGCAAGTACACCAATAAAACAGAATTGACTGGCGCAGGTGGTGGACCATTACAAAGCGAGAATGTTACCTACGTGGATGCTAGCCCTGAATTAGTGAAGCAGGTGTTAGATGAACTCGAAAGTAAATACTAGACCGCTTGAGATAAAGATCGAACGTGAGAAATGTGAACGTGAACATTTGTTTTTCACACGCCGTTTTTTCATGCCAAGAATGGGCTTTAAGTTTTCGGTCAATTGGCACCATGAATATATCGCTTGGGCGATTGATGAAGTCATTGCGGGAAACATTGAAAATTTAGTCATTAACGTTCCACCAGGTTCAGGTAAGACTGAATTACTAACCAATCTGATTGCACGTGGTATCGCACGGAATCAGCGTTCACGATTTTTATATTTGTCATTCTCGCAGTCACTTGTAGAGGATGTGTCATCCACGGCGCGAAACATCGTGAAATCGGTCGATTTTCAGGGCTTATGGCCTGTGAAGATCTCGACCAGTACCGATGCTAAGGCAAGTTGGAAAACTACTGTAGATGGCTATGAAGCGGGGCATGTTTATTCCGCTTCGATGGGTGGTCAGGTGACAGGTCGCCGTGCAGGTACTTTGGCAGATGCTGGATTTACCGGTGCGATTATCCTGGACGATCCGCTCAAGCCTGAAGATGCATTCAGTAAGACGGCACGTAACAAGGCAAACCGTAAGATTCTGAACACGGTCAACTCACGTAAAGCCAAATCATCTACACCGATTATTCTGATCATGCAGCGTTTACACGTTGAGGATCCGACTAACTTTGTGATGACTGGCAACGTGCCAGGGAAATGGCATCAGATCTCGATACCGGCACTGATTGATGATGATTACATCAACTCATTGCCTGAGCATATACGCCGTAAGGTGCCACGTGATGTCGAACGTGATGAGAAAGGACGTCAAAGCTATTGGTCGCTGAAAGAATCGTTACAGTCATTACTGCAGTTAGAGAAAGGCGGTGAGGATAAAGACGGCGCTACGGTGTCTCGTTATACGTTTAGCAGTCAGTACCAGCAAGAGCCTAAAAAGCTCGGTGGTGATCTTGTTAAGGCTGAATGGTTCGGTCGCTATCTCGAATTGCCTCCACTCAAGTGGCGTGCAATTTGGGCAGATACGGCGCAAAAAACCAAAGAGCATAACGACTATTCAGTGTTCTTGTGTGCAGGTCTTGGGCATGACAATCGCCTGTACATCATCGACGTGCGCCGTGGTAAATGGGAAGCACCTGA
Source organism: Acinetobacter sp. Brlt_5 (assembly GCF_051949055.1). Taxonomy (NCBI): domain Bacteria; kingdom Pseudomonadati; phylum Pseudomonadota; class Gammaproteobacteria; order Moraxellales; family Moraxellaceae; genus Acinetobacter; species Acinetobacter sp. Brlt_5. Next base: position 25,517 of record NZ_JAYJLP010000001.1, read on the forward strand.
GCTGATTAAGGAAGCTAAAGCTTTCATCAATAAGCACAAGGAAAGCAATACCAAGATCGGCAAGCTTCGATACATGGCTATCGAGGACAAGGCATCTGGAACGATGCTGATCCAAAACATTTCGCGTGAAACAACATTACCAATCAAAGCAATTCAGCGTGATACGGACAAGCTGACGCGAACCATGGACGTGGTGTTCTACGTTGAAGATGGTCGTGTCATGTTGCCTGTGAGTGCGCCGTGGCTATTGAACTATGTGGAAGAGATCGAAGGGCTGACTGCCAGCATGTCACATGAGCATGATGACCAGTGGGATCCGACCATCGATGCGATTAATGATTCACTTGCGAAAAAGCCGACTGTATTTGATTAGAGGTATTTATGGCTAAAGATAAAAACAATGCAGACGGCAAGATTAAAACCATGGTCGCTGATGCTGTCAAAAAAGCAATTAACGCCATTGGCGATGCTGGTGCATATACAAACTTGGTATCAAACATTGGTACTGAGCGCGATAAAGCCAGTGCTGGAAAGTTCGTACGTAAAGACATTGATGATGAACAGCTTGAAGCGGTGTACCAAAACTGGCTTGCACGGCGTATCGTCAACCGTCCTGCTTCGGACATGCTTCGTGCAGGTTGGTTCTATGAAGGCATTCAAGGTGATGATCTAAAACGGCTTGAGGAAGCGTGTAAGGCGTTTCAATTAGAGCATGTGCTTTTATCAGGCCTGATTCTTTCTCGCCTCTACGGCGTTGTGTACATCCTGCTTGGAACGGCTGACGGTGCTGCCTTAGATCAACCTTCAGATATTTCTAAACTCGGTCAAGGGCGTTTGGAATTCTTTACGGTCGTGAAAAAGAAATATATCACGGCGGATAAAAACAGTTATTTACCGCCGTCGGCATGTTGTGGACTACTGAAACAGCCTGAATTTTACGAGATGAAAATGGGGAATGAAGCTAAGAAGCGCATTCACCATACTCGCTTGATTCGTATTGCTCATGCAGATGTGGTCAATGAAGAGCCTCAAAGCATCTTGCAAGAAGTCTATGAGGATTTACTTGACCATGCCAGTGTGAAAAAAGGCTCAGCAAGTCTGATTCATGAGTCGAAGATTGACGTCATTCAAACGCCTAACTTGGTCGATAAGATCAAAGAGGATATGAAAGGCGTCATGGAGCGTTTCATGTCCGTGGGCTTGATGAAAAGCTTAAACGGCATGCTGGTCCTTGATGCTGAGGAAGAATACAGCTCCAAGACGTATAACTTCGCTGGCTTGCCTGACATGATGCGTGAATTCTCAGTCCAGACGGCGGGTGCCGCAGAGATTCCTTACACGATGCTGTTTATGCAATCTCCTGCAGGTATGAATGCCACTGGTGAATATGACACACGTAACTATTACGATACGATCGCAACGAAGCAAGAATGGCACGTCAAGCCGATCTTGATGAAGTTCCTCGCCGTGATCTGTCAGTCTACATTTGGGCGTCAAATACCTGAGCTGAATGTCGTATTTAATCCGCTTTGGCAATTAGATGCGAAAGTCCGTGCAGAGGTGGAAAAAGCCAATGCTGAGCGTGATGAAAAGTATCTCAATATGGGCATCATCACTGAGCCTCAGATCGCACGTCAGCTTAATATTGACGGTGTTTACTCTGTGATTAGTGAAGATCACATCAAATTGCTGGAAACCATGGTGACAGTCAATGACGACGATCATACAGATCCTTAAGCCTCAGCTTCAGCAGATCAAGAAAAGTAAGAAAGGACGTAAGGCAAAGCCTAAGGCCGTCAAGGTCAATCGCCGTGTTGAGTTGTTCTATACACGTCAGCTTTTGGAAATCTCTAAATTTTGCCAGGAACAAACCAAGGATTTTGTTTTACCTACCGTAGGGCAGAACATTGGTGACAGCTGGGTGACGGATCTATTCACGGCGTTACGTGAAAAGATGGTCAAGTACACCATGGAAGTGTCGGTATCTTTGGCCACTAAGGTGGTGATGCATACCAGCAAGGAAGTGGATAAGCAGATTGCTAGGCATACCAAGACCATTCTTGGTGTGGACCTTACGCCGTTTTTCCGTGGTGCTGATATCCAGGATGAAATCGATAATCAGATTGCTGCAAACGTTTCACTGATTAAGTCTATCCCAAGTCAATACACTGATAAGCTTGAAGCCTTAGTGATGAATGCCTTGCAGACAGGGCAGACCAATGAGGCATTGGCGCAGGAAATTAAAAAGCTCGGTCATAGTACGGACTTTCGTGCACGACTGATTGCAGCCGACCAGATGGGCAAGATCAACGGCGCTATCAACAAGAAGCGTCAGGAATCCATGGGTGTGGAAACATACGATTGGCAAGATTCCAACGATGATCGTGTACGTCCGTTATGCCGAAGCCATCATGGTAAAACCTTTCGATGGGATTTACCTCCTAAGGGTGGTCATCCTGGTCAGAAGATTAAATGTCGATGCACGGCATTGCCGAATTATGAGGATATTTTGAGGGATTAGGGTTGAAAACTTTCCATTAAACCATATAGATGGTTTTTAACTTTAGGATAATTAAAAATGAGTGATTTAAAAATCGGCGATGAAGTATGGATTAAGCCGAAATTCAAAATATTGGAAATTGATCTTGAAAAAGGTACTGCTTTGTGTGAGGCGAAAGGTGAAAATGGTCCATTAAAAATTGAATGTAGTTTAAATGATATTGAAGAAGATTCACCACCTTTAGGATTTATGGCTTAAGTGAGGACTAATTATGCGTGAGTTAAATTTTACAGATATCAATGGAAATCCACACAGCATTAGAGTTAATTATAAGCCAGTTTCAGATATTGAGATTCCTGAAGGTTTCGCTCATTATGTTACGGTTGACGGGCCTTTTTATGTAAATGGTCAAAAAAATATAGCTGATATAGGCGATGTTTTGCTAAATGAGGAAACGGGGGTATTAAAAACAATACTTATGATGGGCCCTGACAAATTTCCAAATATTGGAAAATTAGACGCTTAAAAGGCTTTTATTCTTTAAACCCACTTAGGTGGGTTTTTTTATTGCTAATTATATTAGAATGGTAGTTTCATGCTAAAAAGTAATTTTCACAAAAGTATTTGAAAATGGCTGTAAAATATACTGAGCACGAAAACTTAATTATTCAAACTTACATGAATTTTATTTGGCTTTTTGAGATGCATAGTCTTAAGTTTGTACAATCTGAAGCTTATAAAAAACTAGATTTTAGTGATAAGTTTACTCAAAATTGTATTGCAGATAGAGGTGTTATCAATCAAGGAACCATTCCTGTCGCTTTGTACGTAATGCTTGTAATCCCAAAAGAAACCATTTTTGATGAATATCAAGAAAAATATGATGAAATAAATCTTTATATAGCTCAAACATTAAAGCCCAACGTAGAAACGACATACAATTCGGATAGAGATCGAATAGATTATCTACGTCATATAAGAAATGCGGTTAGTCATATGAATTTTGAAATGACAGCTGTGGTTGATTTTGTAGTTTTTAAAGATGAAAACCCAAGAAAGGGTGAGAAATTTATGTGTAAATTATCAAATTTAGATTTAGGCAAAATCATAGAAAATCTAAGTGCTGTACATAAAGACTATATAGAACGTATAAAAGAGAGACAGGCAAGCTAAGTATATTCACGCATCAAACCCACCTAATGGTGGGTTTTTTATTGAGCACAATTTATGAAACTCATTTACCAACTCAAAATTGGTGACTTTGCACCAAGCGAAAGTACACGCTCATTTACTCAAGAAGGGTATCTGAAATGCGTCAACGTTCGTTTGGCCAAAGCACCTCAAGTTCGTCAGTACTACGCTTATGAATTTCCAAATTTGGAAGGCTATTCAGCGGATCAGGTCATCAATGTCTATGTGGCAGCAGAGGATCTATTCAAACCGGAAGTGATCAAGAGCTTCGACGGCGTAGATGCAACGGACTATCACCCACCTAAAAATGAAATCAATGCGTCCAACTGGAAGGACTACCACATTGGCGATTGTGAGAATGTGCGCCAAGAGGGTGAATTCATGCTGGGTGATCTGATCATCAAAGATCAGAACAGTATTAATGCTATTCAGAACAATGAGCGTGTTGAGATCTCATTGGGCTACGCGGCTGATCTCGTCCTTGAACAAGGCACGGCACCTGATGGTACGCCGTATCAAGCCAAATTTATCAATTTTAAAGGCAATCACGTGGCGCTGGTGAAATACGGTCGCTGTGGCGGTGATTGTCGCGTCGGTGACCATAAACCAAACCCAAAGGGGAAAAAGATGGAAATTAAAGTAAACGGTATTCGCTTTGAGATTGGTGACAACCAAGCGCTAGCTGATGCTGTAAAGCAACAAGAAGACCAACTTGAAAACTTAAAAGCAGCAAAACTCAAAGTCGGTGATAAACAATTTGCCATCGGTGATGAATTGCCAGCTGTACAAGCAGTGGTTGATACCTTGCAGACTGAAAATGCAGAACTTAAGCAAAAAGTCGGTGATCTTGAGAAAAACCAAATCACACCTGAAAAGCTTGATCAGGTCGTCGCTGAACGTGCGTCAGTGGTTGCGGATGCCGTTGCATTGGTACCAGGTATCAAAACTGAAGGCTGTTCATGTGAGCAAATCAAACGTGATGTGATTGCAGCCAAAGCAGGTGACACATTGGTGACCGCTGTACTCGGTGGTGTCGCCGTCGGTGATGCTAAACCTGAGCAGATCGACACGGTCTTCCGTGCACTGTCAGCAGTGAAGTCGACCATACCAGGCAATGCAGTCGGTGATGCATTACATCAACAGCAAAAACAGCAAAACCAAGGTCAAGACCCTAAAGAAAATAAGGGTTATGACAAGTCTGCTGCATACAAAACAATTTAAGGGGAACTTGAATCATGGTTCAGCAATTAAATGCGGTGGTCGGTCAGCGTGGCCGTTTAACTGCCAAAGAGGTTGTACTGTCATTACCACTTTCAGGTCTGACTTTAGTCAATGACGGTGATGTGGTTGTGCGCACGACTGATGGCAAATCAGTAACGGCTGTGGCAGGTGCTATACCTACACGTTTTGGTGTCGTGGTACGCCACGGTGTTGGTAAATCAGGCAAAACGGCGGCTGGCAAAGAATCCTATAAAGCGGCTGATATGGTGCCAGTGATGTTTGAAGGTGCAATTTGGGTCAAGCCTACAGCGCCAATCACTGACATTACTGCTGCGGTATACGTAAAAACTGCAAACGGTACCACAGCAGCGCCGTTGGGTTCTTTGTCGAGCTCAGCAACTGACGGAACAGTATTACCAGGTGCAGCATGGGAAACCGTGACAGGTGCCGATGGTTTAGCCCTTCTTAATCTTCGTGGAGCTTAATTAAACATGAGCAAATTAGCAAAAATGAAAGCGCGTTTAACGCCGATTTCACATGCCATTCAGGCACAAGTTGGCGATGCGTTCAACATGGATGCATTGGCACAGCTCTTCGTAAAGATCGAAGAACAAAACGAAATTACACCACAGCTTGCACAGGTCCTTGACTACGCCAAGTTCATCCCAGTGACCAATGTAAATGCGGTTTATGGTGGTGGTGAAATCCTTTCTCGTAAAAAAGGCGTGGGTATCGGCGAAGACTATGCTGGTACAGGTGATGATATTCCGCTTGCTGAAGTTGAATACGATACTGTAAGCCTACCAGTGAAAGTCGGTGTGATTGGCTACCAATATTCAGTGGTTGAATTGGCGACCGCACAGCAAATGAACCTCACGCTTGAAGCGGATAAAGTTCAGGCTGCAAATTTGGCAGCTGAAAAGCACATGTCGAATGTGGCTTGGTATGGTTACACCAAAGCCAATGCGAGTGGTCAACTTGAACAGGTGAATGGCTTCTTAAACCAAACAGGCGTCACTATTGTGACAGGTCAGCATGATTGGTCTACGGCGACCATTGAAGAAGTTTTATCTGACTTCAATAACTCGTTGGCAAGCTCGACAGACTTGTTTGACGGTGATGCATCCATTGAACCTGATACCTACCTGATGGCGTCAGCGCAATACACACACCTTTCAACACGTGTCGTGCCAGATTCAGGTGGTAAAACATTCCTGAAGTACATTGAAGAAAACAATATCTTCTCAACTCAAGGCAAACCATTGACCATCCGTGGATCTGGCCGTGGTAATGGTAAGGGTACCGCAAGTGCTGACCGTTCGATCATCTACCGCCGTGATCCATCATGTATCCAGTTCAAAGGTAATAGCGTTGAGTTCTTGACGGCACAACCCAAAGGCTTGGATGTGCTTGTACCTGGTCACTACAAATACCAGGGCGTTTGGCTGAAGCGTGTTGATTCGCTTCGTTACCTTGACCATGCATAAGGATTAAAACCACATGGCTAAATATTCATATAAATACAGCGGCTCTAATGCCGCTTTTGTTTTTGCTGGGGTAGCAACTTTACCAACAGGCATCGCCATAGCACTTGAAGCCGACCAGCACAAGGCACTTCAAAAGAACAAGTTCGCTAAGCATTTGATTGATGCTGGTGAGCTAAGCATTGAAGAAATTGCAGAAGTTGGTGATTCAAAACCTGCTTCAGGTCGTGGTAAAGGTGCTCAAGCTGGCAAGCCTGATGATGGCAAAGGCAAGGGCGATAAATCCAAAGGGACTGACTTGACGATTGATGACGTGCGTAAAGCGCTGACAGATCTTGGAATCACCTTTACTGAAGATGAAACCCCTGAGCAGCTGCAAGCCAAACTTACTCAAGCCACTGAATAAGGTGATCTATGGACCCACAAGCTTTTAAATTGAAGTTCAAGTACGACACGGCGCTGATGAATCTTCCTGATGCAGAAATTGCAGACGCATTAGAGGAAGCGGATCTCGTTGTGAAGTCACTTGAATTTGGTGATCTGAAAGAACGTGCTGTGGGTCTATATGCAGCACATATTCTCAAGGTTGCACTCAAATCAAAGTCAGGTAACAGCTTTTCAGATGCTTCGAGTATGACCATTGCAGGTCAGAGTGTGAGCTTTTCACGTTCTGGTACCGATGCGTTTTATAACCAAAGCATTTATGGTCAGCGTTACCTGGCATTAAAAAATTCAATTCCAATCGGCAATGATGGTACCAACCCTAATCGTTTGGGTGTTGGTGCTTTCGTTGTTTAGGAGCAAGGCATGTCATTTAAGTATCAAGCGCCTGATCATTTCAAAGCGACTTCGCTTGAAATTGCAGGCACCACATACAAGGTTGAAAAAGGTGTGATCGAGTCGGATAACGACATTGCACACATCTTGGCACCACATGGTTTTAAACGTGCGGTACCTGAAACCAAAGCAGAATCTAAAAAGGAAACTGCTGCTGCAAAGTAGGTGATGTATGAGTGATTACCGTGTTGATGCTGATGTTGATTTTAACGAGGTCAATGAACGTGTACGTGCTGAAATACGGCGCACGGTAAATGCACTCACACTTAAACTTCAGCGCACCATTCAAGAAGATATGCTGACAGGTCAGCGTTTGAATGTGCAGTCTGGACGTTTAAGAGGATCCGTTTCATCCAAGGTGGAAGAGGATAAGGATTGGATCGAGGGTACAGTCGGTGCGGGTGGTGCCTTGGTACCGTATGCCTTTGCGCATGAATTTGGGCTTAAAGGTGCTATGACTATTAAGGCGCATCTTCGGATGATTAAGAAAGTCTTTGGTCAGCCGATCACACCACGTCAAATCATGATTAAAGCGCATTCTCGTAAAGTCGACATGAAAGAGCGCCGTTTTATGCGTGATTCATTGGATGAAGTGGCTAAGATTGTACCTAAGAATATTGATGCTGCAATTGAAAGGGGATTAAGCAGTGAATAGTGAAGCCATTTATCAGGCATTGTTTAACCGCTTGTCGGGCATTGAGGGCTTTGTGACGACATCACGAAGACTTAAACACTTCAACAATGTGGCACCTGATGCGCGTCCAGCTTTATTCGTGACTCAAGGCAATCAAACCGAAGTGCCTGTGAAAGGCTTGGATGCCAAAGTTGAGCTTGAAGCGGAAGTGTATATCTACATTCATGAAAATGATCCAGCGATACCGCCGTCGGTACAGTTGAATCAGATGATTGATCAAGTGCGTGCCAAGCTTGTACCGGACAATCCTGATATCTGCGAATACCAAACCTTAGGGGGATTAGTCGAGCATTGCTGGATCGAGGGTACGATCGAAGTTTTTGAAGCAGTTGAAAACATGCTCGATGACCAAGGGATTGCCATTATTCCGCTTCGGATCCTCACCACTACCTAAAGCAATTCATAAATTCCATGACCGCCAATAAGGCGGTTTTCTCATTTTAAAGAGGTCGATATGGCTCAATATTTATTTGGTGCCGGCAAAATCTTTGCCACACCATTACAGGATGTGCACGGTAATCCCATCACCAACGGCACACCGGTAGAAGTCGGCGTACTGCAGTCAACGTCAGTTGATATCAGCTATGACTTAAAAGAACTCTATAGCCGTGGTCAGTTCGCCGTGGATGCCGCACGCGGTAAAGGTTCGATTAAGTGTAAAGCGACAATGGGTCGTATCAACGGCGCATTGTTGAATTCCATTTTCTTTGGTGGCGTGGTCACTGAAGGCGGTATTACTACAGTCGCACAAACCATCAATGGTGAAGTCGTTGCAGCGTCAGTAACGCCAGTAGTTCCGAATAGCGGTACATTCGTGAAAGATTTAGGTGTGACTGATGCTAAAGCTATCCCATTAAAGCGTGTAGCGAGTGCACCGGTTACAGGTCAATACAGTGTGGATGAAGCGACAGGTGTTTATACCTTTGCAGCAGCTGATGTGGGTAAAACGGTATTTATCAGCTTTAAATACTCAGCAACGGTGGCAGGTGCCAAGTCCGGTGTCGTAAGCAACTTGGATATGGGTTATACACCTGAATTCAGTGTTGATCTGATGCGTGATTACAAGGGTAAATTCTTTGGTATTGAATTCTTCCGCTGTGTCAGCAATAAACTTGCGTTCAGTTCAAAACAGGATGATTACGATCTACCTGAATTTGAATTCCAGCCAATGGCCGATGATTTAGGCCGTGTCTTCAAATGGTCTACTTCGGAGTAATACCAAATGCAATTTAACAAGGTCGAAAACCCACGTGGTAATCCGCTTAAAATTAATGGCCAAGTTTGGATTTTTGCGCCGTTGTCATTAGGTGCTGCTGAAAAGCTGATGCCAAAGCTGAAAAGCTTCGATCCAAGCGATTTCGCTTTGGTGGCAGATGTTGCGCATAGCTCATTGAAGCGTAACTATCCTGAAATTACCCGTGAATACATTGCTGATGAACTGCTTGATATTGGCCACGTGAACGCCGTATTTGAGACGGTCATGGGGGCTTCTGGTCTGGTTTATACAGGTGAAGACGAGCAGGCTACTGATTCGGGGGAATAGACTGGGAGGAGCTGTACACGCATTTGGTGCTAACTTTGGGCAAGGATTACGACTATGTGCGTAGTGAATTAGATTTCCCAAGAGTCAAAGCATTGAATGCGTATCACAAGCAGTGTCCTCCCAGCCATGTTGGTATTCAGCGTCTGTGTCGGATCCTTGAGGCATTTATGGGGATTGAAGACAGTACTGATTCAGATGATACGCAAAGTGATGATGAAGATGATCTGTTTGCGGATCTGCAGAACTTTCCTCAGGGTGGCTAAGGCTGCCCTGATTGATTTATATACTTGAGTTGGTTAAAGTTTGTGTGACTTATATAACAATCAACTGAGTTTTTATGAAAAATATTTTAATGGCAGGGGTAATTAGTCTTTTTTTAGTTGGATGTAGCAATCCAAAATCAGCTCAAATTCCTACAGATCCTGAAAAATGGGAAGAGCTAAAACCACAAATTGAAAAACTAAATGAAGAAGATAAAAAATTGCTTACTCAGTTCTTGATGCGTAAGGGAATGGGTGCAGCTTTTGGTGGAGATGGAATCGAACCTGGAACCACAGTTGGTGATGCTATTAAAGAACAACAAAAATGGCTTGAAGACAAAGATGCTAAGGAAAAAGCTCAGGCTGAATTAAAAGCAAAGATTGAAGCTGAAAATGCAGCTGTCAAAAAACAAATGGATGGAATTCTTACAGCAGCAATTGTTTCCAAGTCTGGGCATGCTCGTTATGAATATATTGATAAAATTACTGATATCGAATTCCAACTAGCTTTTGAAAATCATAGTGATAAAGATATTGCAGGATTTAAAGGGATAATATCTTTTAAAGATATGTTTGGTGACCCTATTAAAAATTTAACTCTTTCATACGATGATGGTGTTAAAGCGAAATCAATTGCCAAGTATGAAGGAAGTACGGACTATAACGAATTCATGGCAGAAGATACCAAGCTATTGAATACGGATTTAGATAAAATTAAATTTGAGTTTAAACCATCAGTTATAATGTTCACAGATGGAACTAAAATTGAATTAAAGCATTCAGAGCAAGATTAATTTCTATTTTTTAATTTACAAATTTTATTATCTGGAATAACCATGAAAAAAGTATTAGGGATAAGTTTCATTGCCTGTGCATTAACAGCTTGTGGTGGCGGTAGTGATGGTGATTCATACCATGGTGTAGACGATGGGGGAAAGGATCCAGTAGTTAATGCTGAAACTTTAGGGGTGTATACAGGTACTACAAACCAAGGTCAGGATGTAGTTGGATTGGTTGATAAAAATAAAAAGTTTTGGTTTTTATATACACCACCCTATAGAAGTGGTGTAACCGGATTTATTACTGGTAATTTTACGGTTTCAGGAAATACTGTGAAAGCAACTAATGGTAAAGATTTCTATTTTGGTGGCTCTACTATATATGACACAACCCTAAATGGAACAGTGGATGCTAAGAAAAGTTTAAATGGGACGATATCTTATTCGTCATCTAACCAAGTTTCTTTTAATACGGTTTATGATGCCCAGGCAAATAATACGAATGCGGATCTTTCTACTATTGCGGGAACCTATAGCGGTACATCGGCTATTGTGCAAGGCATTGAAGGTGCAGGTTTAACAATCTCAAATACTGGAGCTGTTTCGGGAACTGGTCAAAGTGGTTGTAATTATTCTGGTAGTGCTGTTGCTGTACCTGATGCGCCTTATTATTCAATCAATTTAGTTTTTGGTGGTTCACCTTGCTATTTAGCTAGACAAGAAGTTAAAGGTGTAGCTTATTATGATTTAGCAAACAAGACATTGTATGCAGTAGCTGAAACAAGCAGTCGACAGAATGCTGTTTTATATTTGGGTGTTAAACGCTAAGCATATCCATCAATTTCAAACCGCCTCAAGGCGGTTTTTTTATGCCTGCGAGATAGGAATCATGAGTAACAATCGAGTAGAAGTGCATGTCGGTGCGAAAACTTCCGACCTTAAAAAGGGCATGAATGATGCTGAAAAAATCGTTAGTGACGGCGCTAAACGGATTGAAGATACAGGGAATAAAGTTAAGTTTAAACTGGATTTCTCAAGCATTAAAACTGGTTTGGATGACATAACTAAGAATATCAATAATAGGTTTGAGGATATTGGCAAATCAATCTCAGGAAATCTGACTAAAAGCTTTGCTGCGATCGGAGTTGGTATAGCAGCTTCTGTTGGGACAGCGGCTATTGGATTGGCGTCATTAACGTCTGAAGTTGGTCGAGCATCTAAAGAATTGGAAATTCAAGCACGCTTGGCTAATACAACCACAAAAGAATTTCAAGAGTGGGCATTTGCTTCTAAATCAGTCATGGTTGAGCAAGACAAGCTATCTGACATCATGAAAGATGTGAATGATAAGTTTGGTGACTTCATGCAAACTGGTGGCGGAGAAATGGCTGATTTCTTCGAAAAAATTGCGCCAAAGGTAGGTGTAACCGCTAAAGAGTTTCAAGGTCTTACTGGTCCACAAATTCTTGAAAAGTATTATCAAACTTTAGAGAAAGCAAACGTATCCCAAGCTGAGATGACTTTCTACATGGAGTCAATCGCTAATGATGCAACGCTATTGGCTCCATTGCTTGAGAATAATGCAGAAAAGTTAAAGCAATATTCAAATCAAGCACATGAGCTTGGCTTGATTATGGATCAGGATGCAATTGCGAAGACTAAGGAATTCAATACTGCTTTAAGTACAATCCAGCAAACGAGCGACGGTGTATTCACAAGACTGGCAGCTCAAGCAGCACCAGCACTAACAAACCTAGCAAATGATTTCCTTAGTTTTGCATCAAGATCCAGAGAGGGTATTGATAGTGCAGTCACGGCGATAATCACAACATTCGAAAGCCTTCTCGATATTGTTCAAAGCCTGTTTAGTACAATCAGTGGGATTTGGAGTGATTTAACAGCCGATATCGGCGATGGAGCGATTCAACAAGTAGGGTTTATAGATCTAGTCGCTGGTGCGATGAATGGATTCGCAGCTGTAGCAGTTGGCCTAAAAGTTAGTATTGAAATTGCTTTTGCTGCTATTCGTGCGGTAGTAGCAACAGTATGCCAAGCCATCAATATCTCAGTGAACAGTGTAATGAATGTGTTTGGAGGATTCCGAGATACGATTCAATACGGTCTTGATGTTTTGTCTATCAAGTTCCAGACCTTTGGTAATGTTGTTAGCAATGTTTTGAACTTTAACTTCTCAGCTGCCAAAGCATCGTGGGAAAGTGGCCTATCGCAATTAGGGTCGATCACTGATCGCTATACAGGTCAAATGCAGTCGCGTCTAACCAATCTAAAAACAAGTTGGAATACTGGCGTAAGTAACACAGCCAATGCTTGGGGTGCAGCAGGTTCCGCTATTGTCAATTCCGCAACGACAGGTGGGCAAAGACTTCAAAATCTGTTCTTGAAAAATCCTACTGTAGTTGGCTCTGTGCCACTGCCTATACCATCACCAACATTCAACCCAAATAAAGGTATTGGCACAGGGGGCAAGGATTCTAAAGGGAGTTCAGCTAAATCAAAATCTGATGCCGATGCAAAGGCGAGAGAAAGAGCTGCAGAGCAAGCAGCTAAAGCACTTGCTGATATCCGATACAAGTTTGCGACAGAGGAAGAAAAGATTGCTCTGGATCTTAAGAAAGCTTTGTCTGATATCGAGAAATCAAAAGTCACAGATGCTGAGAAAGTAAAATTTAGAATCGTCGCTGAAAAAGAGGCAAGCGATAAAACAATTGCTTTGCGTGTTAAGGAATTTGAGGATATTAAAAAACTCAAAGAGCAACTCATTGAAAATGATCTACTCATTGCGCAGCGTTCCTATGAAATAGATAAAGCTAATATCCAAGCTGAATTTGATGCTAAAAAGATTTCAAATGTTCAAAAAGCACGGCTTGAAAAAGAGTTAGAAGACAAATTGCGTGAAATTAAACGCAGAGGGCTTGAAGATCGACTTGCACTTGAAAACCAAATGTCTGGTATCTCTGGTAAACAGGGTAATCAGAATCAGATTATGAACAATATTTCTGATTTGGATACTGATCGAAAGGTTTCCGATACCAAGCAAGTTGGAGTTCTTTCAGATGCAGAAATGAAAGACTTTGAGGATAAGTTTGGTGGCTTGACGTCAAGTATGTCCGGTCTATGGGACAAAGGCATTCAATCCATGATGAATGGAACACTGACTTGGAAAAATGCCATGAATGCCATTTTCACAGAACTGGCTGGGGCATTTATTCAAAGCATGATCACGGCGCCAATGAAAAAGTATGCCGCTAGTTTAGCCACTCGATTGGCTGTAAAGCTTGGATTCATCAAAACTGAAACTGCTGCTGAAGTTGCAGGTCAAGCCACACAGACTGGCGCTGTAGTTGCGGGTGAAACAGCAAAAACAACTGCTACAGGTGTGGGAGTGTTTGCTCGTATTGGTCTTAAGATCATGGAAACCATCAAGTCAGTAATGATGTCAGCTTGGGAGGCGATGGCTAAAACCATGGCTTCAATTCCGTTCCCGTTAAACATTGCATTAGGTGCAGCTGCTTTTGCGGGTGTGGCGGGTATTGTCAGTAAGGTCGCATCCGCTCGGGGTGGCTACGATATCCCATCTGGCGTAAATCCACTTACTCAATTGCATGAAGAGGAAATGGTCTTGCCTAAACAGCATGCCAATACGATCCGTGCTCTGGGTAAAAGCTTAACCTCCGATGGAGGAGTAGGTGGCAGTGGTGGAGGTTCATCGCAAACCTTTAACAATTTCACGATTCAAGCCTGGGATTCAAAAGACGTTCGCCGTTTTATGGAAAAGCATGGTCGTGAATTGGCTGGTGGTCTGAAAGGCTATAACCGTAATTTTGGTCGATAAGGGAGAAAATCGTGTCTGATGTATTGTTTCCTGATTTACCAGGACTGGAATGGGATCTTAGCAAGAAACCCATTTTCAATACAAAGATTATGGAATCAGTGAATGGCCGGGAGCTTCGAGCAAGTTACCAGGCCGTTCCTAAGTATGAAATATCTTTGTCATTTGGTTTTTTACGTGAATCGAAAGGGAAGAATGAATTACAGCAACTCGAAAGTTTTTTTCTAGAACGCCGTGGTGCATTCCATTCCTTTCTTTTTAAGATGCCTGACGATTGCGATTACACGTGTTCTTACAGTGGTGATGGAAGTACGACAAGTTTCCAACTGTATAAGCAGATGCATACTTCCGTGATTCCTTTGGCACATACAAAGGCTGAAACAGTTTTTGAAGTGGATCCAACGTTTTGGAATGAAAACGACAATCAGCAATTTTGGAGTGATAACGACGATGATCTTTTTTGGGATGACACAACTGCTCAAGTCACCAAGTCAGGCATGGTTACGCTTTCAAAGCCTTTGAAACAAGGTCATAAGTTTGAGGTGAAAGGAACGTATTACTATCGTTGTCGTTTCGCTGACGATGAACAGCAATACACCAACTTCATGAGCAAATTATGGAAAGCCAATAAAGTTGAAATGATTGGCTCATTGGGAAATAAGGTATGAGAACAGTATCTCCACAGCTCATTGCCATGTTAAATGAAGATCAATTTGTCATGGCAGATCTGTACACCATCACCACAGTGCAAGGCGAAGTCATACGTGCAACAAGTTATGATTTCAATCTAATCGTTGCAGGTAATACTTATTATTCAAGCGGTGAAATCATTAAGCGTGAAGGCGTTAGCTTATCGCTCGGGGTTGAAGTCGATAACTTGAATGTCACGATCTATGCGACTGATGATCACACGATTGGTGGGATTCCTATTATTAAGGCATTTCACAATGGCCAAATGGACGGCGCACGTTTCAAGCTTGAGCGCATTTTCTTAAGTCTTATTAATCCAACTAATACCAGTGCTGGAGCAGTGCTTCTATTTGAGGGTCGTTTGATTGAGCCTAAATTTGATCGCAATCGAATTGAAGTAAGTGTGGCGTCTGACCTAGATGATCTTGCCGTTCAGATGCCTCGTAACTTGTACCAGCCAAGCTGTAATAACACGCTGTTTGATAGTGCTTGTGCATTACGCCGTGAAAATTACATGGTGAATACAGTTATTGAGTCAGGGAGTACTACGGCACGAATCCTATGTAGTTTAAGCCAGCCACAAGGTTGGTTTACTCAGGGCGTGATTGAGTTTTCAGACGGTGGGAATGCTGGCTTAAAACGTACCGTGCGATTGCATGAATCAGGCGCTTTGCTGCTAACGTTGCCATTATTAGAAGCACCGCAATCAGGGCAGCGTATTAAAGTTTATCCAGGATGTGATAAGCGACTTGAAACTTGTATCAACCGTTTCAGCAATAAGGAACACTTCCGCGGTGCGCCTTATGTACCGGTACCTGAAACCGCCGTTTAACTAAATTTGTATTAATCCATACCCAGCCATTGAGCTGGTTTTTTTATGGGGTAAAGATTATGCCTATTCCATCACCAGCTGAATTTCGTGATAGAACGAAAAAACACTCTCAAGTGCGTGAGTTAATGGGTCAACTTGCTGAAAATGTAGCAGATAAAACTTGGGCTCAAAATGCTGTAAAAGGAGTTGAATCAAAAGTTTTTTCTAAAACAGGTAAAAATCTATTTAATAAAACAGAAATCGTAGCTGGTGAGCAATATTCACCAAGCGCACTTAAAATTATTGTTTCGTCTGTATATCGTCGCAGTGGATTTGTACCAGTTACAGCAGGAAAAACATATACGCTTTCTGGAAATCTTTCAGGCGCTGTCCAAATTGCTTGGTATGCAACTGCAGATAAGGCTGCTTCAGCGATCAGTAACTCGACTTCAAGAACTGCTGTTGCACCTACTGGTGCGAATTTCGCTGTTTTCAACATTACGAATACTGGTGCGCAAGACACGGCTTATGATTCGACCACACAATTTGAAGAAGGATCTCAGGCGACAGCTTATGAACCTTATAAGCCTCTAATTGATAAAAAAGTTGTGGATGGTTTAGAACAGGCTCTCGCTGAAACATTAACTGAAAATGATGTAATTGAGAAAGTTAGTTTCAATTTAATTGATCCATCCAAAGTAAATTTCACCAAACGCTATTCAACTGGAACTAAAAATTTTGTTAATGATACGCTTGGTATTGCTGCTTCAGATTGGATTCCTGTCATTGAGGGTGAGTGGTATACATTGAGTGGTGCTGGGAAATATGGTGATGTTTCTGGTACTGGTCAGGGCGGTTATTTTACTGCATATGGGAATCAGACTGCTGTTGAAAATATTAATTTTGTCGCACCGGTAGACAATAGTGGTCATGCTTTTAAAGTGCCAACTGGACTAGGCATTACGCATGTTGTAGTTAGCTTAAAAAAGCTTAATTCACAATCATCAGCTACATCTTTGAATGGTAATGTTCAGTTAGAAGTGGGTGAAATGGCAACGGCATTTCAGCCTTACAGCGCTAAACCTTTGATTAAAGCATCATTGTTACCTCAAACAAGTAGTGGTGGATCTAATACTTCTGTCCAAATTAATAATGCAGGTTGGTATAAATACGTAAAAGCGGATGGCGCACAGCTTTATCCAGACAAACTTCCGAAATTCAGAAAACATCATCTTTTAAAAGATAAAGATATTGTTGTTATTAATACCGGTACATCTTTAACAGCAAGAACGAGCGAACATAGCTCATTACGCTCTGATGGTCCTTTACGTCCTCCGATGATGCATTCAAATGCATTTTGCAGCCACGTTTGGGATGCGTTGAAATGGGATGGACAACAATACAGACGTTATGATTCTGGTTATTTCATTGAATCAGGTACGTTTGTAACAGCATCAAATCTATCTAATTGGGATGATGGTGCATATCGGGATGGTTTGACGCGTTACTCAGAGAGTGTAAATGCGTCGGTTCAATTTAAAGTGCCAATAGATGCCTGGCAATTTAATTTTATTTATAGAACAGACTCGATCGGATGTGAGGCTAAGGTCACTATTGCAGAAGGTACTGAAAAAATCCAAGTTTTTGATGAAACAACACAAGCTTGGATGGAAGCACACAACTATGTATTTACCATGGTTGAAGCAGATCCAATAGCTAGACCAGTAAACATTCCGAATCCTGTCACTGGTGCTCTCACTTCAGTTACGCTTTCAAGTAAGGGTAATACAACTTATCAAAAGCGTTTGAAAATGCGTTGCCGTGATAATGCGACATTAAACAGTCTTGCATCAGAGAAGAATGTAACAATTGCGAATACAGGTGCGGGTCGATTGATGTATTGGGGCGTTGAATGGTCGCCAAGACAATTCATGATTACATACATTAATGCTGCTCGTGGTTCCCATAATACAAGTGCAACTGGTGCTAGTGGATTGCCACGATTTCAAGATAATGAGATTTGGTCATTCAAACCTGATTTAATCTTATCGGAACTCGGTATTCATAATGATGGTGCAGCAGCAGCGGGTTCATATCCAGTTGGACAATGGGCTGGTTTGACGCATAACTACATCACGAATACTGACTATGAGCTATCTATGTTTAGTCGTGCATCTCATTTTGGATTAAATCCAGAATACGCTTTTTTCACAGCTTCGATAGCATGGAATTTTGGTGGCATAAATGAAGATGGCTCTCTGAAATATTCACTGCAAACTGCTTCAGTGAAAGGCCCAGTAAAAGCGATGTCTGCATTAGATAAATATCAAGAAGCAATTCAATTTTTGCGAGAGAATCACCCTGATATTGTGGCAATTGATGCCGCAAAGCGTTGGGTAGAAGCTTGTATTGCTATTTATGGAGACATGAAAACTGCAACACAGCATATTCAAGGCATTAATAATAAGTCAGGTCCCTATCTCACAAATGATAGTAGTCATTGGAATGATTTAGGAGCTCAAATTATGGCTAAGGCAGTAATTCCTTTGTTGGGGTAATCAATGTCAAGAAATCTCGAAGCCGTTAACGAAGCAATGACGTGGCTCGGCACACCTTATCATCACCAAGGCCGTGTTAAAGGTGTCGGTGTCGATTGTGCAACACTGCTTTGTGAAGTTTATGAAGCAGTGGGGCTTATTGATCATTATGATCCGCGTCCATATCCAGCCGATTGGCACATGCACCAGATGGGGCAGCGTTATTTAGAGCACATTCGAAAATTTTGTGATGAAGTAAACGAGCCACAACCTGGTGATATTGTTCTGTATCATTTTGGCAAGTGCATTAGTCATGGTGCAATTGTCATTGAATGGCCAACAATCATTCATTCATATATCCATCAGGGGGTCATCCTCCAGGATGGAACCAAAGGAAGTTTAGCCCGGCGAATTGCCGGGTTTTATCGTTTAAGAGGGTTATAAAATGGGTGGTGTTTTTGGTGGCGGTACAGTCAGCACATCTGACAAACGGATCAATTCAATGCGGATTCAGCAGTCAGCTTACGGTCTTTGTCAGCCTCTGGTTTACGGTAAAAACCGTGTTGCTGCCAATATGTTTTGGTATGGCGATTTTACAGCCACAGCCCATACAACAACGAAAAAACAAGGTGGTAAGGGTGGGGGTGTAAAAACCAAAAACACGACTTATACCTACAGCGCATCTTTCATGCTTGGGCTTTGTGAAAACAAAATCAAAGACATTGGTATTATCTGGCGTGATAAAGAACAGATTGTTCCTAAAACGGAAGGTGGTATCCAGCTCAAACCAATAGATCAGCTAGGCTTTGAATTGTTTGATGGAGATTATA
This sequence comes from Acinetobacter sp. Brlt_5, assembly GCF_051949055.1. Classification (NCBI taxonomy): domain Bacteria; kingdom Pseudomonadati; phylum Pseudomonadota; class Gammaproteobacteria; order Moraxellales; family Moraxellaceae; genus Acinetobacter; species Acinetobacter sp. Brlt_5. The sequence goes on from NZ_JAYJLP010000001.1 coordinate 44,744, forward strand.
ATCCTGTATGGGGCTATCTCCCATCAAAGCATCCTGATCAGGCATTGCACTATCCATTTCTCGGTTATGTCGCATGTGCCAACTACGATCTGGGGGGGAGTGCCAGCTTATCGAATCACAATTTTGAAGTGATTAGCGATATTACCTTTTCAGAAACTATTCATGATGCCAATCCCGCTGATGTGATTGAAGATTTCATTACTAATCCTCGGTACGGTGCAGCACCTAGTCTGAATATGGCGGATTTATCTGAATTTCGAACGTATTGTGCTGCCACCAATTTGTTGATCAGTCCTGCTTTGACTGAACAGCGTGAAGCATTTGAAATCATCAATGAAATTGTGGAAGCAGTAAATTGTGCAGTGGTACCAAGTCCAGACGGCTTGAAAATCCGTTCATACGGTGATAGCGCAGTGACAGGAAATGGCGTGACATTTACGCCAAATCTTGAACCGGTTTATCACTTAACAGATGATGATTTTTTAGGTGAAGATCAGCCTGTGCGTGTGCGTCGAAGCCGTGATACCGATGCATATAACCATTGCCAAATTGAGTACGTGAATCGTTTTAACCAATACAATACTGAAACGGTTGAAGCCAAGGACCAAGCAAATATTGAAATGTTTGGGCTGCGTACACAAGATCCCGTTAAGTTTGACTTTTTCTGTGAGCCAAAAATTGCTCGCCACGCGGTGCAATTGCTATTACAGCGAAAACTCTATGTTCGAAATGAATATGAGTTTGAATTGGGGTGGAAGTACTGCCGTTTAGAGCCGATGGACATTGTGACGATCACAGATGAGTCTTTAGGCTTGAATCGTTTCCCTGTGCGGATCACGCGTGTAGAGGAAGATGAAGACGGAATGTTGTCTATTACAGCTGAAGAACTGGCTGTTGGATCTCGTTCTGCAGTTGAATATGATCTTCAATCATCTAATGGGTACCAAGGTGGAAATGAAGAACCAGGAAACGTGAATGCACCGAATATTTTTGAACCACCATTAGATTTGACTAGCGGTAAAAATCAGATTTGGGTAGCAGTATCTGGTGGAATTAATTGGGGCGGCTGTAATGTCTGGGTCAGCCTGGATAATACAACTTATGAAATGGTGGGTACGATTTATGGTTCTGCTCGATATGGTACCCTGGTTTCAGCGATTGATGCAGATGACACCTCGATGCAAGTCCAGTTGAATACTTCTAGCCAAATCTTTGGTGGCACTTTAGAAGATGCGGAAGTTGATGCAACACTATGTAAAGTTGGTGAAGAGTATATCAACTACGTGGAAGCAACCCTGGATGGATCTGGGCTGTATACATTAAGTGGCATGTTGCGCGGTCGGTTTGATGATGCAAGTATGCATAATGCTGGTGAATCATTTGTTCGTATAGATCGTGCTGTTTTTAATCATGATTATAATTCCAGCATGATCGGGAAGCAGATTTATCTAAAATTCACAAGCTTCAATGGTCTTGAGCAGAAAGAAGAAACACTGGATGAAGTAACTGCATATAGCTATACCATTAACGGTGGACGTCCAGCTGGTGTCAAAGGTTTATCCCTTCAGTCTGCATTTGAAGGGACAAGCTTCAAGGTCCAATGGCAAAGCACAGCAGGTGCCACGGGTTATGTCGTGCAGATATTGTCAGGCGGTGTATTGCTGCGTGAAGTTGAGACTACTAATACTGATTATAGTTACAGTATGGAAGAGGCTAAAATTGACGGCATCCAGCGTGCATATACTGTTCGTGTTGCAAGTAAAAACGGCTCGATTGTCAGTACTTTTGCTGAATTAAATATCAGTAATCCAGTGCCGCCACAGCTGCTGAACGTGTATACATCCGCAACAGCAAACTCGATCACAGTGACTTGGATACCAAGTGAAGTGCCGGATCTTAAAGATTACCAGGTATGGATCAGCACCAATGCAAACTTTGATCCTGATACAACGGCAGCACGTTGGACGGGTACCGAAAATGCTTGCACGATTACTGGCTTGCAATCAACGACCACATATTATGTGCGTGTTGCTGCGCGGGACGTGTGGAAGCCGACCTCGTGGAATTATTCATCAAGGATTACACAGGCAACTGCTGATAGTTAAAATTTTCAACCATAAAGCACCTTCGGGTGCTTTTTTATTGCCAAAAATAGGGGGAATCATGCAGGAGCATGAAAAGAATTTAATGCTGCTTATCGTAATCGGGGCAGCGATTGGCTTTGCCAAACTACTGGTTTCAGATGAAAAACTAACATGGCGCTTGATCATTGGCCGCACAATCCTGGGTGCAGCGACATCAACAATTTCAGGCGCGATTATTCTGCAGGTTCCTGACATCAATCCACTTGCCCTGATTGCCATTGCATCTGCACTTGGCATCTTGGGCAGCACATTTATTGAAAACTGGCTTAAATCACAAACCACTAAATGGAGTATCAAATGAAATTCATTGAACAAAGTGCCTTTAAGTACCTCTCCGTAAAGCTCCCATACCTGGGGGCTTTTTTAATGCTTTTAGTTCTCGTTTTGCAGTGGGCTTTAGACTTTGAGCTGATTCCACAACAGTATGCGCCATTTATCGTAGCTACAGTGCTGCCGATTTTAAGTCACATCGGCAAGAAGATTTATCAGCCCGCACTGCACACCAGCCCGCTTGGCTTCGTCACCGTCACCGCTGGCCACAGCAATAAGGACCCGGGTGCAGTAAATGGGAAGATTAAAGAATCGGAGCTTGTGACCAACTTCCGCAATGCAGTGGCTTATTATTTGCACGAGGCTGGCGTAACTACACTTACAGATGGAAGCGGCTCCAAAAATGATCCGTTGTCGGCAGCACTAAAGCTCATTAAAGGCTCAACTGTAGCAGTTGAATTTCACATGAATGCTGCAGCGTCAAAGCAGGCAAACGGTATTGAGACCATCTCATTGCCGCAAGATAAACAGTTGGCCCAAAACTTATCCAAGGCCGTGGCAAATGCTTTGGGTAGCCGTTTGCGTGGTGATAAAGGCTGGATTGACCAAAGCAAATCAGCACGTGGCCGGCTGGCATACGTCAATGCTGGTGGCTTGATTGTAGAGCTAGGCTTTATCTCGAATGAAGCAGAATTGGCAGCGTTTCAAGCGCGTTATTGGGTTGCTGCAAAAGCCGTGGCCAAAGTGCTGATTGATTATGAAAAGTGCAAGTAAGATTTTACTGCTGTGCAACCTTGGGGTTCACAGCTTTTTTAAAACTTTAATATAATGCTTGGCTTGAAAAATTAATCTTTATTGCATTTAGTGTCTTGGCCTAAAGCACGTAGTCTATCTCGCTCCAAACGCTTTTGAAGTAAATTTTGATTGGCTTTTTCTGTTAATAGCTGAGCTTTCATCAAATGAAGAGTAAGCTTAGAATTGTTAGCATCAGATGGCGTGATAGTTGTTTTAAACAAATAGGTGCCATAAGGTGCTTTACCAAAAAAAATGGCAAGATTTTTTTCCCGATCTAAATTTGCATCAACTAATACATATGAATTCGCAGTTTTTACCTGCTCACATCTTAAATACGCTTGCTTTAAATTCGCATAAGCATCTACATATCCCAATGGAACATCTATTGACCCACCTTTGCCAATTGACTTAGAGATTAATTCACTTTCAGAAGTCGGCAAGATCATTTTTACACAGCCCTGTAATAGGACTAAGGATGCCAATAATCCGAAAGTAGCTGTTTCTTTAATATACTTTGACACTTTTGAGATTTGCATGCTCAACACCTTCAACAATTCGTTTTTTAATTACAATAGAGTCTGGATCGTTTGATTTAAATCTTGAATCCACTTCATATTCAGCAATAAATACTCTTGGCTTGCTGCCTGGAATACGATCAACACCAATCACATAATCTTTATTTTCTTCCAAGGTTATATTTTTAATTTCAGTGAAATAACTATGGTTACCTATTCCGCTAACAAAAACAATGTCATGTTGACCAACCGGTAGTTTTAATTTTGCTTGCGAGTAATCAAATCGAGTCATTGTGGTAGAAGGGCTGATGATTGAATTCTCAACAAATCTTACGCGTTTTCCATCAAAGGTATAAACGGTATATGGGTACGCACTAAGGGAGCCAGAACCCTGAAAAAATGTATAAGGAATAGTTTTTATCGTTGCATATTTTTGCTCTTGGCTAACGAGTTGATTTGTATATGCCGTCAACTTTTCAGAGGTGGGTGCATTCGATGGAGTATTTAAATAACGCGCTTCTTTAGGAATATACAGTGGTAGCATAGAAACAGATTTTTTATCATCTGCAGTTTCTACAACCTGACATCCAGTTAAAAATCCCAATATCCCTAATAGTAAAAAATTTTTTATATTCATTGCCATATATTCAAATCTGATGATAATTTCGTAAATGCAATATACTCATAAAGTATTAATACTCAAATAAATTTACTGTATATTCCATATTTTTTTAAACTAACTGGCTGTAATTTAAGTAAAAGTAGGTTTATTTAAGTTTTTTAACGCTGTGCATGCTATCAGGCTGCACAGCTCATTCGATCTCGACAAAAGCTCACGTTACGGTATGCGTGCAGTGTATGAATTGAAAGCCCTCTGGTGAGGGCCTTGTTATCAAACTGCTACTCGATTCCCAACATTCCTTCCCAGCTGAAATAATTCTGGGTTAAGTTTTGGCGTGACATTGCCCAGGCACGACCATGCATCTTACAAGGGCCAATGGCAAGTTTCTTATCTCCGAATCTTGCTTTTACTTTTTCCAAGGCTTCTTGCAGGCTTTCATTTTTCTCTATTTGTGTACTATCAGATAGCAGGTCATATATGTATGTCGACTTCGGTTCGATAGCAGTCAAGATGACTCCGCATTTCTTAAACTCAATACCTTCTTGAAATAACTCATTTATTCTTTTCATTACCGCTCGATTCATCACTGCAGCAGAGTCGGTTGGCTCGGGAAAACCAATGCTAATCGACTTGGTGTAGAATGGTCTTTTGTTATCAAAAGGATTGGACTGAGCAAAGGCAATTACGCAACCGCAAAGCGACTCATCTTCTCTTAGCCGCTTAACAGCGTTCTGCAGGTAATCACTCATTGCTTCAGATAGAGATTCAATATCAGTCACACGCGCACCAAATGAGCGTGATGAAATGATCTGCTTTTTAGTTGCCGGTGCGGACTCAATCTCAATACAAGAAATGCCCTGTAGCTCCATGACAGTCCTCTGCATGACTACTGAGAATAGCTTTCGCATTTGATGCGGATTGGAAGTGGCTAAATCAAGAACAGTATTAATACCTAAGCCTTTTAACTTCTTACTATGCTGACGACCAACACCCCAAACCTCAGAAACATCAATTAGACTAAAAAAGTAATCTCTGTGTCGAGGATCAATATCTACAAGGTTACAGACACCGTTAAAACGCTTTGCTTTCTTTGCCATGTGATTTGCAATTTTAGCTTCTGTCTTAGATCGACCAATACCTACGCACACCGGCAATCCAATCCATTGCAAGATTCTCTGGCGCATATCTTGCGCATATTCAACCAAGTCATAATTTTTAGAATAGGCAGTAAGCCTCAAAAAGCACTCATCAATTGAATAAACCTCTTGTTCTCCCGGGCCCACAAAATCAGAAAGGATGGAGTGAAACCGTCGGCTCATCTCTGCATATAGAGCGTAGTTGCTGGAAAGTACCTGAACATTATGTTTTTCAACAATATCCCGGATCTGGAATAGGGGAACACCCATCTTGATGCCAAGATCTTTTGCTTCTTGCGAGCGCGCAACCGCACATCCATCATTGTTTGAGAGAACAATAACCGGAACATCTTTGAGCTTAGGGTTGAACAGGCGCTCACAGCTCACATAGCAGTTATTTACATCAATGAGCGCGTATATTTCACTTGTATAACTCATCTGAATTTTTTGATTACATTTGTGACCACACCCCAGATTTCAAATTGCTGACCTTCCTGGGGGTGAATATCTGGGTAACCCTCATTCTCTGCCTTTAACCAGCATCCTTTCACATCAACAATGAGCCGCTTCACAGTAAACTCATTGTCTACACAGGCAATAACAATATCTCTATGCTGCGCCTCAATGCTTCTATCTACAATTAAAGCGTCATTAATATCAATCCCTGCATTCAGCATGGATAGAGAATTGGCACGTACGATAAATGTGGCATTGGCGTTATTGATTAGGAACTCATTAAGATCGAGTTTCTTATCAATATAATCTTGAGCAGGCGAGGGGAATCCAGCTTGCACACGTTCGGTAGCCAAGGGGATTTCTATCTTTGTGACTGGGTCGAACTGATGGATATCAGTGATTTCATTTTCTTTTTTTAGAGATTTTAAGTATTCTTTGATATCAAGGATTTTTGATTCAGGTACTCGAATCACTTTCGTTTCTTCAGACTTTTTTCGACCGGCCCCAGCACGAAAGCCCCCATGAGTATTGCTCATAAAATTACTACCTCTTGATTTTTGTTACATTAATCAAGATTGTAGAGATTCAGGGTAATGTCTACAAATAAAATAAATCCTTTAAAATCAATAATACGTCACATGATGACGTTGAAGTTTGATTTTTCTGATAAACGGTAGGCATGTGGATTGACTTTTTATAGAGCCCTCTAAGTGAGGGCTTAATTCACTGTCATGAATTCCATACATTACATAACAATCAACTTTTGTTCGACCTGTAAAATAAAATATACTTATTGAGCAGATTGGCCGGCTCAGAAGAAATTTTGAGTCGGTTTTTACGTTTTTAATCCTGTGGATAAGTCGGATAAAACACCAAATTAACACCATAAAAATATAAACTACTGATTCTAAAGTGGAGTTGATAAACAATGATTTTAGTGACTGGTGGTTTAGGCTTTATAGGCTCGCATATTGCATTAAGTCTGATGGCTCAAGGGCAAGAAGTCATTATTGTCGACAATTTATCCAATGCCAATTTACAAACCTTAGAACGACTTGAATATATTTCGGGCATGTATGTGCCTTTTGCCAAAATTGATATTCGTAACACCCCAGCCTTAAATAAAGTCTTTGAACAGTATTCGGTCGATGCAGTGGTGCATACGGCCAGCTTTAAATCGCTGGAAGAATCGGTCCTGAAACCGCTTGAATATTATAATGATAATGTCAGCTGTATCATGAGTCTGCTGCGTGCCATGCAGCGTACCGGGGTACGTGTGCTGGTGCATTTATCCAGCTTAACCGTGTATGGCCAATCTAGCCTGCAACTGAAAGAAGATCTGCCATTTCAGTATGCCTATCCGAATCCGTATATCAAATCTCAGCAGATGGCTGAGGAAATTATTCAGGATACTTTTAAAACCGACAATGAATGGAAAATTGCCTTATTGCGCTTGGGCAATATTGCTGGTGCCTTTGAACATGGGGTACTGGGTGAGATGGTACCGCCACTGCCAAAAAATATTGTACCCCTGGCGATGCAGGTCGGGGCGCGGCAACGCGAATTTATCGAGCTGCGCAAGCAGGCCCAAACTGAAGACAAGACTGTAGAGCGTAGTTTCCTGCATGTACTGGATTGTTGTGAGGCCGTATCTTTAACCCTGCAATGGCTATTCCAGCAACAGCATGTTTGTGAAGCCTTTAATATTGCCGGCGAGGCGATTTCGATCCAGCAACTGTTAAATGAAATTTCGAGCGTCACCGGCACTGAAATTAAAACGGTCGATGCTGATGTATATCCCTATGCCGAACTGGATCAGGTCGCGGCCGATATTAGTAAAGCTAAAGAGGTACTAGGCTGGCAACCGAAACGCTCGATTCAGCAGATGCTAGAAGATGAATGGCGCTTTTATCAGCATACCTTACGCGGGCAATGATATATCTAAATATGATAATAATTATCATTTACAATTTTATCCGCCTGACCTAAGATGACTATATTCGCCATAGCCGCTGCCTCAGGGCAGCGTTATAACAGCATTGAGAACAGTAAGAATAGATAGAGGTTGAGTATGCAAACACGTATCGAACACGACACCATGGGCGAAGTTGAAGTCCCGAGTGAGGCCATGTGGGGTGCACAGACTCAGCGCAGCTTACAGAATTTTAAAATCGGGCAGGAACGTTTGCCTCGTCCCATGATTCGCGCTATGGGCTTGGTAAAAAAAGCCGCGGCCATCACCAATGCTGAACTGAACCAGATTCCTCAAGAGCTATCGCATTATATTGTTGATGCAGCTGAAGAAGTGATTGAAGGTAAATGGGATAGCCAGTTTCCGCTAGTGGTGTGGCAGACCGGTTCGGGCACGCAAAGCAATATGAACTGTAATGAAGTGATTGCCAATATTGCCAACCAGAAACTGGGCAATCCGCTGGGCGCACAAAAGCCGGTCCATCCGAATGATCATGTGAACCGCGCACAATCAACCAACGATTCTTTCCCGACCGCGATTCATGTGGCTGCCAGTTTACAGATCAATGAACTCTTAATTCCGGCAGTGACCCGTTTAAGAGATACCTTGCAGGCCAAAAGCGATGCCTTTGCCGATATTGTGAAAATTGGCCGTACCCATTTACAGGACGCAACGCCTTTAACCCTAGGGCAGGAATTTAGCGGCTATGTCTCGCAGCTCGATCATGGTTTGAAACGTTTGCATCAGGCCCTGGACGGTTTATATGAACTGCCGTTGGGTGGCACCGCCGTAGGAACCGGTTTAAATGCCCATCCGGACTATGCTGAAAAAGCCGCACAGCAACTGGCCAGCCTGACCGGTTTGGCTTTCGTTAGTGCGCCGAACAAGTTTGAAGCTCTGGCTGGACGTGATGCTGCAGTATTTGCTTCCGGTGCCTTAAAAACTCTGGCCGTGAGCTTAAATAAAATTGCCAATGACATACGCTGGCTGGCCAGTGGGCCGCGCTGTGGTTTTGGTGAAATCTGCATTCCGGAAAATGAACCGGGTTCAAGCATTATGCCGGGCAAGGTCAATCCGACCCAGAGTGAAGCCATGACCATGGTGGTGGCGCAAGTGCTGGGTAATGATACGACAATTAATGTGGCTGGGGCTTCAGGGAATTTCGAGCTAAACGTATTTATGCCAGTGATTGCCTATAACCTGTTACAGTCGATTCAGTTATTGGGAGATGCCTGCAACAGCTTTAACGATCACTGCGCTGTCGGAATTGAGCCGAACCGTGACAAGATTGATCATTTCCTGCATAACTCGTTGATGTTGGTGACGGCACTGAATCCGATAATTGGTTATGAAAATGCCGCCAAAGTCGCGAAAACGGCCTATAAAGAAGGGAAAACCTTAAAACAGGTGGCGGTGGAGCTGAATCTGGTCACTGCTGAACAGTTTGATGACGTGGTACGACCAGAAAATATGGTTTCACCGAATGCGAAATAAGTGTTGCATCTACCGGGATGGAATATGAGCAGCCATCCCGGTGGGCTAAAAAATCTTGCTTCATCACAACTATTTCTCCATCAGAACCTGTGCATGAAAGTGCAAAGTACCTATAAAAGAAAACCCAACATATGGATTGCTATATGCTGGGTTAGTTTGCGCTACTTAGTTATTACAGGCCATCTTCTCGTTTTTAATGACCTTGACTGCATCATAAGCCCTGAATGTGACAATAAAAAGAAGTGGTAAAATTCTGGAAAAGAAATGTGAAGTATCTAGCAAAACTTGGCTCTAAATACCACATAGATATTTAAAATTTATGAAATTATTATGATTTAGTTTAGGAAAATGAATATAATGCAGGCCGCTGGGAAGCGTATCTCATTTCTTTATTGACTCTTTTGAAACTCTTTTTGCTTATGAATTTTAAATTATTGGGGGCTGCGGCTCTATTGGCGGGTTTAACCAAAACTGTAGTGGCAATGCCGTTTGATCCTTTAATCGGGACATGGAAAGTGATTGATGATCGAACCGGGTATTATGTGTCGGAAATCGTGATTCGTAAAAACTCCAAAACACAGCAGTATAGCGCCGTGGTGAGCAAAAATTATCCGACAGCGGGAGCGGTGAATCCGGACGTTTGTGGCAAATGTGAAGGGGCTTTAAAGAACCAGCCGATTTTTGGTATGGAAGTGCTGAAAGGCATGACCGGCAACCATAAGCAGTTTAAGCAAGGTCAATGGCTGAATACCCAGGATGGCCGTACCTATACCATTGAAGCGCAATTGAATGATGCTAAAGACCAGATGAAAGTATTTGGTAAAGCGCAACAGAGCAATACAACCAGTGCCATGACCTGGAAAAAGCTCTAATGAGCTTTGGCTGTTGAGCGGGTTCTAAAAACCATTTAACTTCGTGTTAGATGGTTTTTTCTTTTTTTAAGAATCTAAGAATTCAAAATATTTCAATTCCCCCATTTTTCTTCCTCTCAATTGAGTTGCTGCATTTTCTCGATCTGCCAGAAAAACCAGAATAATTTTTTAAATAGACATAAAGTTATGTTATAACATAACACTTTTTAAAAGGGGGCTCGCATGAAATACAGCACACTCATGACTTTAATTTTATTGGCGATGCAACAGGCACAGGCTGAAGAGCCGATTACAATTCTGGAACCACTTATTTTTCAGGGGGATGATACTGACAAGAACCTGAACATTGCGCCTAAAGAACGCATTGAAACAGCCAATACCTTGGGCGATGCTGTTAAACATATGTCTGGCGTGCAAAGTAGCGCATTCGGTCCCAATTCGGGGACACCAGTGATACGCAGTTTGAGCGGTCATCGGGTCGGGATTCTGGAGAATGGTCAGGCGATCAATGGAATGAATGCTATCAGCGGTGATATTAATATTCCATTTGATCCACTATTTACTAAAAGCGTGACCGTACATAAAGGGACCAATACTGTGCGTTATGGCGGACAGGCGATTGGTGGTTATGTGGATATAGATTCGGGCATCATTTCAAAAATGCTGGAAGAGAAAAGTGCCAATGTCGATGTGGTATATAAAAAGGGCTTTAACGATTTTAGCGGGCATGGTATTCGCATTAATGTCAATAATCAGGAAAATCTGAGCACCAATATCCAGTTTTCTACCCAACAGATTTCATCTTATAAAATTCCCGGAAAGAGCAAAGCAGCCGTCTGTGATACAGCGATTTTCTCGGAGCGAGGCGGGATTGATTCTGCTTTGGCAAGCGCCTGCCAGCGCGATGCCAGAATTGAACAGATCTTTAATAAGGCACATCATCAATATTTAAATAAGCATGTTTTAGAAGATATCGCGCAGAATCCTCAGCATTTTTATGATTATTATGATGGCTTGGAGTCGGCCAAATATACGGATCAAGCGGTTTTAACCCGCTATGTGAATGGTGCCTACCGGGAATTTGTCAATGATCCCAACCCGGATTATGTGCCCAATACGCCAAAATATGTGGAAAGCCGAACCAATCAGGATGTTACGCCCAATTATCAGAAAAAACTGGGCAATAGCTATGCCAGAAATGAAAATATGGCAATCGGGAGTACCTACTTTTTAGACAATGGCTATATCGGAATTAGTGCCGATTATAAAACCAGTGATTATGGTGTGCCGGGTTTCTCAATGGAAAATAAATCTTTCCAGAGCGCTTATGATGATAGTTTGCCGGTTACGGTGCAGATTAAACAGAACCGTTTTGCGGTTGATGCGTTACTCAGGGACCCACTGCCTGTACTTGATCATCTCCAAATTCAGGCATCAAAATTATCCAATCGCTCGGGTGAATATATTGGTGCAAGCAAAGCCAATGAATATCAGTTTGATAGCCATGCTGCCGAACTGGTACTAAAGCAGATGCCTTATAAAAATTTGAGCGGTGAAATTGGCACTGCTTTGAATGTACGTGATGTTAAGGGTTCAGGAACACAGCGCTATCTCCCTAATGTCAAAACCACGACCCAGGCGGTATTTATCCAGGAAAAATTGGATTGGGAGCGGTTTTCAGTGGATGCCGGTTATCGTCATGAGAACGTTCAGCATGAGATTCAGGATCAGAGTTTTAAACTGGCGCGTAATGCGGCCAATAGCACCCTAAAAAATAAATCTTTTGCTCTAAATAGTTTTTATGTCGGTTCGAATTTTAAAGCGACTGATTATCTGGACTTTAGGCTGCAATATTCTAAGTCAGAACGGGCTCCTGAAATTAATGAACTGTATGCCAGCAATCCGCATTATTCGGTTATGACGCAGGAGGAAGGCAATCAGGCATTGAATAAAGAAAAAATGCAGGGGCTGGAATTAATCACGCATGTGAACTGGGATGCTGCGAATATCGCTGTAGCTTTATATCAAATGGATTTTGAAGATTATTTTTATTTGTCGCATTCCGGTTCATCCATGAGAAACCGTTTACCGCTGAAGTACTGGAAGCAAACCGATACTAAAGTGAATGGTTTTGAGGTGGATATGAACTACACTTTTGATTTAGACCATTTTGGTGAGGTACAGGTCGGTGGTTTTGCTGATCTGGTTAAAAATAAGGCCACTAATCCGGAAAGTTTGCGTTTAAGTAATGATGGCGTGTATTTGCCGAATATGCCGACCAATCGTTATGGTGCCCACATTGAATGGACACGCGCCGATTGGTCAGCGCGTCTGGCAAGTATTTATTATGATCAACCGCGATATTTGGGGAAAAATGTGTCAGAGGAAGTGCCACTGCCGGCATATAACCTGATGGATCTGGATATTCGTAAAAAAGTAACTTTAAAAAATGCCAGTTTTGATGTGTTTATGAATGGATCAAACCTGCTGGATGAAGAGGCACGTCCACATAATTCGCCCCTGAAATATATTGCGCCGTTACCGGGCCGCGCTTTTCAGCTGGGTGTGACCATGCATCTTTAAGGGTGGGATGATCTGAATATTTTCCTTGAATACATTGGTAGGTGGACTGCTTGATGTATTGAGATGGAGACATTAGATATTCAGGTTGAGCATTCGCGGTTCGACATCGGTAGGCTCATCTGGAAACAGGTGAGCCTTTTTATGGCTGGTATAAAACCGGCTCCAATAGTGAATCTAGGCAAAAAGGCAGTCATTTACTTACGTTAATTAAGGGATTCTAGATATTCTGCTGATCACCGAATAAGAAGTCCTCTTAACTTTGAAATTCAACTTAAAATTATAATAATTTTCTATTAATAATTCATTCAAAGTAGACTGGGTTGGCTAATTTTTGGCATAAAATATGTAATATTATGCAAATATATAAATTATAAATTTATATATAATTTCCAGCAGAATCTATCGCTGTAGTTTCTTTCTTTTTTTACTGCCTCCTCCTCTAGGGAGGCATTTTTTTTGAGGAGAAAATTATGCTCCATCTTCTATTCACTTTATTTGGCCTGCATGAGGTGACTGAAATCGACTACCTGCTCGATGAAGAAAGGAATGAAACGTGTAGCAATGGTTTAGATCAAGAGTATTAACAGCGCTCATCCCTATTGCTTCTTTCTCTTGGTCAAGACCTAAAAAGCTCAACCCACTGGTGGGCTTTTTTATGGCTTTATACATTGCTCCGGAAATTACAATCTGTACAAAAAATGATCAAAATTGAATGTGAAAGCTACAAATTTGAATGATAGTTTAAATCCAGATCTTCCAATAGGTGAGGTGAGCAATGAAACTATTAGCTTTGATTGGCGTAGGACTTGCAGCAAGTTATTGTTTATCAATATGAAGAACAAAAACTTAAGTCTGTCTAATCTGGATTTCGATGAAAGCATCCACAAAGTCGTTATTCAGGACTTCTGGGTTTAGTGGGTAATTTTTATTTAGATTATCGAAATGAGATAATTTAAATGAATGTTAATTTTTATGAATGTCATATTATGACAACTTGTAAAATTTCTATTTATATAAAATTTGTATCAGGGCTAACTTCTGATTTTCTCCCAACGCCGTCCTCCAGAACAGGAGGCAGATTATTAAGAGCAGAATATTATGATCCAGTTCCTTCTTTGTCTGTTTAGCTTTCATGGCGCAACTGAAGTCGAATACACGGGTGATGATGAAGAAATTCGGCGTTGTCAGGATTGTCTAAAAGAGCGTGAATAGGCGCTATACCCGCATCCATAGAGCATAGAAAAATTGCCGGCTTGGCTTAGAACGGATCTTTTTTGACTTTTTTAATTTCAAGGGCAATCAAGATTGAGGCAAAAATGAGCAGTCCGCCAATGATCAATAATAATGAATCATTTGCCTTGAATCCAACCCAGAAACTCAGGCCACTGCTGACTACACAGCTTAACAGTAGAACAATTAAAATTCCGTATTTCACGATACATCTCACATTAATTTTTTTAATCCCGTGATGATATACCTGTACTATGAACCACTTGTGAAAGGAAAAAATATAGGTATAACTAGAGGGTCACGCTATACGCAGTGTTGTGATCGCTGGGAGATGAGAAGGTTTTTTTGATGCTTACTCGATGCTTAAGTCAACACACGCCAAGCGTTCACGATGCAGAGGATGATTAAGGAAAGGCAAAGGTAGAACACAAACTCGCTGCTCGTCGCGCTGGCCTGATCAAGTCTGTAGTAATAGAGAATAAAAACTAAAAATAGGATCGCAATAAGAAAAAGCATCGTTATTCTTTAAGTATGAGATATCTCAGCATAATAGAGGAGAGTGCATTGAAGGCAAAACAGCGTGTCATTTTAATTTGGAGCGTTCGTGCTTATTGAACTACTAACTAGATGTTGATTAATATAAGATTCAAACTCAAGAACCCAATAAAGAAAAGAACCATCCATTAACCTTGAATCAATGTTCTTAAAAAGAATTACAAGCCGTCGAACCGTTTAAAGCCATCTTTTCAGATTGAAGAATTTTAGAGCTAAAGCCGTCCTCATGTAGACGCATGGCTTAAATAACATTGAATAAGATGTCATAATTGCTAAAATGCGATTCGTTTTTTATTACAGTTTTACAAGCTAAGAAATAAAGCTTTGTAAAACAGCAATCTATCTAGGAAAATTTTCAATGCTTGATATCTATTTAACGGATGTTCAGAAAAAGGTGCAATTTACCGATTATCCGGGTGAGCATCCTGTTAAATTTATTTTAAATTTTAAGAAAATTTTCCCAAGTGTGATGGAGTTGCTGCTGCCGGTGCTGCCTGAAAATGAAAACCTGGAAGACATGACCTGGGAATCAACCACGGCAGATCTGGAATTGTTTAAATTGCTGCTCAGTGGTTGGGGCCTGATTGAGCTGCGTTTAAATGCTATTGCGAAATATAAAGATCGCGCTTTTGCAGACCGTTTGGTGAAGCAAGCACAGCAAAAACGTCAGGACTATAAAAAATCACAAAGCCAATTGGCGACGGTAGAGCTGGACTATCTGTTTATGCATGAAGTTCATGCGCAAATTGATGCAGAACTGGTCGAGCTGGGTGAAAAATTCTATTTACCGACCCTACGTGAATTGTGGCAGGGTAAAGTGGCGGCCAATGTCTTGAATGCACAATTCTAAACGGCATCTGCATTCTAGAAGTATATAAAAAATCCCCATGTAATAAACTACATGGGGATTTTCTTTAGAAGGTAGATATTTAAAACCTGCTTTCCATCATCCGGTTTTAAAACCAGTCACTGTGCATCGACAGGCAGGTATCATCAAATTCACTCAGTAATTTGGCCTGATGTTCAATTTCCGGTAATTCCCAGCGAATGAAATAGCGTGCCGCTTGCAACTTGCCTGCTAAAAATTGCTGATCTTCTGCCAACTCAGACTGGCCAAACTGCTGTTGCGCCTTGTTGGCCATATCCAGCCATAACCAGGAAATAATCACTTTAGCCATCATATCTAAATACAGGGCAGAATTGGCCAAAGCCTCATTGGTTTGACCTTGCATAAGCGCCTGTCCCAGTTTTTGTGTGGTGCTTTGTTCCGTAGCCAGATGTTTGCAGAATTTGCTAGACAGATCCAGAATGGCCGGATGCTGAATCTGTTCCAGCGTGGTGTTGATGCGTTGCATCAGCAGATTTAAGCCTTTGCCATTGTGCTGCCATAATTTACGCCCGAGTAAATCCAGTGACTGAATACCAAAAGTGCCTTCATGAATCGGATTTAAGCGATTATCCCGATAATACTGTTCTACCGGATAATCACGGGTATAGCCGGCACCGCCAAGTACCTGAATTGCTAGATCATTGGCTTTCGGACCATAGGCAGACGGGAAGGATTTGACCACAGGCGTGATCAGGTCGAGCAGAATGGCGCTATCTTCCGAGCCACCCGCCTGATGTTCATCAATCAGTCGCGCGGCAAACAGGCACAATGCCAAAGCTCCTTCTACATAGGCCTTTTGCGCTAACAACATCCGTTTCACATCGCTATGTTCAATAATATTGACCGGTTTGCTGTCGCTATTTTTTTCACTGGCCAGTCGGCCTTGCGGACGGTTTCTGGCATATTCCAGCGATTCCAAATAACCGCGATAACCGATCATCGCGGCGCCCAGCCCAACACCGACACGCGCCTCGTTCATCATTTTGAACATATATTTCAGGCCCTGACCAGCTTCACCAATCAAATAGCCTAAGCATTGGTTATTTTCACCAAAATTCAGCACAGTCGATGTTGTCCCGCGATAGCCCATTTTATGTAACAGGCCAGCCAGTTTGACATCATTGCGTTCACCCAGCGTGCCATCTTCATTGGTCAGGAATTTCGGCACAATAAACAGGGAAATGCCTTTGACACCTTGTGGCGCATCCTGAATCCGCGCCAGCACCAGATGCACAATATTTTCAGTAATGTCCTGATCACCCCCAGAAATAAACATTTTCTGGCCTTTAATTTTGTAGCTGCCATCAGCTTGTGGAATGGCTTTGGTGGTCAGATCACCCAGAGAGGAACCGACATTCGGCTCGGTCATGGCCATGGTGCCGGAAAAGCGGCCATTGAACATCGACGGGACAAAGGTCTGTTTCTGCTGCTCGGTACCGAAGGCCTGAATCAGATTCGCTGCGGCGGCGGTTAAAAATGAATAAGCCACGGTGGCAGGATTGGCCGACATAAAATAGGCATTGGCAGCCATATTAATCAGTGTGGGAAGCTGCATACCGCCCTGATCATAATCATGCTGGGCACATAACAGACCGGCCTGGGCAAACTGTTGCCAGGCCTGTTTCACTTCGGCAATGGTATGTACCTGTGTACCATCAAAATGCGGTTCTTGCGCATCGCCTTTGGCATTGTGCGGGGCAAAATAGTCTGCTGCAATGCCGCGCGCCGTATCTAAAATACTGTCGAAGGTGGCTTTGTCATGTTCCTGATAACGTTCCAGCTGGGTCAGCTGTTCGGCTGAAAATACCTGATAGAGTAAAAAATCCAGATCTTTTTGATTGATGAGTGCGGTCATGGGATGCCGTTACCTGTTTTTATTGATTGCTCTTAGCTTAACAAGACTTGTATTGGCAGATAAATTGTCAATAATGACACTCAAGGAGCTAAAAACGACATTTGGGAAGAAAGCATGAAGCGGGTTTTTATTCTGGCCTATGATGGTGCACTGGCCTCGGCCATAACCGGTGTGGCGGACTTATTCAGTCTGGCCGGCATCAGCTGGAACCGGATTCAGAAACAGGATATTCAGCGCCTGTTTCAAGTACAGATTGCCTCGCCACAGGGAAAAACGGTGCAATGCAGCAATGGTTTACGCATTGGGGCACATCTGGCCTATAGCGAAATCCAGCAGGCAGATTTGCTGGTGATTCCGACTTTGGCCGGTTCCATTGAGCAGATTCTGGAAAAAAATCAGTCCCTCATGAATGTTCTGCAACAGGCCGATCAAGCCCAATGCCTGATTGCCGGAAACTGTACCGGGAATTTTTTTCTGGCCGAAGCCGGAATTTTACAGGGCCGCAGTGCCACCACGCATTGGGGTTTTAAAGATCAGTTCCAGCAGCGCTATCCGGAGGTCCATTTGCAGGCAGATCGCCTGATTACCCAGTCCGATCATGTCTATTGTGCCGGTGGCGGGTTGGCCTGGTTCGATTTGGGGCTACATTTAATTGAACGTTTTTATGGCTTTGAAATTGCCATTCAGACGGCCAAATCCTTTGTGCTGGATTTTCGCCGTGACAACCAGTTGTCCTATTCCTTGATGCGTATGAGCAAGCCACATCAGGATGGTTTGGTAAAAGAAATCCAGCATTGGCTGGAGCAGCATTTTAGTGAAAACTTGAATATGGAAGATGTGGCGGCGCGCTTTAATATCAGCCCGCGCACGCTCATTCGCCGTTTTAAAGCAGTGTTAGATGTGGCGCCGAATCAGTATGTGCAGGCTATTCGTATTGAAGCTGCGCAAAAACGGCTGGAAGAAACCGAGCAGCCGATTGACCGGATTATGCAAATGGTGGGCTATGAAGATCCGAGTTCATTCCGGCGTTTATTTCGCAAGAAAACCGGCCTAACCCCAATGGAATACCGCCAGCGCTTTGGCCGGCGGTTTTAAGCGTGTTGCTTTCGTTAGCGTGATAACTGTGGCTGCACCTGCTGAGCATGACGACCATGTAGCAGATAATACAGGCCTAAACACAACAGCGCGGCGATGGCACTATAGAAATACATCTGCGCATAACTAACCGATTTCAGCGCGATTCCGATCAAATACGGCCCGAAGCCCAGCCCTGCATCCAGACAGATAAAATAGGTCGAGGTCGCCAGTCCCATACGTTCCAGTGAGGTACTTTTGACCGCAATAGTCTGACAGACCGATTGAATATTGCCATAGCCCAGACCGAGCAAGCCGGCACAAAGCAGCAGCATACTGGAGTTATGCGCCTGACTTAGTAAAAACAGGGCAATCGCCATCACAATAAAGGCGGGATACATAATGATATTTTCACCTTTACGATCCATAAGCCGCCCGGTAAACGGACGCGAAAACAAAATGGCGATTGCATACATTAAAAAGAATAAGGACGCGGCTTCGACCAGATCAATTTCCTTGGCGTAAAAGTTAATAAATGACAGCACGCCGGAATAACAGATGGAAGCAAACAGCATAATCAGGGAAATGGGCAGCGCATTCTTTTCCAGATACTGGGTCCAGAAGCCAAAACCTTTGCCTGCTGTCGCGGTGGCTGCAGGTTTAGGCTGCGCCAGGTTCGGCATCCGGATAAAACAGGCCACTACCAGACAGCCCAGCGCCAAGACACTGGATAAGCTAAAAATCGTCTGATAACTGGTGTGCAGCATCATCCAGATCGCGACAAAAGGACCAATCGCCGTACCCAGGGTGCTGCTCATGCTGTAATAGCCAATACCTTCACCACGGCGGGTGGGCGGCAGAGTTTGTGCGATGACTGTGCCGAGTACGGTAGAGGCGACTCCCATCATAAAGCCATGAATAAAACGGATGCCGAGCAGGGCAGTCACCCCCATCTCTATAAAATAGCCTAAGGAAAGCAGCAAGAAACCGGCCAGCCCAAAAAGCAGGGTGCTACGATAACCGAAACGCTGTAGGCATTTGCCAATCAGCAGACGGCCAAATAAGGTGCCGACAATAAACAGTCCTGAAATTAAACCGGCTTCGGCAATGCTGGCATTTAATTCCGCCACGGCATAACCGACAATCACAATCACCAATAGATAAAAAATCAGTACCAGTTGAAAATTGATCAGGCCGACCAGGATAAAGTTTCTGGTCCATAGCGGTGCTTGTGCTGAACTCATTTGTCTTCACCTTGTAGGGTCGGTTGTAACTGTTCACTCAGCTGATTAAGGATCTCGCGGGTATGGGCGATGTCCGTAACTGTAAAAGACTGCAGCAGCTGTTGTTCAAACTGATCAATCTGGGTGGAACAATGCTTGAAAAGTTCCTGCCCGTGAGAGCTAAAAGTCAGGCATTTCTGCCGTTTATCACTACTTTCAAGCTGATGGATTAAACCCAAGTCCAGCAACACCCGAATACGTTTGGTGATGCTCGGTTTGGACACCTTTAAATAGGCGGCAATATCTACCTGGGTACATTGCTGTTTTAAATGAATGACATATAACACCTGCCACAAGGAATAATTAAGCTGATGCGGCAATAACAGAGTATTAACTTCATCGCTGAACAGACGTGCGCAGCGTAATAAGGCGGTACGAAATTTTAAGGGAGAGCTTGGCATAAAAAAAATAGTTAACCAGGGTAACTAAAACAAAGTCAATGTACGCCTGTTCGGAATTTTTTTCAAGTAGGGAAGCCAGCGAAGGATTCAAAAAAACAGATGATAAAAGATGAGGGGGCAACGTGTATTGCTATAGATTTGTTAAGCAGCGTTAAGGTCAATCAACTGAACTACAAAAATTCCTCTCATCCAGTCCTGTCTATCCAGCTGATAAACCGCAAGAATAAAAAATCAGCGCTTCTATCTTCCAAAAAAACTCATCAGTTGCAGAAATTACTCGCTTAAAGATTCTTGATCAAAAGCCTACACAAGGCCTATACAACTTCGTCCTATGCTGAAGCGCGATGAGAAAAATTCAAAACGCTATATTTAAAACTCTACACCCTGAGCGCAGCTCGACCTTTTGAAAGGTGGCATGATGACCCTCGGTTTTACCGCGCTGGAACTGGCCCGGATTCAGTTTGCCTTTACAGTTTCGTTTCATATCATTTTTCCGGCCATTTCCATTGGTCTGGCCAGTTTTCTGGCGATTCTGGAATGGCGCTGGTTACGCAGTCGTAATCCGATTTATCAGGACCTGTTTAAATTCTGGGTCAAGATTTTTGCGGTCGCCTTTGCCATGGGGGTGGTTTCTGGCATTGTCATGAGCTATCAGTTTGGCACCAACTGGAGTGAATTTTCCCGTATCGCCGGCAGTGTCACCGGACCATTATTGGCCTATGAAGTGCTCACCGCTTTCTTTTTGGAAGCGGGTTTTCTCGGCATCATGCTGTTTGGTTGGGGACGGGTGGGACCTAAAGCACATTTTTTCTCGACTTTAATGGTCGCAATTGGCACCTGTATTTCCATGTTCTGGATTTTATCAGCCAATAGCTGGATGCAAACTCCGCAAGGTTTCAGCATCGAAAATGGCATTCTGGTGCCACAGGACTGGTGGGCCATTGTCTTTAATCCGTCATTCCTGTATCGGCTGGCGCATATGGCCATTGCTGCCTTTTTGGTCTCTGCTTTGCTGGTGGCTGCCACGGCCGCTTGGCATTTACTTAAAGGCCGTCGGGATGCATTGGTAAAAACCTCGTTTTCAATGGCCTTGTGGCTGATGCTGATCTTAACTCCCTTACAGGTGCTGGTGGGCGATTTACATGGCTTGAATACCCTGCAACATCAACCAGCCAAACTGGCAGCGATGGAAGGGCATTGGAATACCAATCATGAGAAAGGCATGCCGCTGTATCTGTTTGGTATTCCCGATATGCAGGCCGAAGAAACCAAATATGCACTGGCGATTCCCAATTTAGGCAGCGTAATTCTGACCCATTCGCTAGATGGCACCGTGACCGGTTTAAAAGAATTTGCCCCGGAAGATCGGCCCAATTCGACCATTGTGTTCTGGAGTTTCCGGATTATGGTCGGCTTAGGCGTGCTGATGCTGATTCTGGCGCTATGGGGATTGTGGCTACGTAAACGACAGCGTTTATATGAACATCGTCGTTTTCAGCGTTTTGCCCTGTGGATGGGGCCCTCTGGTTTTATTGCCTTATTGGCCGGCTGGTTTACCACAGAAGTCGGCCGCCAGCCGTGGGTGGTCTATGGGGTGTTACGTACCGAAGATGCCTTATCGCCGGTGTCTGCAGAGCAGGTTGGCCTGAGTTTGATGATTTTTGTACTGGTGTATTTTGTGGTGTTTGGGATGGGCATTTATTACATGCTCAGACTGATGCACAAAGGGCCGGAACTGATTCATTCAGCGCCATCATCAGCCTCTGATGCTGAGCTTACTCAAGCCTCCAGACGGCCGTTAAGCAGTGTCACCGAGCGGCTTAACCCGCCCGCCGAGCGCCCCAAACAGGAGCATGAGCCATGATGGATTTATCTTTGCTGTGGATCGGGATTATTGCCTTCGCGGTGCTGATGTATGTGGTGTTAGATGGCTTTGATTTGGGTATCGGGATTTTATTTCCATTTTTTCCCGAACAGGCAGAGCGGGATGTGATGATGAATACCGTCGCGCCAATTTGGGATGGCAATGAAACCTGGATGGTGCTGGGAGGCGCCAGCCTGTTTGCTGCTTTTCCCTTGGCCTATGCCACGGTGCTTTCAGCCCTGTATTTACCGGTCATTTTAATGGTGATTGCCTTAATTTTTCGCGGTGTTGCCTTTGAGTTTCGTTTTAAGGCCAACAGCAGCAAACACTGGTGGGACAAAGCTTTTATTGGTGGCTCTGTTTTTAGCAGCTTTTTACAAGGCGTAATTTTGGGCGCTTATATTCAGGGTATTCGTACCGAGCAGGGGGTATATGCGGGCCATGGCTTGGACTGGTTAACGCCGTTTAGCCTGTTTACTGGTGCTGGCGTGGTAATGTTGTACGCCACTTTAGGTTGTGGCTGGCTCATTTTTAAAACCGATCAGGCACTACAGCAGCGCATGTACCGTTTAATGCCGAAGATGTTGACCGGCCTATTGATTGTTTTAGCAGCCGTCAGTATTTATACCCCGATAACCCAGCCGCACATTGCCGAGCGCTGGTTTAGTCTGCCGCAGCTGCTGTATTTCTCTCCGGTGCCGATACTGGTGCTGATCTTTACTTATCTGGCTTTAAAAGCCTGCCGGCAACAGCAACAGTTTCGCCCATTTTTGTATACGCTGGCCTTGGTATTTCTGGCCTATAGCGGTTTTTTAATCAGCTTATGGCCTTATATTATTCCGCCCTCGGTCAGCTTCTGGCAGGCTGCTGCACCGGAAAGCAGTCAGCGTTTTACTCTCATTGGCGCGCTAGTTTTAATTCCGATTATTCTAGGTTATAGCGCGATGTCCTATTGGATTTTTCGCCATAAAGTCCGGGTGGGAGAGGATGGCTATCATTAAAGAAAATCGACATGAAGCACATCATTATAGGTCAGTTATTCTCTTAGTCATCAAGGAGCCGCAATGAAACGTACACAGCTGCTGTGGTTTATTGGTCTCTGGCTGGCCGGCTTTGTGGCTTTGGCGCTGATTGCCGGGGCTTTTCGTTTGCTGGTGCAATGGGCTTATTAAGCTGAATCATCTTCGGACTTTAAAAATCCACCTGAGCATTTTATTTACGGTTCTGTTTGCGATAGACACTTGGCCGCACCGGGCGGCTACTTTTCCAGAGGCCTTTTTTCCGTGCTCTGGCCTGAGTCTGTAAGGCACGCATATGCGCCAGCTGCTTGCGATCACGAATATAATCTTCATAGACCCAGGCGGCGCCACGTTTGACCAGTTCTTCATTGACATTTTTACGGTAGCGATAAATCACCCCGACATGGCGGCCATAGCGATCAATATCGGTAATTTTGACTCGCACCACCTTCTGGTGCAGCATAGTTTTGACCAGACGCCGGGTTTCCGGACCATAACTTTGGCTCGATTCTGGCGCATCAATATAGGCAAAGCGGATACGGGTTTCTGAACGTCTTAAATTAAAACGGTATAGGGTGAGGGTATCGCCATCGCTGACTGCAGTGACCCGCGCCCAATAGGTTTTGCCTTTTTTAAAAGGTCGAAACAGTTGCTGCACAAAGCGGGAAATCTTACCCAACAGCATAAACGCAACAAGACAGCATCCAGCGGCCAATGCCAGCAGCCAGAAAGGGGAGAGTTCAGTCAACATAGACGCTTTCAATTCAGCTGAACAGACCAGCCAGCTGTAAACCGTGAAAAATAAAAGTGCTAGTGTAAAAGAAATGGCGCAATTCGCCGGTCGATTAAATCGCCAATTAGCTAGTTTTTAACAAATCAGCTACGCTGCAACGCCTGATCTGGCAAGGGCTTGAGCGATGTTTGAAATTTAATGAAGATAAAGCGCCTTGAATTTGAGTGATCTAAATAGCCTAAGTAAATTTTCTGACCTCATTTAAAATAGCCTAAGCATAATTAAGATTAATCTACTGAAATAGCCTAAGCAAAAATTTTAGAAATCTCCGCTCTTAAAAATACATGACGTGCATTCTCCTGCATCTCCTTATACCAGAACATCCCCAAATCAATTTGCGGCAGGTCGACAGGCGATTCAAAAATATGCAGCTTCGGGTCAATATGTAAATGTCGCAAAATACTTTCCGGAATAGTCAGTATCGCGGTGTCATGCTGCGCCAGAATTTGCAGGGCAGTGGAATAATGCTGACAGCGTAATAATAGGGTTCGAGACAGCTGATTGCGCTTTAAATAAATATCTTCCAGCAGCAGACCACTACGGCGTGAAGAAACACCAATATGCGGCGCAGACAAATATAATTCTTTATCTATGGATGAACGCTGGCTACAAACCACGAAAC
Organism: Acinetobacter sp. Brlt_5; assembly: GCF_051949055.1. Lineage (NCBI taxonomy): Bacteria > Pseudomonadati > Pseudomonadota > Gammaproteobacteria > Moraxellales > Moraxellaceae > Acinetobacter > Acinetobacter sp. Brlt_5. The sequence continues at coordinate 69,188 of NZ_JAYJLP010000001.1, forward strand.
GGTCTTGGACCAGCGCCTGAAACTGGATTTTATCGCCCAGCTTGTGTTCCAGATCAATCACAAAATCAATTTGCTGGGTGGCCAGATCATTAATCATGGTTTTACGGTCCAGCTTGCTGCTTAAAAACTGAATCTCCAAGTTCAGCTGCTGAAAGTGCTGCACCAGTTTGGGAAAAATAATCGGTTCAATTTCATCATGTATGGCAATTTTCAGGGTATGTACCATCGCCGGTTCAAACTGCTGTTTTTGCCGGGCAATATGCTGAATAGACAGCAGCGCAGTTTTAATAGTCGGATAAATCTGCTCGGCAAACGGCGTTGGTAACATCTGATGGCCGGTGCGAATGAATAGGTCATCCTGTAACTGTAACCTAAGCCTTTGTAAAGCGTGACTGGTCGCCGACTGGCTGATACATAAGAGCTGCGCCGCTTTGGAAATATTTTTTTGTTCAAAAATCGCAATAAACAGCGGGTATAAATTAATATCAATACGATGAAAAGTACCCAGATCCATTGGGCTATTATTATGAATATTGTGCATAGTGCTTAATTCAATAAAATCATTTCATGCATAATAATTTTTAGGTTAAGGTGTTGTAAAGCCAATATAACAACAGATTGAGGAAGCTACAGTCATGTTTGAATTGTCAGCACGCGCACAGGATTATCTCGAAAGAACCCAACAGTTTATTCAAACAGAAATTGAACCAATTGAGGCCGACTTTTGGCAGCAGGTGCATGAACTGAATCAGGGCGGTGACTGGACGCAATGGCAGTGGCCGGCGCAATTAGAAAGTTTAAAAGCCAAAGCCAAAGCCGCGGGACTGTGGAATATGTTTTTGCCTTGTCCTAATTTGGGCCAGGGCCTGTCAGTGCAGGAATATGCACATATTGCCGAATTGTCTGGCCGTAGCCTGATTGCCCCGACCGTATTTAACTGTAACGCGCCAGATAGCGGCAACATGGAAGTGTTATGGCGTTATGGTTCAGAACAGCAAAAACAGCAATGGCTGATGCCGCTGCTTGAAGGCAAAATCCGCTCGGTGTTTTGTATGACTGAACCGGCAGTCGCCTCTTCTGATGCGACCAATATGCAGGCCACGGCGGTGGTAGATGGTGATGAGATTGTCCTGAACGGGCGTAAATGGTGGTCATCGGGTCTGGGCGATCCGAATGCCAAAATCATTATTTTTATGGCGCATACCCCGGACGAAAGCAAAGACCGTCATCATCAACATTCAATGGTGCTGGTCCCGGTTGATACCGCAGGGGTGAAAATTGAACGTATGTTACCGGTGTTTGGCGATTACGATGCGCCGCATGGGCATGGTGAAGTCAGCTTTGACAATGTCCGTGTGCCAGTGGCCAATTTTATTGGTGGTGCCGGCCAAGGTTTTGAAATTGCCCAGGGCCGTTTAGGACCCGGCCGGATTCATCACTGTATGCGTTGTATCGGTGCGGCAGAAAAATCACTGGAACTGATGATTGACCGCGGCATGAACCGGACTGCCTTTGGCAAGGAAATCCTGAAACTGGGTGGCAACCTGGAGCGTGTGGCCGAAGCGCGTGTGGCAATTGATCAGGCCCGCCTGTTAACACTCTATGCCGCCTATAAAATGGATACTGTAGGCAATATGGCCGCCTTAACAGAAATTTCTGCCATAAAAGTGGTGGCGCCAAGCGTGCTGGAAAAAGTGGTAGATATGGCCATGCAAATCCACGGCGGTGCCGGGCTGTCCCGCGATACGCCATTGACCGGTTTCTTTGCTCAGGCACGTGCCTTACGTTTGGCCGATGGTCCCGATGAAGTGCATAAAGGCATGATTGCCAAACTGGAACTGGCCAAACGTGGCTACAGTACCCGTCGTAAAAAATAAGTGGCAAAACACCAGAAACAGTGTGGGTCTTTACAGCTGAAAATGCTCTAATAGGGCAAGACCTAAAAAAGTGAAAAATCAGGAAAATAACATGTCAGTGATTGATGTTGGCGGTCAGGTTCGTGAAGGCGAGGAACTGGATATTCAGGCGGTAAGCCAGTGGTTAAAGGCACAAGGGGTTGATGTTCAGGAACCCGTTGAAGTGACCCAATATTCAGGCGGTGCCTCTAACTGGACCTATCGTTTGAACTATCGCAATGCCGATTTAATTTTACGTCGCCCACCTAAAGGCACCAAAGCCAAATCTGCGCATGACATGGCGCGTGAATATCATGTACAAAAAAATCTGGCACCGTATTATCCGGTATTACCGCAGATGGTGGCGCTGTGTCAGGATGAATCTGTGATTGGCTGTGATTTTTATATCATGCAGCGCGTGGAAGGCATTATCCCGCGGGCCAAACTGCCGCCAGAACTGAACTTTGATGAAAACCAGGTTCAGGAACTGTGCATTAATGTGATTGATAAATTAATCGAGCTGCATCAGGTGCCGTATCAGGGCACTGAACTGGAAAAACTCGGTAAAGGTGAGGGCTATTGCCGTCGTCAGGTGGAAGGCTGGGACAGCCGTTATGAAAAAGCCAAAACCCTGAATGTGCCGTCATTTAAATATGTACGTAAATGGCTGCACGAGAATATTCCGGCAGATTCCACCACCTGCATTATTCACAATGACTGGCGTTTTGATAATGTGATTTTAAATCCGCAGCATCCAACCGAAGTGATTGGCGTGCTGGACTGGGAAATGGCAACTCTGGGCGATCCGCTGATGGATCTTGGTTCCGCTTTGGCCTACTGGGTAGAAGAAACCGATAACCAGATTTTTAAAGCCACCCGCCGTCAGCCGACCCATTTAAAAGGCATGTTCACCCGTAAACAGGTGGTCGATTACTATCTGGAAAAAACCGGCCTGCAACCGGAAAACTGGACCTTCTATGAAGTGTTCGGGATTTTCCGTCTGGCGGTGATCGCCCAGCAGATTTACTACCGTTATTATCACAAACAGACCAATAATCCGGCTTTTAAAGATTTCTGGATTGTGATTCATGCCTTGCACATCCGCGCCTTAAAACTGATTGGGCTGCAAAAAATTGAAGCCAATGAGCTGGCACAAAAATATATGGCCAAATTTAAGGAGCTGCTGCCGAAATGACGACTATTTATTTAATCCGTCATGGTCAGGCTTCGTTTGGTGCAGAAAGCTATGACCAGCTTTCGCCGAATGGGGAATTGCAGGCCAAACTGCTGGGTCAGTATTTTGACAATATCTTAAAAGAAGAACCCTATGTGGTGGCTGGTTCCATGCAGCGCCATCAGCAGACTGCACAGATCGCTCTGGCCGAATGTTTCCCTGAAGCTCATCTGGTCACCAATCCGGACTGGAACGAGTTTAACCATCAGCAGGTGTTTGCCCAATACGAACCGCGTTTTAATGAACCGCATTTATTAAAGGCCGATGTAGCCAAAGAGCTTAATCCGCGGGCGTATCTGGCAAAAATTTTTGAAGGTGCCATTGAGCGCTGGACTGGCGGTGAATATCACCATGAATATGAAGAATCCTGGCCGCATTTCAAGGCTCGGGTCGAAACCGCCTTGCAAAACCTGTGTGATGAACTGGCCCAAACCAAACCGCGTTACGCGATTGTGTTTACTTCGGGCGGAGTCATTTCGGTTGTTGCTGGAAAAATTCTGGAACTGAATCCTAACCGGACTTTTGCACTGAACTGGGCCATCGCCAATACCAGCATGACCACTTTGCGTCTGGTCGGCAATGAGCCGCAACTGTTAAGTCTGAATGAACATCATTTTATAAAAGCACAACATCCAGAATTATTAACCTGGATTTAATCAAGGAATAGACAGATGACCAAAACAATTTTAATTACCGGCGCAAGTTCCGGCATTGGTGCCGGTATGGCCCGCGAATTTGCACAAAAAGGCTATAACCTGGCCATTTGTGCGCGTCGTATGGAACGTCTGGAAAGCTTAAAACAGGAACTGGAAAGCAAGTACGGCGTGAGCGTGGCTGCAAAAACCTTAGATGTGACCAATTATGATCAGGTATTTGAGGTGTTTCGTGCCTTTAAAGAAGAGCTCGGCACAATTGACCGGATTATTGTCAATGCCGGGGTTGGTGAAGGCCGCCGGATCGGCAAAGGCAATTTTGCGATTAACCGCGCCACGGTTGAAACCAACTTTATTTCAGCGCTGGCGCAATGTGAAGCTGCGGTAGAAATTTTCCGTGCCCAAAACTCTGGCCATCTGGTGATGATTTCTTCCATGAGCGCAATGCGTGGTATGCCAAAACATCTGACTGCGTATGGCGCCAGTAAAGCCGGCGTTGCGCATCTGGCTGAAGGCATTCGCGCCGAACTGATTGATACGCCAATTAAAGTTACCACCATTTTCCCGGGGTATATCCGTACCGAAATTAACGAAGGCGCGAAAAAATTACCATTTGAAGTAGATGAACAAACCGGTTCACGTTTACTGGCCGCAGAAATTGAAAAAGCACCGGTAAAAGCTTATGTGCCAAAATGGCCATGGTTACCACTGGGCTTGGCCATGAAAGTCTTACCATTAAAACTGGTCAATAAACTCGGTTAATTCATATTAATAAAAAGTGAAAAGTTCCATTTGGCGCTTTTCACTTTTTATTTTAAATGTTTGTTTTAAATATTTGAAAATTTAAAAATATTTAAGAGAAAGACAAAAATACGGGGCTTATTTTGGTTAAAATAGGCCCGATTTTTTTGAAGATGATCGACAACGCGATGTTTCTGAAGCTTGCAACCTTGGGTTTAATTCCAGCCCTGATTATTCAAGGCCGCCGGGTCAAGAAAAATACTTTAAGATTGGCAGAGCCAGAAGGGGAACGTGAAGGCACGAGCGGTCAGGGACAGGCCTTATCCATTTTGATTCTGGGGGATTCAGCCGCTGCCGGCGTTGGCGTTAGCCATCAGGAAGATGCCTTGCTCGGCGCGATTCTGGCCGGACTCACTTCCGAATTTCAGGTCAGCTGGAAACTGCATGCCATAACAGGCAATACTACAGGGCAGGTCATTCAAAGCGTTCAGCAGCTGGACACTGAAAAGTTTGATGTAGTGGTCACCTCGGTCGGGGTGAATGATGTCACCAAATTGATACCAGCCGATATCTGGATTCAAAAGCAGGCGCAGTTGTATCAGCTGATTGCAGCTAAATTCCAGCCACAGCTCATCCTTGCAGCAGGTGTACCACCGATGCAACTTTTCCCGGCTTTACCGAATCCGCTGGCGTGGCTGTTTGGCCAATATGCCAAGCAGATGAACCGTGAACTGCATAAATTTATTCAAAAGCAGCCAAACATGGACTGGATTGAATATGACATTGCACAATATCAGCAGATGCAACTGGAAATGGCCGAAGATGGCTTTCATCCGAGTAAAGAAATTTATCAAATATGGGGCAAAGAAGTAACACTCAAAATTAAACAACGGCTTAAGATGAATAAAGTGAATTGAGTTTGCTGCCTTATGATTGATGATCTTGAAATTGAAACCCATCCCTTTGAGCCTTTTTTACCCTCCAATGCCAAACTGCTGATGATGGGCAGTTTTCCACCGCCCAAAAATCGCTGGAAAATGGAATTTTATTATCCGAATTATCAGAATGATATGTGGCGGATTTTTGGTATCTGCTTTTTTCAGGATAAAAACTATTTTTTAGACCTGCCGAATAAAAACTTTCAGCTCGAACTGATTCAAAACTTTTTAAAAGATACCGGTATTGCGCTGTTTGATACCGCCTACCGGATCAGCCGTTTAAAGGGCAATGCTTCAGATAAATTTCTGCATATTCACACCCCGACCGATTTAAATCGGCTGCTCCAGCAAATGCCGCTGTGTCAGTACATTATGACCACGGGTGATAAAGCCACTGATACCTTGATGGAATCAATGCCGGAAGGCACGCCGAAACCGGTAATTGGCCAATCTTCACAGGCGATCTTTGCTGGTCGAGAGCTGCATTTATACCGTATGCCATCTTCATCTCGCGCCTATCCCTTAGCGGTGGAGAAAAAGGCTGAACTTTATTGCGGTCTGTTTAAGGATGTCGGCCTGCTTTAAAAAAGAGAGGATGTCTTTGGCATCATTGATGGATATTCTACCCATCTAAACGCATGAATATGCACCTCCCGAACCTGGGTGAAATCCGACCAGATCAGCTTGCTGCCGCGTGTCCATTTTAACGGCGCAATTCTACGGCGCACCTGATGCATTTCCTCGGCAGTGGCTGGGCGTAACTCACCAATCTTGGCATATAAACGCACACCCGGATAAGTGCAAAATTGACCTGACATCATTGATTTTAGCCAGAACCCGCGGCTACTGTTTACGGCCTGAATACAGGCCTGCGCATTATGTTTGAGATGCTGTTGCAGCGTGGCAGAGTAGGTATCAAAAAAGAAACCGGTGGGAGAGCTGTCGTTTAAAAATAAGGTGCCAATCGGGGTGATATTCGGGATACCTTCCGGACTCACACTGGCGATGGAGGAGTGCATACTGGCGCGCTGCGCCTGCGCAACCACTTGTCGTATTTGCCCCCAGGTTTGAGCATCCATATTCTTGTTCATTTTTATACTCATTTTATAGTTAAAACCAGCATAATAAAGACCAGAACTATTGTTATGCGTGAAAGCGCAACTGCATATTCATCATAAATTGGATTTAAAAATAGAACGAGAGGAAATCTGACGAGCACAGCTCAGAAAAGAGCGAAAAACTTCGCTCTTTTTTCATGTTTCAGCAGTAAAAGCAGAATAAAAGGACTTAAGCTCCGTATTCCACATAATCCCATAAATTCAGGCGGGCTTTAATTTCCTTGCGGATTTGCGGCAACATCGGTAATAAAGTGCCATCAATCCATAAGCTGAGGGCTTGGGCTGAGAGCGGTTGCTGTGCATCATCCACCAGTTGTGCACCTTTGACCATCACCAAGGTTTCGTGTTCAGCCGCAGTTTCTACACCCTTAAACAACACCTGCAATTCAAAACCGGTGTCCTGAATCAGCCATTCCAGTTCCAGCTGAATATTCTCATTCGATTGCAACACTACCTGACCTTCAAGCTGCTCCGAGTCGGACAGGCAATCATGTTCGACCCGCACTTTGGCCAGAAACCACTCTTGCTGGCCCAATTCATTCAGGGTTTTAGTCGGGCTGAGAATATCACTTAATTTAAATTGACGGCTTAAATCAAAAAATTGCATGAGGAGAGATCTAAAAAAGAAGAAAAATAAAGCGTGAATTTTAAAGTAATGTAGCAGAAGAGTAAAACCTTCTGGCGATAAATACGAAGTGAGAGATCACACAATCTCTCCGGGTATCGGGTTTGCTGCAAACCCATAGAGCAACTCGTATTCAATTATCTTGGTCAATGTATATTTACTGTAATGTGGATGTCATTACATCATCCACTCGATTGGGACATGGGTCATTAAATTCATCACAAAACGCTGGAAACTGGTGGTTTCCGGATCAACCTTGTGCTGAATCACTGAACCATCTTTTTGATAATCCAGCCAGATAATATGTCCTTTCTCATCCAACCTTAGTTCATAGGCAATTTGCGGCAGGTACTGATTCAATGAATCTGAAATTTCATCTTGAAGCTCATCAGATTCCAAGACCAGCCCGACTTCGGTATTTAAAAAAGCCGAGCGCGGATCAAAATTAAAAGAGCCAATAAATACCTTGCCATCAATATCAAAGAATTTGGCATGCAGGCTGGAAGCACTGCGGCCTTTGGCTGGAATCACGTTACCGGTAATAATTTCATACCAGGTGCGTTCTTCGCGCTGAATATAACGCTTGAATTCATACAGTCGAATACCACTGGCCAACAGCTGCGGCCGGTATTGCTGATAGAAGGCATGCACAATCGGTACATCATTGGCCATATACGAGTTGGTCAAAACCCGGATATCAATGCCGTTTTCTGCCAGACGGCTCATATAATCCGTACCACGTTGAGTCGGAATAAAATAGGCAGACACCAGTTCCAGATGCTGATCGGGCGTGCCCATAATCTGGATCATCTGATGGTAAATCATCTCTTCATCTTTGGCTTTGCCCTGGATTTTTTCTGGCGGGTCAGCCACAAAATGCGCTTTGGCCCAATGATAGGAACGCTGTTTTAAATACTGCGCCACCTGTTGCTCGGCAAAACTGATCCGGCGTTGCACCTCCTGTTCATCCAGCTGCTGGCTGGCATATTTTTCCCGCAGCAAGGTCAAGCTATTACGATGGTATTTATTGCTGTTCTGGTCCATCAGCTGGACCAGATTAAAACTCAGTTCATGGTTCCAGAAAGCACGGAAATTATCGTTGGCTTTTTTGACCGCATTACCGGCAAAGAGAATATCTACATCGGTAAACTGAAAGTCATCACTGGCATCAAAATATTCCCGGCTGATATTGCGGCCACCGGTCACGGCAATCGCGCCATCGGCAATAATCAGTTTGTTGTGCATGCGGTGATTCACAGCCTGCATCCGGAAGGCATAATCCAGCGCCCGAAAATGACGGAATTTATAAGGATTAAACAGGCGAATTTTAAAATTCGGATGATGGCTGAGTGCCAGCAAGGTATCATCCAGTTGGGTGCCATTCTGGTCATCAATCAGTAACCGGACCTGTACCCCGCGGTCGGCGGCTTTGAGTAATTCGGCCAGCACTAAATGACCAATTTCGTCATCGGTCCAGATGTAATATTGCAGGTCTAAATGATGTTTGGCGTTATGAATTAAATGTAAACGTGAAGCAATACTGATAAATCCGTCATACAGCGGTAAATAGGCGGTTTGTCCGCGTTGTAGTTGTGCCTGTGCCTCTGGTCGCGTCATCCAGTGTTCAAAATCTGGTTCAATTGGCGCATCCTGCGCAGCATAGTTCTGTTCAAGCGAATTACAACCGGTACATGCCAGAATCAGACAGCACAACCAGATCATGTTGTAATATTTTAATCGCATCATTTTTATGAAGTAAATTTTTACTGATTCATATAGATTATCATGATGTTATAGGTTGAATCTGTTGATAAAAAGCGGTTACTGTAAGACATCTGTTAAAGACGTATCAAAAGGATGATCAATTTCATGAAATCAAGAGCTGCGGTCGCATTTGGTCCGGGTCAACCCCTTGAAATTGTAGAAATAGACGTGGCTCCGCCAAAAGCTGGAGAGGTCTTGGTTAAAATTAGTCATACCGGTGTATGTCATACGGATGCCTTTACCTTGTCAGGTGATGATCCTGAAGGGGTGTTTCCAGCCGTGTTGGGTCATGAAGGCGCGGGTGTGGTGGTGGAAGTCGGTGAAGGCGTGACCAGTCTCAAGCCGGGTGATCATGTGATTCCACTGTATACCGCGGAATGTGGTGAATGTCTGTTCTGTCAATCGGGCAAAACCAACCTGTGCGTGGCGGTGCGTGCTACCCAAGGTAAAGGTTTGATGCCAGATGGTACCACCCGTTTTTCATATAATGGTCAGCCCATTTATCATTACATGGGCTGTTCAACTTTCAGTGAATATACTGTGGTGGCCGAAGTGTCACTGGCCAAAATTAACCCGGAAGCCAACCATGAACAGGTGTGCTTGTTGGGCTGTGGTGTAACCACCGGTATTGGCGCGGTGCATAACACTGCCAAAGTGCAGGAAGGTGACAGCGTTGCCGTGTTTGGTTTAGGCGGGATTGGTCTGGCCGTGGTGCAAGGTGCGCGTCAGGCCAAAGCCGGCCGTATTATTGCAATTGATACCAACCCGGAAAAATTTGAACTGGCCAAACAGTTTGGTGCGACTGACTGCATTAACCCGAATGATTATGAGCGCCCAATTCAGGAAGTGATTGTTGAAATGACCGGTTGGGGTGTTGATCATTCCTTTGAATGTATCGGCAATGTCAACGTCATGCGTTCCGCGCTGGAATGTGCCCATCGTGGCTGGGGCCAATCGGTGATTATTGGTGTGGCTGGTGCCGGTAAAGAAATCTCGACCCGCCCATTCCAATTGGTGACGGGCCGTAAATGGATGGGCACTGCATTTGGTGGCGTTAAAGGCCGTTCACAATTACCAGGCATGGTCGAGCAGGCCATGAAAGGTGATATTCAGCTGGAGCCTTTTGTTACCCATACCATGCCGTTAGAACAGATTAATGAAGCATTTGACTTAATGCATGAAGGTAAATCAATTCGTAGTGTAATTCATTTCGAGTCGTAATGACCTTATCTAAAAAACACCGGGCTTAGACCCGGTGTTTTTTTGTATCTGCACTCACAGAAACCATCACAACTGATATCTTTTTTCTATCAAAACTGCCCAGTCTCGCTACAAAGTAGAACTAGGCTGCATGCTTAAAGTCAGGAATATGCACAGAAAATTGTATATTTTTAAGCCATTTTAATTACAAAAAGAATATACAAAAACTGGGTATTTTTATTTACCGTGGGTTAAAAATAATTTTTATAGCTCTTATAATACATATTTGTATAGAAGTGTGATCTTATTGGCACTATAACTCGGAAAATGCGATATGAGTCATATTAATCTGCTTGAGGTATTAAAAGACAAGTCCAAACAGGTCACGCCTAAACTTGAGAAATCTCCTTTTCAGAAAGACTTTATTCGCGCCATTGAAATGATGCCACAACTGATTTGGGTTAGTTCAGCCGGACATCATCTATATAATTCTAATTTTAAACAGTATCTTGCTTCAGATGAGCAAAGCCTGACTGCTCAAAGCTGGCTGAATGCCATTCACCCGGAAGATGCCGAGCATCTGCGTTTTTTATGGGAAAGTGCGCAAAAAAGCGGCCAGAGTTTTGAAAAAGAATGTCGGATTCGGGATCGCCAGCAGCGCTATCACTGGTTTTTGTTAATTGCCCGAAATTCGCAGCAGCTCGAGGGTTGTGACCAGTGGATGATCAGCTGTACCAATATTCATGACAGTGCGGTGAAATATCGGGAAACCAAAGATACCTTACGTGCCCACACCCATATGCTGGATGTCAGTGTTGACTGTATCAAGATTGTCAAACCGGATGGCTCACTGTCGCATATGAACCGTTCAGGTTGCCAGGCTTTGCTAGGCAAAGAGCGGGAAAAGAATTTCGGCATGAAATGGCTTGATCTATTACCACCCGAAGCTCGTGAAAAAGGTCAGCAAGCCATTCGTGAGGCCATTAAAGGCAAAAATTCCCGTTTCCCGGGTATGAGTATTAACCAAGATGAAGTGAAATACTGGGACAATATGCTGACCCCAGTGCTAAACGAACACGGCGAAACCACCAGTATTTTATGTGTATCGCGTGATGTGACCTTGCAAAAAATTGCCGAAGATAAATTAAGACTCAGCAGTGAAGTCGATGATCTGACCAAGCTGATTAACCGCCGAACTTTCCGGAAAAAAACCAAACAGGCAATTCAGGTCGCCAAAGAAACCCGCACATTGGTCGGGGTCATGCTGATTGACCTGGATCATTTTAAAAATATTAACGATACCCTGGGCCATCAGGCCGGCGATCATTTATTAAGAGTATTGTCCAAACGCTTTCAAAAATATATTTCAGAACAGGTCAGTATTGCGCGCCTGGGTGGTGATGAGTTTGCCGTGGTGGTGCATTCGGTTGAAAATGAACAGCAGCTGATTGAACTGGCCAAGAAGTTTGCCAAACTGCTGGATGCACCCATTACCTATAGCGGCCGGGTCATTAACTGCGGCATGAGCATTGGCTGTTCGATGTATCCCAAAGATGCCAGAGAAATTCCCGAACTGATGAAATGTGCCGATACCGCGCTGAATGACCTGAAAGCCGGTGGCCGAGGTGGCATCCGCATGTTTGATCATTCTATGCTGGCGGCGGTCCAGAGCAAGGCAGAGCAGTTGCAGACTGCACGCATGATTATTCGTGAACAGCGGATTGTACCGTTTTATCAGCCGAAAGTGTGTATTGAAACCGGTGAGCTGATTGGCTTTGAGGCTTTATTACGCTGGCAGGATGCACAGCAGCGTTACCGTTATCCGAAAGAGCTGCTAGAAGCCTTTAGCGATTATGAGCTGACCACAAAAATCAGTGAATTGATGCAGCAGGCGATTTTTAGTGATTTACAAAGCTGGATCAAACAGGGTCTACAGACGGTGCCGGTGTCAATTAATGCTTCGCCGGTGGAATTGACGCGCGATAACTACGCAGAAGTGCTGTTAAAACGGATGCAGCATTATCAGATTCCGGCGCAATTAATTGAAATTGAAATTACTGAGCAATCGCTGGCCGAGCGTGGCTCTGAATGTGTGATTCGTACCCTCCATAAACTGAAACAGGCCGGTATTCGCATTTCGCTGGATGATTTTGGCACCGGACATTCCTCCTTAACCCATTTACGTGATTATCCGGTAGATAGCCTGAAAATTGACTGTGATTTCGTCAACCGCATCAATAGTGATAAATCAATTCAGGCCATTGTCGAAGCGATTATCAAGTTAGGGCCGGTTTTGTCCTTGGATATTATTGCCGAAGGCATTGAAACCAAGGAGCAGTTTGAAACCCTGAAACAGTTTGGCTGCCATTTTGGTCAGGGCTATTTATTTAGCAATGCTGTCAATCAGCTTGAAGCCAAGCAGATGTTAAAAGCCGCTTCATAATCTTCAAATTTCTACGATATAAAAACGGGCACATGGCCCGTTTTTATTTGCGAGGGAACAGAGGTTTAAGCAGTGAGAGCAGTATCACTATGCTGTAATACCTGTGCCATGGCATGTGCCACTGCATCGACATTGTTCTGGTTTAGTCCTGCCACACACATCCGGCCACTACGCACCAGATAAATACCAAACTCCTGCTTGAGCTGATCGACTTGGGCTGCACTCAAGCCAGTATAGCTGAACATGCCGCGCTGCCGGGTCAGATAGTCAAAAGATTGCCCCGGTAAGGCAAGTTCGAGCTGCTGTTTTAAACGCTCACGCATCTGTTGAATGCGCTCACGCATTTCGGTCAGTTCGTCCTGCCAGCTTTGGTACAGCGTCGGCGTGTGTAACACATGCTGAATCAGCATCGCGCCGGTAGTCGGCGGGCTGGAATAAATCCGGCGTACGGTGGCTTTCAGCTGGCCTAACACGCTTTGGGCGGTGGTGGCATCATTACAGACCGCACTTAAGCTGCCAATCCGTTCGCCATATAAAGAGAAAATTTTGGAAAATGAATGGCTGACCAGAAAATTCAGGCCGGCCCTGTCCATCGCCCGGATGGCATAAGCATCTGCGTGAAAATCTTCGGCGAAGCCCTGATAGGCCATATCCAAGAGCGGAATTAGCTGCTTCTGCGCCAGTAGCTCAATCAGCTGATCCCACTGCGCTGGCAATAAGTCGGCACCGGTCGGGTTATGACAGCAGGGATGCAGCAGAACAATACTTTGCGCCGGCAGCTGTTGCAGGCAATCCAGCATGGCAGCAAAGTTCACCTGACCGCTATGCGGATCAAAATACGGATATTCATGACAGCGAATGCCGGCGCCCTGGAAAATCGCAATATGGTTATCCCAAGTCGGGCGGCTGACCCATAATTCAGAGGCCGGGAAATAGCGTTTTAAGAAATCTGCCGCCACTTTTAGTGCGCCCGAACCGCCCAGCGTTTGTAAGGTCACTACACGGCCGGCCTGACAGGCCGGGCTATCTTCGCCAAAAATTAGCGCTTGGACGGCGCTGTTATAAGCCGGCATACCTTGCATTGGCAGGTACAGTTTGACCTTCTGCTGCTCGGCATTTAGGTCCTGATAAGCCTGCTGGATGGCACGCAACTGCGGAACCTGCTGGGCCTCGTTATAATACAGCCCGATACTGAGATTAACTTTATGCGGACGCGGATCATGCTGGAATTCTTCCATCAGGGACAGAATCGGATCGCCGGCATAGGTATCGACATGTTGAAACATAAACTCTTCCTGAATTAATAGCTTTTGGCTTTGATGAGCGCAGGGTCGCGCGCCAGTTTTTTCTGTTTAAGGTAATAGGCCAGCGATAATAGGCCAATCCATACCGGCAGCAGACCGACTGCAATACGCATCGATGGGGTCTGGCTCATAATCACCAAGATACCGAGCATAAAGGCGATACACAGGTAATTGGTAAACGGATAGGCAATACTTGGGAACAGGGTTTGCTGTTGCTGCGCCAGCATCTGACGTTTAAATTTCAGATGGGTATAGGAAATCACCACCCAGTTAATCACAATGGCTGCCACCACCAGCATCATCAACAGGCTGAATGCCGTTTCGGGGAACAGGTAATTCAGTAGCACACAGAGCAGGGTGAAAAAGGCTGAAACCATCACCGCATTCACCGGAATACCGCGTGAATTGATTTTGCTTAAAAACTTCGGTGCATTACCTTGTTCCGCCAGACCTAAAAGCATACGGCTGGTACAGTAGTTGGTGCTGTTATAGACCGACACCGCCGCAGTCAAGATCACGAAATTCAATACTGTGGCAACGCCTTGACTGCCTAAGGAGTCAAACATCATCACGAACGGGCTGCCGCCTTGTGCCATCTGGTTCCATGGATATAAGGCCAGAATAATCAGCAGGGTTAAAATGTAGAATAATAAAACCCGGTATACGATCTGATTGACCGCTTTCGGTAAGGTCTTTTTCGGGTTGTCAGTTTCTGCTGCGGCAATACCGACCAGCTCAATACCGCCAAAGGCAAACATGATCATGGCCATTGCCATCACCAGGCCCATCACACCATTGGGGAAAAAGCCGCCAAGTTCCCATAAATTGCTTAAATGCGCCTGCGGACCGCCGTTACCGGACGCCAGCAGATAGCTCCCAAACGCAATCATGGCCACAATCGCCAGCACTTTAATAATCGCCAACCAGAATTCCATTTCGCCAAACAGTTTGACATGCAGCAGGTTAATCACATTAATAAAAATAAAGAAGCCCAGTGCTGAGACCCAGGTCGGAATCTCCGGCCACCAGTAATGGATATACAGGCCAATGGCACTCAGTTCGGCCATACACACCAGCACATTCAGTACCCAGTAATTCCAGCCCGACATAAAGCCGGCAAACTTGCCCCAGTATTTATAGGCAAAATGACTAAAAGAACCGCTGACCGGTTCTTCGACAATCATTTCACCCAGTTGACGCATCATTAAAAATGCAATCAGGCCGGCAATGGCATAACCCAGAATGACCGACGGGCCAGCCAGTTTAATGGTCTGGGAGATGCCGAGGAATAATCCGGTGCCAATTGAGCCACCGAGGGCAATGAGCTGAATATGCCGGTTGCTCAAACCCTTATGTAGTTTGCCATCATGTTGTTGCATCTTTTATCATCCATGTAAAATCGACATCACTGTGTTGTTGTTGTTTTGGCGCAGGTGATGTGATTGCTGAAATTTAAACATGCGTCGCCCCTGACACATGTCAAATCGCATGTGCAAGAGCGGCGTTGTCGGGATTTAGAACACCTGAAAATCAGGCAGAGACGTCAAGCACGCCACGTTTAATCTGGTCGCGCTCAATCGATTCGAACAGGGCTTTGAAGTTTCCTTCGCCAAAGCCATCATCTGCTTTACGTTGAATAAATTCGAAGAACACCGGGCCAATCATATTTTCCGAGAAAATCTGTAGCAGCAGGCGTTTTTCACCATCTTTGGTATTGCCATCCAGCAAAATGCCACGCTGTTGCAGCTCTGCAGTCGGTTCGCCATGTTCCGGTAAACGTTCTGCCAGCATTTCATAATAGGTTGCCGGCGGTGGGGTCATAAACTTGGTACCCAAGGCTTTGAGTTTGTCCCAGGTCGCTAGCAGGTCATCGGTTGAGAAGGCAATATGCTGAATGCCTTCGCCGTTAAATTCCGACAGGAACTCGGCAATTTGTCCGTTACCTTTGTCCGAGTCTTCATTCAGTGGAATACGGATTTTGCCATCTGGTGCAGTCAGCGCTTTTGAGGTCAGGCCGGTGTATTCACCTTTAATATCAAAGTAGCGGATTTCCTGAAAATTAAAGATTTTTTCATAGAAATTGGCCCAGTACTGCATCCGGCCTTTGTAGACATTATGGGTTAAATGGTCAATTTCTTTTAAACCAGTACCCACCGGGCGCGGATCAACACCTTCAAAGAACTCGAAATCCTGCTGATAAATATCGCAGTCGACCAGAAAGATTGGTGAGCCACCAATGCCTTTAATCGCTGGAATATTCAGTTCCATAGGACCAATCACGTTTTTGATTGGTTCGGCACCGAGTTCGAGCGCTTTCTGATAGGCACGGGTTGCATTTTTGGTCTTAAAGCCCATGGCACAGGCCGATGGACCATGTTCATTAAAGAAATACGATGCATAGGATTCTGGCTGATAGTTCAGAATGATATTGATGTCGCCCTGACGCCATAAGTAGACATTTTTGGATTTGTGCTTAGCCACTTGGGTAAAACCGAGCGTTTGAAAAACTGAATCCAGAGCGCCATTTTCCGAGACAAACTCAATAAATTCAAATCCGCATAGCTCTAAAGGGTTAGCTAAGTTGTGCATGTTCCATCCTCATGTATGGTGAGCAATCCAATTGCTTCACTTGTTGTTTTTGCAGGAATTTCCTGAAATCAGGGAGTTCCAGATGAAAATATCTTAGCAAGAGTTAATCTTTGTTCAATACGTAATATGATTACGCATTTCGTAACTTATAACTCAAATCAGGCTTAATGATAAATTAAAGTAATGATATTTATAAAATATTGTTTTGTGTTTTATTGGTGAATAGGAAGAAATATAATTGTAACTTTTTGTAAATTATGATGGGTGGGCTATGATTTTTAATGAATTAGTTAATGATTTTAAAAGGTTTTTAATGGTGGTGTTTTGACTGTAAATATCCAATAGAAGGTAATTTTAATGCGGATAATTTTTTATCCAAAAGTAATTTGAGTCTTTCGACGTGATTTAACCCGGAAGATAGGAGATCAATTGGAGGAAAGCTGTGTTTTGCTAAATGTGAAAGGAAATCCGGAAGAATGCTAAAAAACATCCAGAAAACTATTGTCAAAGCTGGAAATAGCGCGTATTTTATTTTTCAGACACATACTTTTTTGAAGAAATAAAGATGTTAAAGCAACCTGTAATCTCAAACGCATACTATTACTTCTGGCAGTTTAGATAATTGCCTGAACGCGTTCGGGCAAAATAAGGTTGCCCACCAGTTGATACCTGATCGGCAACCCTGATCAGGTTTTTTTATATCTTGAATTTAATCAATCTTTTGGAGATTCTCATGCGTACATTTAACTATTCATACTTTAGCAACTTTTATTGGTTTTACTTTAGTCAAGCTATGACCAACCTGACCTGTATTAGACCCATATCGCTCAAATAAAAGTTCGGACTGTCAAACCACAGTCCAAAGGAAGAATCAATGAACGCTTTAAATACTGCATTACAACAATCCTCAGCCAAAGAAACAATTTTAAGCTTACCTTATCAGCTCAAGGCGCAATTGCCGCTTTCTGGCGCGTTGGCACAGCAAATTGCCGAGCAGCGTCAAACCATTCAGAATATTCTTAACGGTACCGATTCACGTTTGCTGGTGATTACCGGCCCATGCTCCATCCATGATCCTGCGGCAGCACTGGAATACGCACAAAAGTTACAACAACTGCAAAGCCAGGTGGCAGACCAGATTTTCCTGGTAATGCGTGCCTATATTGAAAAACCGCGCACCACGGTTGGCTGGAAAGGCTTCTTATACGATCCAGAATTAAACGGTTCATCCAATATGCAATTGGGACTGGAAAAGTCACGTGAACTGTACTTGCAAATTATTGAAATGGGGCTGCCTATTGCCTCGGAAATTCTAAGCCCGATGGCAACGGCCTACTTTGACGATTTACTGGCCTGGGGTGCGATTGGCGCGCGTACCAGTGAATCTCAGATTCACCGTGAAATTTCTAGCCACATGCCGTACAGCATTGGCTTCAAAAATGGTACCGATGGTTCGGTACAAATTGCTTTAGACGCAATTCAATCGGCTTCACATCCGCATCAGTTCTTAGGCATGAGCCAGCAAGGTTTACCGTGTATTTTAGAATCACAGGGAAACCCGAAAGCACATCTGATTTTACGTGGCGCCAATGCTGGCCCGAACTACCAGCTGGCTGAAATTGAAAAAATCAAAGCCAAAGTCAAAGGCGAGATGCCAGCGCTGGTGATTGATTGCAGTCATGGCAACAGCAGTAAAAATCCGTTATTACAACCAGAGGTGTTAAAAACCATTGTGGCAGAGCGTGCACAGACTCAGGTTCGCGGTGTCATGCTGGAAAGTCATCTGGTCGATGGACAACAGAAAATCTCGGATCAGATGACCTATGGCCAGTCCGTGACCGATGGCTGTTTAGGCTGGAACAAGACTGAACAGTTACTGTTTCAGGTCGCACAAGAACTGGTCTTATGACCGTTAAAACGTAGTGCTTAAACTGCAATTGTATTGAATGAATAGCCCCTGAACCTCAGGGCTTATTTTTTATCAGCATCTTAAAATTAAAATAGAAAAGTTTGATGAAATTGGCAGATTATCTTGAATTTTTTGAATAAGTTGAAATTTTTATTGATTGTGAAATCAGGATGATTGATGCAATATCGACAACATGCTCAGCGCTGCCAATCGGTTGAATACCGGCGCGTTGGGGTCAAAAATGATGACAGAACAGATAGTGAATAATTGATGATGTACAGTGCAGAATTACTCGAAGATGCGCGTAAATTTATGTTTCATATGCTCAGCAAAGTGGTTGAGTTTGGGGGATCAGATTTATTTATTACCGCGGATTTTCCACCGAGCATTAAACATCAGGGCATGATGAAAGCGCTGGGACAACAGGCGCTGACTGCAGAAAAAACCAAGCTGTTTGCCTACAGCCTCATGAATGAAAAACAGCGTAGCGAGTTTGAAGCTGATCTGGAATGCAACTTTGCCATTAGTGTGCCCGAGGTATCGCGTTTTCGGGTCAATGTGTTTCAACAGCAGCTGCATGTCGGGATGGTGATTCGAACCATTAGCGCGGAAATTCCGAACTTTAGCCAGCTGAAACTGCCAGAATCGCTGAAGCATATTATTATGGAAAAGCGTGGTCTGGTGCTGGTGGTGGATGGAACCGGTTCAGGTAAATCGACCTCTTTGGCGGCGATGATTGATCATCGTAATGAAAATTCAGCCGGGCATTTATGTTTAGGCACCTTGCATGCCAATAACGCCAACCAGACGCTGGACCGGATTATCAACTTTTTCCCGGAAGAACGCCGTAACCAGTTGCTGATGGATCTGTCGTCCAATATGAAGGCCATTATTTCCCAGCGTCTGGTGCGTACTGAAGATGGTAAAGGCCGCCGTGCGGCAGTCGAGATTATGCTGAATACGCCGCTGATTTCTGAACTGATTTTAAAAGGCCAGTTCCATGAGTTAAAGTCGATTATGGGCAAATCGCGTGAACTGGGCATGCAGACGTTTGATCAGGCCTTATTTGATCTGTATAGCGAAGGCGCGATTTCCTATGAAGAAGCAATTCGTAATGCCGACTCGATGAATGAATTGCGTTTACAGATCAAGCTGAAAAGTAACCGGCCAAGCGAAGCTTCGGCAGCTATGAGTTTTAGCATGCTGGAAGAGCCAAAACCGGAAGATGAAGATACGGAATCTGCTCCTCAACAGAGTGCTTAAGCTGCAATTTATCTAGCATCACTTAAAAAATAAAACGCCCAAATCGGGCGTTTTTTCATTTAGGCCGTGGCTGGGTGATTAACCACAAACTTATAAAAGAGCAGACTCGACAACACCACCCCGGCACAGACCAGATAGGTGATGCTATAGCCTTGCCAGCTAATCAGTAAGCCGACCAGTAGCGAACCGAGGGCAATCCCAATATCGTAGCAGGTGAAGAAAGTTGAGGTGGCATGGCCAATCCGCGATTTAGGCGCGCGCTGAATCGCCAAGGTTTGTAAACATGGTTGCAAGGAGCCGAATCCCATCCCAATAAAGATCGCAGAGACCATAAAACTGACCACACCCTGCATCTGGCTGAGCAATGCCAGACCTGCGGCAAACATTAAGATTGAAGGATAAATCACATAGCGCGGACCATAACGGTCATAAATTTTCCCGGTAATTGGGCGCAGGCTCATCATGGAAATAGCAAACACAATAAAGAACATGCTTGCATAACTGAGCAGGTCTTTTTCTTCGGCATAGGTGGAAATAAAAGACATGATGCTGGCATAGGAAAAGGCCACCAACATCGCCATCCCTGAAACTGTTAAAGCCTTTTTCTCCATAAAGTCATGCAGCGATAGCTTACGGCGAACAGTTTCAGCAGTGGCAACTTTTTCTGGCTCACTCAGCGGGATCATAAAACAGAAGGCAAAGCCCAGGCTGATAATCACCGCTAATACAGTGGCAATAATGCTATAGGACCAGGTCTGGATTAAGGAAATACCCAGCAAAGGTCCGAGGACAATCCCTAAATTCACCGACATGACAAAATAGCCCATGCCTTCGCCTTTACGTTGCTCCGGAATAAAGTCATTGGCAATTGGCACAGTAACGGTGGTTAAAATACTGAACCAGATACCATGAATAAAACGGATGATCAGCAGCAGGGTCAGGTTGTCAGCAAAAATATAGGCAAAAGACAGCAGGCAGAACATGCTTTCGGACAGGAACAAGGTCTTTTTACGGCCCAGCTTTTCAATAATCAACCCGCTAAATGGCCGCACCAGAATAGAGGACACCATAAACAGGGTCATGGCCAGACCGGCCTGCGCCAGTGAACCGTTCAGCTCATTCAGGATGTAAATTGGCAGAATGGTGGTCTGGGCAAAATAGAAAATAAACAGAAACAGGTTATTGGAAAAACACAGAAGAAAAGGTTTGTTCCATAAAGGCTGTGACGCGGTGTTTGACATATTAAACCTTTGTGCTGGGATCAATAGGGCGTTTGTTGTTGTGCTGATCTGCCGCTATTGGTACATGGG
Source organism: Acinetobacter sp. Brlt_5 (assembly GCF_051949055.1). Classification (NCBI taxonomy): domain Bacteria; kingdom Pseudomonadati; phylum Pseudomonadota; class Gammaproteobacteria; order Moraxellales; family Moraxellaceae; genus Acinetobacter; species Acinetobacter sp. Brlt_5. The sequence goes on from NZ_JAYJLP010000001.1 coordinate 90,174, forward strand.
AGAGACAAGGCCTATCTTAAATTACTTTATGGTAAAAATATAGTATTACTATAATTTATGTTTATTTTAATGGTATTTATTAAATTTTATTAATTAAATTATCTCAATATGATATTTATTGCACTTAATTTGGCTTTTAAGCTAAAAAAATCAGCCCGTAGGCTGATCTTCTTGTAAGATTATTTTTTATAAGCCGGCTTCATATTCGCTGCTTGAAAGCAGTTTTTCGACATCGGCCAGGTTGTCTGGCTTGATTTTATAAATCCAGCCTTTGCCATACGGCTCATCATTCACAAAATCCGGGTCATCTTCCAGCGCCGGGTTAATTTCAACCACTGTGCCGGATACTGGCGCGTGAATGTCAGACGCAGTTTTTACGGATTCCACCACGCCGGCCTGTTCACCCGCGGTTACTTGCTGGCCCACTTCAGTTGCTTCGACATAGACCAGATCGCCCAGTGCATCTTGAGCATGATCAGAAATACCTGTAACAACAAGATCACCTTCAATGCGTACCCATTCGTGTGTACGTGCATATTTCAGTTCTGAAGGGTGATTCATGATGACTCCTTAACTATTTAAATCATTTTTGGCATGTTTATACATGCTTTTGCAGAAAAACAAAAGTTTTATAAATACGGATCTTTACGCCAGTTGCTTGGACTGCGGCCACTCCAGCGCTTAAAGGCGCGGCTAAAATTGGCGACATCGCTATAACCCAGTTCATCGGCAATCTGTTCCAGGGTGTAATCGGTACGTGACAGCAGCGAGGTGGCATGCCGGTAACGGACTTCATCAACCAGGGTAGAAAAAGAGGTGCCTTCGGCTGCCAGCTGGCGTTTCAGGGTGCGATCTGACATATGCAGCTGGTCGGCGACATGCTCGATACTTAAATAATGCTGTTCGGAATTGGTCAGAATATCGCGCACGCGCATCGACAGGCGGCGCCGTTCACCCAAGGCAGAAAGTTCGGCTTCGCACTGGTTAATGGCAATCTGGCTGGCAATAGGATCGGCATGAATCATTTTCAGCCCCAAATACTGCTTGTCAAAACTCAAGATCAGATAGGGCTGGTCAAAACGGAAACTGTGATTCGGGAATTTGGCTGCATATTTTTCAAAGCCCAGCGGTTCCGGGAAATCAAAATCGACTTCACCAGAAAGATGCTCCATGCCGGTAATGGCTTTGGCCATGGTGATCATGCCAATAATCAGTGCAATCGCAATTTCGGTTCTGAGCGGTTCCAGATCAATTTCACCTTGCAGCTGCAGGGTGGCTTTTTCACCAAAGGTAGAGAAAAACAGCTGTAAAAAGGGCATCCGCAGCTGAATAAAGCGGTTGGCCAGCATTAAAGCATCACTAATATCATTGGCAGTCATAATCGCATAGCCGATAAAGCCATGAATCGAGATGCGCATTTGCGTGCCTAAATGATAGCCCAGCGTCGATTCACCGGTGAGATACAGCGCATGTTTGACCATGTCATTGGCCATGCTGGTCGGAATCCGAAAGTCAGGATCGGCCAGTTGTTCAGTGGTCAGATGGAAGGGAGCAAAAAAGGTTTCAGCGTTATATCCCCAACGGGAAACAACATCCAGAATAAGTAAGCCATAAACACCAGGAACACCCTGATCCTGACGCGGTAAAAGTGTTTTCATGCACGGTCCATTGCACTAATGAGTATTATTTTTTAAATTTGCTTGCCTATATTGGCATGAAAAAAACCGGAAAACTAGAAAAATTGTTTGACAAAATGACTGCTTAGGCCACCTGTGCATCCCGCCGGAACACCACAATTTTGGTGGTCGAAATCAGTAAAACTTCACCATGCTGGTTTAAGGCCTGTGTCACATAACTGACCAGACCACGGTCCAGCTTGGTTTTTGATGGACTGATGGCGGTAATTTCAACATCAACATGAATCAGGTCACCCGGACGGGTCGGACGCGGCCAGCGCAGACTGGATTCTGAACCAATCAGGCCATGTGCCACCGGAAAACATTCGGTCCATAAACGCATGGTTACCGCGGCAGTATGCCAGCCACTGGCGGCAATGCCTTGAAATACCGGATGCTGCGCGGCTTGCTGCACATCGGTATGGAAAATTTGTGGGTCATACAGGTGGGCAAACTGCTGAATTTCTTCTAAAGTCATTTCGTAGTCACGACTGACAAAGTGATCACCCACCTTCAAATCTTCCAGATACAACATATCAGGTTCCTTGTTTTTGCTTTAATTGTTGTTGCTCAATCAGAAAGCCACCAGTTTGGCGTTGCCACAGCTGAGCGTAAATTCCGTTCAGTGCCACCAGTTCATCATGCGTGCCTTGTTCGGCAATCTGACCCTGATCCAGCACAATCAGGCGATCCATCTGCGCAATGGTCGATAAACGGTGAGCAATCGCAATAACGGTTTTACCTTGCATCAGTTCATCCAGACTGGACTGAATTGCGGCTTCAACTTCAGAATCCAGCGCACTGGTGGCTTCATCCAGAATTAAAATGGGCGCATCTTTTAAGAATACCCGGGCAATCGCAATCCGCTGACGTTGTCCGCCCGACAGTTTCACGCCGCGTTCACCCACATAGGCTTCATAACCGCGTTTGCCACGTAAATCGGTCAGCTGCGGAATAAATTCTTCAGCCTCGGCTTTGGCCACTGCAGCATACATCTCTTCATCGCTGGCATCAGGGCGGCCATATTTAATATTTTCAGCCACGGTACGATGCAGCAGCGACGTGTCCTGTGTTACCAGCGCGATATTCTTACGCAGGCTGTCTTGGGTGACATCGACAATATCCTGACCATCAATCAGAATCCGGCCCTGATTAATCTGATAAAAATGCAGTAACAGCTGGATGAGGGTCGATTTCCCGGCACCGGAACGTCCGACAATCCCGATTTTTTCACCCGGGCGGATGGTCAGGTTAAACTGCTCAATTACGTTTTTGTCGTTATAGGCAAAGCTGACATTTTCAAATTTGATTTCGCCCTGTGCGACATTTAAGGTTTTGGCATCCGGTTTATCTTCAATTGTGATCGGGCGGCCGAGGGTTTTCATCCCGTCTTGAATGGTACCGACATTTTCAAACAGCGCCGAGGTTTGCCACATCATAAATTCAGCAATGCTGTTCAGCTTGAGAATCATGGCGGTGGTGGCGGCAATAATGCCGAGTTCTGCCTGGCCATTCATCCATAACCACAGCGCCGTACCCAGCACACCGACATACAGCACAACCGTCAGCAGGTTAATGCTGATTTCATACTGTGCGCCCAAACGCATCTGCTTATAGACCGTGACCATAAATTCCTGCATGGATTCTTTGGCATACTGGCTTTCGCGGCCGGCATGGGCAAACAGTTTCACGGTCTGGATGTTGGTATAGGCATCGGTCACGCGGCCGGTCATGACGGCGCGGGCATCAGCCTGGCTATTGGAGATTCTGCTTAAACGTGGAATAAAATAACTGGCTGCGGCAATAAACAGGCCCAGCCATACCAGCAACGGGATAATCAGCATAGGTGAAATGGCGCCTAACACCACGCTGATGGTAATAAAGTAAATCACCACATAGGCCAGCATATCGCCCAGAATAATCCAGAATTCTCGTACCGCCAGCGCTGTTTGCATGACTTTGGCCGATAGCCGCCCGGCAAAATCATTATGGAAAAAATCCAGACTTTGACGCAGCAGTAAGTTGTGAAAACGCCAGCGCAGGCGCATCGGGAAATTACTATATAAAATCTGATGTTTGATAATGGATTGCAAACTAGCAAAGAAAATATTGGCCAGCAGGATAAAAGTCAGAATAGTCAGATTGGTTTGATGTTCGGCCAGAAAGGTATCTGGCTGACTTTGACTGAGCCAGTTCACCAGCTCGCCAATTTTGGCATAGAGCAGGGCTTCAAAACTTGCCGCACCTGCGGTACACAGCACCAATAGCAATAAGTACGGACGAACACCGCGCGCGGCCTGCCAGACAAAAGGAAAAAAACGGGTAGGTAGTGGTTTATTTAAACCTTTGGTGGGGTATGGATTAACCAGGCTCTCGAACCACTTAAACATACACAATGTCCTTTTGAGCAAGCAGATTGATGATCATCATTGGTATCGGCCATGCGGCTTGAACAGACGAAGAGTGTGTTCTATTCAAAGCCGGTTCCAAGCACTATTGATCACGATTAACGCTTGCGAGATAAACAACAGATTTATTGCCAAGAATACCCAGTTTAAAAGAAAAGTAAAACTTTTCAGGGCGGTGCTGCTTTAAAATCAGGCAGATAAATAAGGCTTTGCAGTTGAAAGAAACCTCATATTTTTTGCGAGCTTCGATCAGAAAATATTGGCCTGAAACTTACAGAATTTCAATCTCGACCACATCAATATCGGTTGGTTTATAACGGTGTGTATCCACTTCACCGACCACCCGGACTTTTTTACCCGGATTCAGCAATTGCGCCGGTGTCGCCAGATCATGATCAATTTCGACATGGATGATGCCGGTCTGATCCTGAAGCTGGTACATATCATCTTTAATATGTTTATGAATAGTGCCATATACCGTAACCGGTGTTTCAGCCGCGGCTTTCAGTGCCTGCGCAGTGGTCATAATATTTTTTGCTGCTTGCGCAATAATTTTCTGGTCATCATCCGCAAAGGCAGGAGCTGAAAGTGCAAGCAGAACACTGGCGAAGATCAACGGCATTTTAATTTTCATGCAGGATGTACCTCTTTCTTTTATAAGCTTAATTTCAGTATACGTAAAAACAGCGTGCTGCAATGCTGTGTCATTGTAAACATCTGCGGGCAGTGTTTAGGTAAGAAAGAACAGGGAAATGAGTCTGATACATTCGAAAGGGAAGATGAAAAAGAAAACCCACCAAGCGGTGGGTTCTCATGTGTTTAGTTTCAGTCTAAAAACTTAAGATGCTTTAAACGACTCTTTAAAATCGGTTCCAGATGGCGCCTGATATACCTGTAAACCAAACTCCGGAATAATTGCCAGTAAATGATCCATAATATCTGACTGGATATTTTCATACTCTTTCCAGACCGTGGTATTGGTAAAAGCATAAATCTCCAGTGGTAAGCCTTCGCTGGTCGCTTGCAGCTGACGCACCATCAGGGACTGGTTTTTGCTAATGCCCGGATGCTGCTGAAGATAAAACTCAACATAGGCACGGAACGTTCCCAGATTGGTCAGACGACGATGATTGTACTGGGCATGGTTGTTCAGTTGCTGGTTAAATTTCTCCAGTTCTTCCGCTTTGGTATTTAAATACTGATCCAGCAAAATAAACTCTTTCAGCTTGGCCTGTTCTTCAGCGCTCATGAAATGCACGCTGCTCTGATCAATATGAATCGAGCGTTTAATCCGGCGTGCACCGGCTTCCTGCATACCGCGCCAGTTTTTAAAGGTGTCGGTAATTAATTTATTGGTCGGAATGGTGGTAATGGTCTTGTCAAAGTTCTGTACTGTGACGGTATGTAATGACATATCAATGACATCACCATCGGCATTTAAAGATGGCATTTCAATCCAGTCCCCTAAACGCACCATGTCATAAGAGGCAATCTGTACCGAAGCCACCAGCGATAAAATCGTATTCTGGAACACCAGCATCAGCACCGCAGCCATGGCACCAAAACCGGCCAGCAAGGTGAATACATCTTTTTTCAGGAAAGTGCCCAGAATCATCAGACCACAGACAATAAAGATAATCAGCTTGACCAGCTGCAAATAGCCCTTGATTGGTTTATTGCGTGACTTAGGATTACGCTGGTAAATCAGATTAAAGATATTCAGCAATTCGCCAATGGCTAGGGCAATGGTCAGGAAGATAAAGGCCTGCGCGCCCATCTGCACAAAGGTGATGGCTTTATCGGACAAATGCGGAACGGTGGTAATCCCGTTCATGATCACAATCGCCGGCACAATATTGGCAATACGGCGGATAACGCTGTGTTCGGCAATAATTTCGTTGTGGGCAAAAGGAAGTTTGGAAATAAGCTTGCGAATGCCGCGTACCACCACCTGCTTGGCAATAAAATTGGCAATAATCGCCAATAAAATCACAATACTGAGAGATGACAGCATTTCTAGCCATGGGTATTGATCTATCCAGTCTTGCAGATTCTGGATGACGTCAAACTGTTCCAAGTGATCCTCGCTTAATTCATTTTAAAAATGTGATAGAGTTTAAAGGTTTATATTTAAATTTATAACCTCTAATAAAATTTTTATACATATCCTGTGCATCTGCTTACGTTCAATCGTGTCTGAATCACATGAAACGGCCCATAAAAAACCGGCCTAAGCCGGTTTCCTCTATAATGCTTACCACATCAGGTCATCTGGAATGACATAAGCAGCATACGGATCTTCTTCATCGGTGGTATCTGCGTTGCTTTGTGAATTATTCACCAGAATAAAGCCTTCCATTTTCTGGTTAATACGCTCTGCCAACGCTTTTGGCAAGAAGGCATAAGCTTCATTTTCCTTGGCAATCACCAGACTGCCGGCCACCAGTGCATTATAAATCTGCTGGTTGATGTAGACTTTTTTGATGGTGCCATCAATAAACTGGTACACGCTGTCGCCATCGGTGTCGCGGATTTTATGCTGGTTGATCATTTGCATGATGGCAGCTTTCAGCTCTTTTTCCTGCAAGGCGGCTTTTTTCTCTTGTTCTAGCGCCTGATCACGGGCCATTTTCTGCTGTTTGTCCTGCTCGATTTTGGCTTTGACTTCAGCATCTTTACTCACACCTGTGCGCTGCTCATGTACTGCCTGTTTAGACAGTTTTTTAGCCTTTTTATTATCGACTAAACCTGCTTTGAGTAACTGTGCCTGTAATGCATTTTTGACCATGAGAAAATGTCCGAACTATTTCTGAAAATGTCGATAACGAAAATAAATCACCCAGTACACCAGACTTAAGCTAAAACTTAAAGCCACCGGCACCAGGAAAGAGTTTAATTGTAATAAAGGATAAACCGCTGTCGCAACCAGACCGCCAATAAAGAAGCCAATTAAAATCAGCAGTTGCAGAATCACCCGGCGTTTGCCAACATGCAGGCCACGCACGCGATAGCCCAAAGCCAGACCCAAATCGGTCAATACCCCGGATAAATGCGTGGTCCGGATGATGGTGCCTTTGTAATAGCTGATCATGGCATTTTGAACGCCCATCGCTACACAGGCCCAGAGCAGTGCATAACGCGGGAAATACGGCAGTAAAATCCAGCACAGCAGAATAAAAATAGCCACTAAACTCAGCGGCAGCCCATAACGGCGTCCGAGGAGAAAGTGGCTATTTCCCAAGATAAGTCCACTATAAAATGAACCAATCACATAACAGACAACGACCAGAAACAGATAAATTACCTGTGACCATTGCCAGTCTAAAAGTGCCATTGCCAGCATGCTGACATTACCGGTCATGTGGGAAACAGACTGGTGCAACACAGTCACCAGTCCTAGAACATTAATGATTCCTGCATTCACAGAAAGAAAAAATGCACCCAGCTGAACCCAGAGCGGTAATTTTTGAAATGGCATAATTCATTGATTAATCAACAGACGTAGTGCATATATTAACGCAAACTACGATCAACTGCGGCAGTAAATAATACATCGGTAGATGAGTTCAGTGCAGTTTCAGTTGAATCCTGCAACACGCTAATCACCATACCAATGGCCACCACTTGCATAGCGATGTCCGATGAAATTCCGAACAGGCCACATGCTACCGGAATCAGCAGCAATGAACCGCCGGCCACACCTGATGAACCACAAGCCGAAACTGTTGCGACCACGGATAAAATCAGCATGGTGCTAAAGTCAACCTGAATGCCTAAAGTATTTACCGCCGCCAGTGACAGCACAGTAATGGTTACAGAAGCACCAGCCATGTTAATCGCAGCACCCAATGGAATGGCGACACTGGCAGTCGATTCCTGTACGCCTAAACGCTTGGCCAAATCCAGGTTCACCGGAATGTTAGCGGCAGAGCTGCGGGTAAAGAAGGCGGTAATGCCACTTTCACGTAAACATTTGAATACCAGTGGATACGGATTGGAACGGGTGACAAAGCCCACCATCATCGGGTTAATCACCAGCGCCACAAAAATCATGGTGCCAATCAGCACAGTTAATAATTGTGCATAGCTAACCAAGGTACTCATACCAGATTCGGCAAAAGTCACCGCCACCAGACCAAAAATACCAAACGGCGCAAAGTTAATGACCAGACGGATTACTTTATTCACAGCATCTGCAGCATCGGTCAGGAAGGCTTTGGTATTGTCTGTTGCATGACGGAAGGCCACACCTAAAGCCACAGCCCAGGCCAGAATACCAATAAAGTTGGCTTCACTAATTGCTGTTACCGGGTTAGCCACAAAACTTAAGAGCAGATTCTTTAAAATCTCAGCCAGACTGCCCGGTGGTTGCATGTCGGTATTGGCCGGAATATCCAGGAACAGCGTGCTTGGGAACAGGCTGCTGGCAATTACTGCGGCCAGGGCAGCCAGGAACATACCTGCGGCATACATCAGCATAATCGGGCGGATATGCGCACTATGACCAACTTTGAAATTGGCAATAGAGGATAACACCAGGACAAACACCAGAATTGGTGCCACGGATTTAAGCGCTTTAATGAATAAATCGCCGAGCAGGCTTAAGTAGGGCGCAAATTGTGGAAAAGCCACCGCAACTATCACACCTAAAATGATAGCGATCAGAATTCGAGTGACTAAGCTCAAGCGCAGAAATGCTGAGAACATAGGAAGGCCTTGTCTGAATTACGGACAATATAGGGAAAAATTAGCGATGTATTTTATACCGAAAATTTAAATAGCTTACAAAAAAAATTCATATAAAAATCAAATGGCTGTTTTTAAATAGAATATTCGAAAAATTAAGCTATGCAAAAGTCATGATTTTTTCATATTTTTATGCTTATGCCTGCTTTTTAGGGCGAATAATTGCCTGAAAAGCAGGCAGTGCCGGCATTTTAGGTGATGTCCGGACTCAGCTCGCGAATGGCCTGATAATGGGTCAGGAAAATTTTACCGCTTAAATGATTCAGTAATTTAGAGCGTTGCAGTTTGTCCATGACCGGGCCTTTAACTTCGGAAAAATGCAGCTGGATATTCAGTTTTCTCAGTTCATTGTCCAGATCTTCCAGCATTTCCAGCGCACTTAAATCAATGGCACTAATACTGGAACCGTTAATTACCACATGCTCCAGTTCCGGTTTCTGGCTGACTGCATTAATCAGGAAACCTTTTAAGGTATTGGAGTTTAAAAAGGTCAGGTCTTCATCAATCCGGATCGACAGCACTTTGGCCGAGGTGATGACCTGATGACGCTGGATATTACGGAAATGCTGGGTGCCTTCGACCAGTCCAATTTCGGCAATATGCGGCCGGCTAATACGCCACAGCAGCAGAATAAAGGTTGAAACAATCCCGATAATCAGCCCGGTAGAAATATCAATAAATAACACGCCGAAGAAGGTAATCCACATCGCCAGACCATCAGCCTTGGAATAACGCCAAGTGTCGATAAACGGTTTTAGCTCGACCAGTTTCCAGATTGACACAATAATGGTTGCCGCCAGTACAGTCAGTGGCAGATCACGGAAAAAACCGGTGAAATACAGACTGACCAGCACAATAAACAAAGATGACAGCACGCCAGCCATAGAGGTTTTGGCGCCAGCATCGGCATTGACCACGGTACGTGATAGGCTACCGGTCACCGGAAAGGCTGAACTGAGGCCGGCCCCAATATTGGCTGCACCCAAGGCAATGAGTTCCTGATTGCTATTCAGCTGGCTACGTTGCTGCAAGGCGGTGGCCTGGGCAATGGATAATGACTCCACAAAGCTGATCATGGCAATCATCGCGGCGCCGGGTAACAGTTGCAGTACCAGCTCCAGATTCCAGAACGGCATCGACAGCGCCGGGAAACCGGAAGGAATTTCACCGACAGTTTTAATGCCGACCTGTTGCAGATTGAAGAAATAGACCAGGGCAATGGAGACCACCACCAGCACCAGCGGTAAAGATTTAATAATAAATCCGCTGGCCCCGAGGCGCTGTTTGACTGCTTCCAGATTAAAAAACTTCGGCATGAAGACCAAAAACAGAATGGATGCGATACCAAAGATCAGGCTTTCCCAATGCATCAGGCCGATATATTCAAAGACACTCAGCACAAATTCTGGAATATTGTTGGCTTGTAAAGGCACATTAAACAGAAACTTTAACTGGCCCAGTGCAATCAGCAGTGCCGAAGCAATAATAAAGCTTTTAATAACCGGATGGCTGATCAGCTGGATCAGGAAGCCAAAGCGCAGCATACCGAGCAATAGGGAAATGACCCCAACCATCAGCGCCAGCAGACAGGCGGCTTGAATATACACCGGAGAGCCGACTTCAAATAAGGGATTTAAAGTGGCAAAGGTCATCATGGAGATGATGGCCACCGGGCCAATCGAAAGCGTAGGACTGCTGCCGAAAAAGGCATAGATGATCATCGGCAGTACACTGGCATACAGTCCCATCACCGGTGGAAGACCAGCCAGCATGGCATAAGCCATACCTTGCGGCACCAGCATCGCAATGACAATTAGCGAGGCCAGCAGGTCAGATTTCAGGGTCACGGTATTATAATGTTTTAACCATTGCCAGGCGGGTAAACGATCGAGCAGGCGTGACTTAAAATCTGACATATAAAAATCTAAATCATAAATTTAGATATATTATGCATAAAAAATGCTAAGAAATCTGCCTATGCAAAATTTATTAAAGTGGGGTAGCCGGGCAATACAGTCGATAGAGCGTGCTGAGAACTTCAACCAGTTTCGGATCTTTAATGGTGTAATAAATCTGTTTACCGTCTCGGCGGGTGTTCACCACATCACTTTTACGCAACATCATCAGCTGTTGCGACAGGGTCGGCTGGCGAATTTGAGTAATTTCCTCAATTTGCGATACATTCAACTCTTGTTGGGAAAGATGGCAAAGAATCAATAGACGGTCGGTATTGGCAAGCGATTTTAAAATCGTTACGACAGTTTCAGCAGAATCACGCATTACGTCTATTTCAAGACCATCACTCATAGTTAATTTCTCTAAAACACGTTGCTGCTAGTATAGAGCGAGTCGGGGCAAAGCGCTGAATAAAAGCGCCAAAACCCCATTGTTTTTTGTGAATAAATATATCAAATTAACTGATAAGATCGTGTGATTAGTATCACAATAATATCTGAGAATCTGATACTTTATTTTTTACTATACTCTTTAAACTGTTTGATTTCTTTCTCAGAGAACAGCAGCTTATCTGCAATCTGCTGTTGCAGCTCAGGGGCATACCAGCCCAGATAATCTGATATTTCTGTATCAAATTGTGGTTTCAGTTGTAACTGCTGACCTTGCATCTCCAGCAGTCCAAGCTGTTGTAAACTGCCCATAAAGCTCTTTAACGTGGCACTGTCGAAGTAATAACCGCTGTTTAAATTGCCTGACTCTGCCAGCCGTTTAAATACGGTTTTGGCCATTTTTTCCAGTGCTTTTAAATCTAACTGATACGGCTCGGCATATTCCTGCAATAATTGGCTAATCAGCACAAAGTTGTTCAGGCTGCTGCGTGCCAGCGTTGCCAGACTGTGCATTGGATGTGTTGATTGGAGTTCAAGCAGATGAATGTTCTCCGACACCTCAATCCAGCCCAGTTGCTGCATGCTGCCAAGAATACGGTCAATCTGCGCAGGAAGTTCTGTGGCTGACCATTTTAAAAACAGTTCCGATTTCAGGAATGGATATAAGCGGCTGACATGCTGCTTAAGCTGCGCTGTGGTGATCGCCGGCATATCCTGCACGAGCAGGGCAATCAGCGCCGGTAAGCTTAAGCAGTGCAGAATATTATTACTAAAGTAGCTGAGTAAAATACGCTGACTTTCGGCCACACGAATCCAGGTCTGGTTATCCTGCTGATAATGCTCGACCTGTTTCAGCTTCAGCGCATATTCAATAATTTCTGGTGCCGACAGCTGGGTGATAATCATCCGATCATCATAATGGGTGGCTTTAAGCAGCTCACGATACTGTTCAATCTGGCGCAGTAAATCATCCTGGCTTAAGGCGTGTTGCGGTGCATTCAGCAAGATGGTGGAAATCAGCGAAATCGGGTTAATCACCACCGCTTTATTGATATTTTCCAGAATTTCCCGTGCTGCCTGATCAACCGTGTTGATGACTGGACGTGGCAATTCATCATGAATTGAAAGCTGGATCTGATCGGCCTGATTCTGTTGCAGAATATTGTCCAAGAACACCGGTTCGCCGAAGTTGACATAGACCTGGCCAAATACTTTTTCAATTTTCCGCGCCGAGTTCAAAATGCCCCATAACGATTCAGCTTCTTTGGGCTTGCCATTCAGCTCATTTAAATAAGAGGTGCCTTCCATCAGCTTTTCATAGCCGAAATAGGTTGGAATAAAGGCAATCGGTTTGGTGGCACCGCGTAAATGGCTTTGCACCGTCATCGACAGCATGCCTTTTTTCGGTGGCAGCAATAAGCCGGTACGGGAACGGCCACCTTCAATAAAATATTCCAGCGGGGTATTGCGTGACAGCAGGCTGTGCAGATATTCCTTAAATACCGATGTATATAGTGCATTACCACTAAAGGTACGGCGAATAAAATAGGCACCGCCACCACGTAAAATTTGCCCAACCACCGGTAAATTCAGGTTAATGCCGGCAGCAATATGCGGCACCATCAGGCCACGGTTAAAAATCACATAGGACAGTAGCAGATAGTCAATATGACTGCGATGACACGGCGTGTAGACAATTTCATAGTCTTTGGCCAGTTCACGCACGGTATCGAAATGATGCACTTCAATCCCGTCATAGAGCTGGGTCCAGAGTTTGGTCAGTGCCAGCTCGGCAAAGCGTAAAGTCGAATAGGAAAAGTCCGATACAATTTCGGTCAGATAGCTTTTGGCACGGTTTTCTGCCTCAAACATGCTGACTTTTTTATCAATACTTTCTTTACGAATCGCCTGTTGCACCGCCTCGGTTTTCATTAGTTTATTGATCAGGTTGCGGCGGTCGGACAGGTCAGGGCCTAAAATGGCTTCTTTATATTGGTTAAAGTTCTGGTCCAGGGTTTGCACCACAAAATGCGCCGGAGAAAAGTTCGGGCGCTCGGTCTGCGCGGTTTCCAGCAAAGCTCTTAACGATACCGGCTTGTGAAATTCAATATAGTTTTCACGGCCATATAAGGAAATATTCAGGGTTTGTTTCAGCTTGTTCGGTTTGGCCCAGGCATCGGCAAACAGGGCTTTAAACCAGGAATCTTCATATTCCGGCGCACGACCCCAGAGCACAGTTACCGGTACTAGCTGCACATCCTGATCCGGATGCTGCTGCAAGGCCTCAATTAGACGAATCAGTCGGGCTGAATAATGATAGCTGTCATGTGGCTGATCCTGCTCATTCAGTGCCAGCATCGAGTTATCTTCATTGTACTGGCCTAAAATCAGCGGTGAAAATACCGAAGGCAGACCACGTGCTTGCGCTTCTTTATCAATCAGTACGGTATTACTTAAAGAGGCATCTTGCAGTACATAGCAGATACGGGTATGTAGCTGATTCTGCGCCAGATTCTGTTCCAGTTCGCTGGTGCTGCCCAGGACTTGCGGGGTCACAATCTTATCTAGAATTTTTTGCGTCAGGTTACGATAAATTCGGCTGTAACTCTTGTTAGACATTGCATTCCCTAAATATTTTCATGGGCCGGATGGGCTGTTTTTACAGTAGAACCTGAGGCCGGTGGGCTGACACGGTCGTCAGTCAAGATCAAAATTGAACTAAGTTTACAGCGATTTATAGGCTGGACTGAATAGATTTCATGGGGTGATCACCTAATTTAACGAAAAACTGGCCGTATTTGTGTGAAACTTATTCAGTTTTTATTGTAACCAATCTTAGAGAAATCGAATTTTAAAATTTAAAGAAGCCTGTATGATAGAAGGCGAGGTAAATGAAAAAAGACTTAAGGAAAACATGATGACAACAGATACAGCTTTTACCGCCCCGGACAATTTGGGGATTGCGGTTTATGCCAACAATGCCGAAGCCATTGGCAATACGCCACTGGTGCGCATTAATCGTGTCATTGGCGGGGGAGCCAATGTATTTGCCAAAGTGGAAAGCCGTAACCCGGCATTTTCTGTCAAGTGCCGGATTGGTGCGGCAATGGTGGCCGATGCAGAACAGCGTGGCGCGCTTAAAGCTGGCATGCATATTGTTGAGCCAACCAGCGGCAACACCGGTATTGCGCTGGCTTTTGTAGCAGCAGCCAAAGGTTATCCGATTACTTTAACCATGCCGGCCAGCATGAGTATTGAACGCCGTAAAGTATTAAAAGCGCTGGGCGCCAATCTGGTATTGACCGAACCAGCCAAAGGCATGAAAGGCGCGATTGAAGAAGCCGAGCGTTTGGTGGCGGAGCAACCGGATGTCTACTTCATGCCGCAGCAGTTTGAAAACCCGGCCAACCCGGACATTCATGAAAAAACCACCGGGGTAGAAATCTGGCAAGCCACAGGCGGTCAGGTCGATATTCTGGTTGCCGGCGTGGGCACGGGCGGTACGCTTACCGGTATTTCGCGTTATTTCGAAAAAGTGCAGAATCAGCCGTTGTATTCGGTGGCGGTTGAGCCGGCAGAATCGGCCATTATTGGTCAGGCCAAACGTGGTGAAGCGATTAGCCCGGCACCACACAAAATTCAGGGTATTGGCGCCAACTTTATTCCTAAAAACCTCGATTTAGACCTGGTTGATGAAGTCATTGCCATTCCAAGCCAGGAAGCAATTGATTTTGCGCGTAAGACGGCAACCCAGGAAGGCATTCTGGTTGGAATTTCCAGTGGTGCCGCAATGGCGGCTGCGGCACAGCTGGCTGCACGTCCGGAAAATGCCGGTAAAAATATTGTGGTGATTTTGCCAGATGGTGGCGAGCGCTATTTATCTTCAGTGCTGTTTGAAGATATTTCTGCCGACTAAGTCTGTCGACTGTAAAAATAGCTAAAAAAGCCCGCCATCGTTGCGGGCTTTTTGATTAGACGTGACTTGATGGTAGCGGATAAATACAGCGTTGACTGACCGCAGCACTCTCCACCTCGGGCACATCCAGCGCATCCCATTTCAACATTTGTTCGGTGAGCCAGACAAAATCCTGCGCTTGCGGCTGGGCTGACGATTCATCCACCAAACTGCGAATAATATTCTGAATAAAATAATAGCGCTCGACATGGATCTGTGCGGAGCAAGGGAACTGGATGATGCCGGCCTCATTTAGCATTTGCCAGACCGCTTGTACATCTTCCAGCTGTTGCAATTCGGCTTGCGCGCGCTGAATGGCAGAGGTCATGGCATTTAAGGTATTCGGATGCTGGGCGGCCCATTCTGCGGTTACCGCCAGTACTTTATCGGCCACTTGCGGAATAACCTGCTGACCCGAGAGCAGGATTTTAGAATAGCCTTGTAATTCGGCCTGGGTATTCCAGGGTTCGCCGACGCAAAAGCCATCAATCTGCTGCTGGGAAATCGCTTCGACCATATACGGTGGTGGCAGCGTACTGAGCTGAATATTTTTCGCCAGGATCGGGTCGGCCAGGGCCAGCCATTCTCTTAAACAGTAATGATGAATTGAGGCATGAAACACATGCGCCAGCTGTATCGGGCGTTGATGATGCGCGTTTATCAGTTTTTTGGCGATGTGTACGGCATCATCTTCCGGCTGGATGCCCAGTTCAAAACACAATGATTGACTCAGACTGATGTAAGCCTGATTGGTACTTAGCACCAGCGGCGTTTGCAGCGGAATCCCCAGCTGGTCGGTGCCGAGCGCCGCCGCCGGTAACATGGCCGACAGGCAATGCGCGGCATCCATAAAACCAAAGGCCAGCCGGTCTCTTAAACTGGCCCAGGACGGTTCTTTTAGCAGTTCGACATTGAGGCCGGCATCGGCAAAAAAGCCACGCTGTTTGGCCCATAAAATGGCGACGCAGTCGAGCAAAGGAATATAGCCAATCTGAAGTTTGGTTTTTTCTAAGTTATGCATGGCTAATCCTTAAATTGTTTTTGCAGGAGTTGCTGGGCATCGAGCAGGCGCCGTGCCCTTTCACCAATGGTCATCCGGTGGCTCATGGCATTTTTGCGTAGCAGGCCAAAGGCATCTTCTTCGCTTAAGGCATGCATTCGCATCAGCAAGACCTTGGCTTTTTCGATATCTTTACGGTCGGCCAGTTTGCCTTTGGTTTCTTCCAAGTCGTGCAGCAGCTTTTTGTGCTTTTTAAACTGCTCGATAGAAATTTCCAGAATGCTGTCCAGCTGGGCCGGATCAATCCCATCGACAATATAAGCAGTAACACCGGCATCAATGGCATTTTTGATGGTGTCTTTGTGGCTGTTTTTGGTGAACAGCACGGTCGGTAAATCAAACTGGCTGACGCAGCTTTCAATAATGTCCCGATGCGGATGGTCCATATCCAGCAGAATCACATCGGCATGCAGTTGCTGTAAATGGAACATATTGGAATGATTAATAATCAAACAGGCAACCACCTCAAATTCATGCTGAATCAAGGAGGTTTTGATGAACTCTGCGCGCTCGAGGTCATCATCAATTAACGCGATTTTCAGTTTTGGCATGCAACTCTCAATAGAGTCTGTACAACGAGTTATTTTAATAATGCAAAGATGGTGCCAAAACTGAATTTATTAAAATAAAACATTTAAAATCGAAAATTAAATCTGAACTTGATGGGAAGATGCACTTGCATGAAACAAAACGCACCAAGATAAGGCAGCGAGCTTTAAAAAATAAAACAGGAGGCTGCCAGAACCGTGAAATCGGGAGGTAGACAGCATCTGAATACCTTCACTCAGAATAAATAACCCTCAAAACCCAATAAAAAACAGCAAGCTGCTGAGCTTTTCTAAAAAGTTGGCACGCTATCTGCATTATTTCAACTGAGTCAAAGAAGACTCCCAAAATTTGAAAGACGGCCAACGACGTCCGCTCTGTTCGAATCTGTTATGCAGCTATCCGTATAGCAGGTTAACCCACACGTTCAGTTCAGGTAGGAGATGGTCATGTCTTCAAATTTGCAAGCGAATAAAGCGACAAAAATAAGTCTATTTAACTTTAAAACTTCAGCGATGAGAGCCTTCCATATGAGTTGGCTCGCATTTTTTGTCTGTTTCTTTGCCTGGTTTGCCTGCGCACCGTTAATGCCAGTCATTGCCGGCGAGTTCAACCTAACCAAAGATCAGATCGCCAATATCAATATTGCCGCGGTGGCCATCACCATTCTGGTCCGCTTAATTGTCGGGCCGCTGTGTGATAAATACGGCCCGCGCAAAACCTATACCGCCTTGCTAATTATCGGCAGTATTCCGGTGTTTGGGGTGGCAGCTTCCAACAGTTATGAAT
This sequence comes from Acinetobacter sp. Brlt_5, assembly GCF_051949055.1. Classification (NCBI taxonomy): domain Bacteria; kingdom Pseudomonadati; phylum Pseudomonadota; class Gammaproteobacteria; order Moraxellales; family Moraxellaceae; genus Acinetobacter; species Acinetobacter sp. Brlt_5. The sequence continues at coordinate 107,699 of NZ_JAYJLP010000001.1, forward strand.
CCTTCCTGTTTTTCCGTTTGCTGATTGGCGCCATTGGTGCCAGCTTCGTGATTACCCAATATCACACCAGCATCATGTTTGCACCGAATGTGGTGGGAACAGCCAATGCCACTACGGCAGGCTGGGGCAATGCCGGCGGTGGTGCTACCCAGGCACTGATGCCTTTGCTGTTATCTGCCTTGGTGATGTTTGGGGTCGAGCAGGCTATGGGCTGGCGTATTGCCTTGCTGGTACCGGGCATCATGATGATTATTGTCGGCATCCTGTACTGGAAACTGACCCAGGACTGTACCCAAGGCAACTTTAAAGAATTACGCGAACAGGGCATTCAGGTCGGCAGCGACAAAAAAGGCGGTATGGCGATTCTACTGCATGCTGCACGTAACTACCGCGTCTGGATTTTATTTGGTGCCTATGCTGCCTGTTTCGGGATTGAAATCTTTATTCACAACATTGTGGCGATGTATTACGTCGAACACTTCAGCTTTGGCCTGAAAGAAGCTGGCATGGCGGCGGGCATTTTCGGTTTGCTGGCCCTGTTTGCCCGTGCACTGGGCGGCATTGTCTCTGACAAGGTCGCACTAAAAAGCGGTCTGGATGGGCGTACCAAAGTGCTGTTTGCCATGATTTTAATGGAAGGCTTGTTCCTGATTCTGTTCTCGCAAATGAACAGCGCCATGCTGGCCATTTTAGTGATGACCATTTTTGCCCTGTTTACCCACATGGCCTGCGGCGCGACCTATGCACTGGTGCCATTTATTGACCGCGATGCACTGGGCGGCGTGGCCGGCATTATTGGGGCTGGTGGGAACGTCGGTGCAGTCGCTGCAGGCTTCCTGTTAAAAGGCGTACTGGATATTCAGACCTACCTGATGGTTCTGGGCGGACTGGTGGTGATTGCCGCAAGTTTTGTCCTGATGATTCGCTTCTCGGTGGAGCATAAAGAAAAAGAACAACGCCTGTTCGAACAGGCCATTGTTGAACGCAATAACGCAGCCTAAGCCAACACAGAATATTATTGAGGAGAACTGTATGAAACTTGTCATGATTGGCCACGGTATGGTCGGCCACAAATTTATCGAATCGGTTTTGGAAACTGCGGGCGATGAAGTTGAAATCACCATTTTGGCAGAAGAACCGCGTTTGGCTTATGACCGCGTACATTTAACCGAATACTTCACCGGCAAGTCTGCCAAAGACCTAAGTCTATGCCGCAGTGACTTCGCCGATGCCTATGGCATTGATCTGCGCCTCAATACCAAAGCCACGGATATTGACCCGGTACATAAACTGGTCACCACCAATCAGGGTGATGTGATTGCCTATGACAAACTGGTACTGGCGACGGGCTCTTATGCCTTTGTGCCACCCATTCCGGGCAATGACCGTGAAAACTGCTTTGTTTACCGCACTATTGAAGATCTGGATGCAATTAAAGCCGCTAGTCTGAATGCCAAATCTGGTGTCGTGATTGGTGGCGGTTTACTTGGTCTGGAAGCAGCCAAAGCCTTAAAAGACCTAAATCTGGAAACCCATGTAGTCGAGTTTGCGCCGCGTCTGATGGCGGTGCAGGTTGATGACCTGGGCGGTAAGGTGCTGCGCAGCAAAATTGAAGATCTGGGCGTGAAAGTCCATACCCAGAAAGCCACCTCCTCAATTGAAGATGGCGCGTCGGCCAAGCATGTGATGAAGTTTGGTGATGGCGCTGAACTGGAAACCGATATCATCCTGTTTTCTGCCGGGATTCGTCCACGTGATGAACTGGCGCGCCAAAGCGGACTCAGCATTGGCGAGCGCGGCGGGATTGTGATTAACGATTACTGCCAGACTTCCAATCCGGATATTTATGCGATTGGGGAATGTGCGCTGTGGCAAAACAAGATTTACGGTCTGGTCGCACCGGGCTATGACATGGCTCGAATTGCCGCCAAGCATGTGATGCAGCAAAACCCGAACTGCTTTGCTGGCGCCGACATGAGCACTAAATTAAAGCTGATGGGTGTGGATGTGGCATCTATTGGTGATGCACATGCCATGACTCCAAATTCACTCAGCTATTTTTATGCCGATGAAGATGCGCTGATCTACAAGAAAATTGTGGTTAATGCGGAAAAAAACCGATTGCTGGGTGCGGTGCTGGTTGGCTGTGCCAAAGAATATAACGATCTACTGCAAATGATGCTGAATGGTCTGGCAGTTCCAGAACAGCCAGAAAGCCTGATCATGCCGGGCTTTGCCGAGTCAGGTGCCAAAGCCGGTGGCAGCGGTGTCGATTTGCTGCCAGACAGCGCCACCATCTGTTCCTATAATAACGTGTCTAAAGCCGATATCTGCCAGGCGATTGAAGCCGGTTCAACTTCACTCGGTGCACTGAAGAAATGTACCCAGGCCGCAACTGCTTGTGGGGGCTGTGCACCTTTAGTGACTCAGGTATTAAAAGCCGAATTGCAGCGTCAAGGGGTGACGGTCAATAACCATCTTTGTGAACACTTTGCCTATTCGCGTCAGGAACTGTATCACCTGGTGCGTGTGAACGAGATCAAGACTTTTGAAGATTTAATCCAGCAACATGGTCACGGTCTGGGCTGTGATATCTGTAAACCAACTGTGGCCAATATTCTGGCCTCCTGCTGGAATGACTTTGTGCTAAAACCAAGTCATGCCGGCCTGCAAGATAGCAATGACTACTATCTGGGCAATATCCAGAAAGATGGTTCTTATTCGGTGGTCCCACGAATGGCCGGTGGTGAAGTGACTCCAGATGGCCTGATTGCCATTGGCCAGATTGCCAAGGAATACGGCCTGTACACCAAACTGACCGGTGGTCAGCGCGTGGATATGTTTGGGGCGCAGGTACATCAGTTACCGGAAATCTGGCAAAAACTGATTGATGCCGGTTTTGAATCGGGTCATGCCTACGGCAAGTCACTGCGTACCGTAAAATCTTGCGTGGGTAGCACCTGGTGCCGTTATGGCGTGGATGATTCAGTTGGCTTGGCGATTTTCCTGGAAAACCGTTACAAAGGCCTGCGCTCTCCACACAAACTGAAAATGGCCGTATCGGGCTGTACCCGTGAATGTGCCGAAGCACAAAGTAAAGATGTGGGCGTGATTGCCACTGAAAAAGGCTGGAACCTGTATGTTTGCGGTAACGGTGGCATGAAACCGCGTCATGCCGAGCTGCTGGCTTCCGATCTGGATACCAGCACCTTAATCAAATACATCGACCGCTTCTTTATGTTCTACATTCAAACTGCAGACCGTTTACAACGTACTTCGGTTTGGCGCGACAACCTGGAGGGCGGGCTGGATTATCTGAAAGACGTGATTGTGCACGATTCCTTAGGTCTGGCCGAAGAACTAGAACGCCGCATGCAGCATGTGGTGGGTACTTATCAGGATGAATGGCGCACCGCGATTGAAGATCCGGAAGTACGCAAACGCTTTAAAACCTTTATCAATGCCAAAGCCGAGCAGCAGCACGATCCGCACATCCAGTTTGCCACCGAGCGTGGGCAGATTCGCCCGAAAACGGCAGCCGAGCGTGATGAAAGCCGGATTCCGGTGATGCAGGCATAACCTTCAAGATCAAGACGCATCTTCTAAAGCAAATCCGCCAGAAAAACCAAATGGGATATGCAGCAGAAGATGCCAAAGCATAGGATAACGATGATGACAATTTTAAAAGATATGAATGAATTGGATTGGGTAGAGGTCTGTCATCTGGAGGAGATTACCCCACATACCGGCGTGGCAGCCTTGGTGGAAGGCCAGCAGATTGCAATTTTCCGTGTGGGGCAGGAACAGCGTGTTTATGCCCTGAGTAATCAGGACCCGTTTAGCGGCGCCAATGTGATGTCGCGCGGTATTCTGGGTGATTTGCAAGGTGAGCGTGTGGTGGCATCACCAATCTATAAACAGCATTTCAGTCTGGCCACCGGCCGCTGTCTGGAAGATAAAGACCAGAAATTACTGGTGTTTCCAAGCAAAATTGAACAGGGCCGGGTTTTTGTCAGTCCGACCGCACAAAAAACCTATATCACCAATAATGGCGTGCAACAGGAAAAAATGAAGCTGGTGCTGGTGGGTAATGGTCTGGCGGGCATGCGCTGTCTGGAAGATTTGCTGGATATGGCACCTGATCGTTACGAGATTACCGTGATTGGCGAAGAACCGTGGGGCAACTACAACCGGATTATGCTGTCCCCGGTCTTGGCCGGTGATAAAACGGTGGACGATATCATGCTGCATCCGCATGCCTGGTATGCCGAAAAAGGTATTCAGCTGATTGCCGGTGATGCTGCGGTGAAAATTGATCGTCCACGCAAGCAAGTCTTCACCCAGTCGGGGCAGGTGGTAAATTATGACCGGCTGATTTTAGCCACTGGCTCGCAGCCCTTTATTCCACCAATTCCGGGCACAGAGCTGGACGGTGTGCTTAGCTTCCGCGATATCTATGATGTGAACCGGATGCTGGAATATTGCGAACAGAAACGAAATGCTGTGGTTATTGGTGGTGGTTTACTTGGACTTGAAGCGGCCTATGGTTTGAAACAGCGTGGCATGAACGTTACCGTACTGCATCTAATGGACCGTATTATGGATCGTCAGCTGGATAGCAAAGCCAGCTTAATGTTGAAAAACAGTATTGAAGAAAAAGGTATTCGTATCCTGACCGAAGCCAATACCGAAATGCTGCTTGGTGAAAATGGCCATGTCACACAAGTCCGGCTAAAAGATGGCACGCTGCTCGATGCCGATCTGGTGGTGTTTGCGGTAGGAATCCGTCCGAATATTGCACTGGCGCAAAGTGCCGGCCTGCGCTGTCAGCGTGGGGTGCTGGTCAATGACACCATGCAAAGTTATGACCCGAGTATTTACGCAGTCGGTGAGTGTATCGAACACCGTGGCCAAACTTTTGGTCTGGTAGAGCCGCTGTGGGGACAGGCCTTCATCTGCGCCTCGCATTTGGCAGAACACGGCAGCCTGACTTTTAAAGCACCTACTATTCCGACCCAGCTCAAAGTCAGTGGTTGTGATGTGTTCTCGGCCGGTAATTTTGAACCGGAAGATGATTTTGAAGACATTGTCCTGAATGATGAAAAACGTCAGATTTATAAACGTATCATCATCCAGAAAGACAAAGTCATTGGTGCAGTACTGTTTGGCGATACCGAAGATGGCGCCTGGTATGCCGAGCTGATTGCAGATCAGACCCCAATTCATCAAATCCGCAACAAACTGCTGTTTGGTAAAGATTTTGCATTAAAGAAAGCAGGGTAATTAGATCTCTGTAATTAGTACTTCATAAGAAGGATGTCATAGCCTCAAATGGAGTGCTAAAACAACTGTTTACGTGTAGGCACTCCCTTACTTTTGAAAGATCAAAAGTAACAAAAATCTTAGATTCCCATACATTACGTCCTGTAATGATGGGAATCGGTGGCATCCATGCCACCTCACGATAGTGAATGCTTACACAAATTTCGTATTTCAAATAAAGCCAAGATAAAAATCGGAATTACGTGAATTTAGATGATTAAGGAGCACAGCAGCAATGAATAGTATCCCAGTGGTGGAACTGCATAGCTCCACAGAATTAAAAACGATGACTACGCAAACCACCTGTCCTTATTGTGGGGTTGGTTGTGGGGTTAAGGCCCATGTCAGCCATTCACCACAGGGCGTGCAGGTGAAAGTCGAAGGTGATGTACAGCATCCGGCCAACTTTGGCAAACTGTGTATTAAAGGCAGCAATCTGGCCGATACCTTGGGGCTAGAGACACGGGTATTAACCCCAATGCTGGGCCGCAAGGACAACCGTCAGCCAACCGACTGGCACACTGCCACCACCAAAATTGCGCAAAAATTCCAGCACTGTATCGAGCAGTATGGCCCGGAAAGTATTGCTTTTTATGTTTCGGGGCAATTGCTGACCGAAGACTATTATGTGGTCAATAAATTCGTCAAAGGCTATCTGGGCACGGCCAATATTGATACCAACTCGCGGCTGTGTATGTCCTCTGCGGTGGCGGCGCATAAACGGGCCTTTGGTGAAGATCTGGTGCCTGCTAGCTATGCAGATTTTGAACAGACCGAGATGGTGGTGCTGGTCGGTTCCAATACTGCCTGGTGCCATCCGGTTCTGTATCAGCGTATTATGCAGGCCAAAGAACAGCGCAATCTGTTTGTGGTGGTGGTCGACCCACGCTTTACCGCGACCTGTGAAGCGGCCGATTTACATTTGCCGATTATGCTCGGGCAAGATGTGGCGCTGTTTAACGGCTTGCTGCAGTACTTACAGCAAAATGGTCATCAGGACCACAATTTTACCGCTGCCTATAGCGAAGGCTTGCAGCAGGCGTTAGAAGCCAGCGCCGCGGAGCAGCAGCTGGAAAATGTGGCAGCGCGTACCGGGATTTCTGCCGAGAAATTACAGCTATTTTTTGAAAAATTTGCCCAGACTGACAAAGTCATGACCCTATTTTCGATGGGGGTGAACCAGTCTTCACAAGGGGTCAATAAAGCCAACAGTATTATCAATTGTCATCTGTTGACCGGCAAAATTGGCAAGCCGGGCGCAGCACCGTTTTCCATGACCGGACAACCGAATGCCATGGGCGGGCGTGAAGTGGGTGGACTGGCCAATATGCTGGCGGCGCATCTGGATCTGGATCAGCGGGCCCATCAGCAGCTGGTGCAGCAGTTCTGGGATAGCCCGAAAATTGCCACCCAAGCGGGGTTAAAAGCGGTCGATCTGTTTGAAGCGGTAGAAGCCGGGAAAATCAAGGCACTGTGGATTATGGCCACCAATCCGGTGGTGAGTTTACCCAATGCCGATCAGGTCAAACGCGCCTTGGCGCAGTGTGATTTTGTGGTGGTGTCGGATATCTGTCAGGATACCGATAGCACTGCCTATGCCGATGTTTTATTACCGGCTTTGGGTTGGGGCGAAAAAGAAGGCAGTGTTACCAATTCCGAACGGCGCATTTCCAGACAGCGTGCCTTTTTGCCCGCACCGGGTCAGGCCAAGGCCGACTGGTGGGCGATCAGTCAGGTGGCCAAGGCCATGGGCTTTCGCGGTTTCGATTATCAGCATGTGCATGAGATTTTTCTGGAACATGCGGCTTTATCGGCCTGTGAAAATGGTCCGGTGACACAGCGTCAGGACTATCCGCTATTTCGCTACTTTAATTTAAGCGGTCTGAGCCAGCTAAGCCTGCAACAGTATGAACAGCTGCAGCCGTTGCAATGGCCAGTATTAACGCCTCAGCAGAATCCACCGGTGGAACAGCTGTTTACCCAGGGACAGTTTAGCTTTCCAAATGGCAAAGCCCGTTTTATTGCCACTCAGGCCATCGACCCGGTACATGGCGCTTGTGAAGATTATCCTCTCATTCTGAATACTGGCCGGATTCGTGACCAGTGGCACACCATGAGCCGTACCGGTTTATCGGCCAATTTAAGCACTCACAAAGCCGAGCCCTATTGTGAAATTCACCCCAATGATGCACTGAAATATGGCCTGAAAGATGGGGAACTGGTGGAGCTGAAATCCCGCTGGGGCAGCTGTGTATTGCGGGTTGAAGTCTCGACTGGTATTCGTCGTGGTCAGCTGTTTGCGCCTATTCACTGGAATGATCAGGTCGCTTCCGATGCGCGAATTGGAAAAGTGGTCAATCCGGTGGTGGATGTCATTTCTGGCGAACCGGAATTTAAACATACCCCGGTCAGCATCCAGCCATTTTATACCGACTGGCAGGGCGTGCTGTATATTCGCCATGGGCATGAAGCGGCAGTTCAGATTACTTTGGCGCAGGTAGCGTGGTGGAGCAAGATTCAGACCGCCAAAGCGGTTCGTTATGAACTGGCCGACCGGAAAAAATTTAAACATACCGCCGCACAGATTAAACAGCTGCTACAACTGGAAGATAGCTGCTTTGAATGGCTGCAGCTGGAAGATCCATCGGCATTCATCAGCCATAGTGTGGTGTTACAGGACGGGATTTTAATCGCCAGTCTGTATATTGCGCCCAACGCTTTATTGCCCGATCGGGACTGGGTCGCCAGCCTGTTTAAACGTGAGCGTTTAAGTGCCACGCATCGTAAAGCCTTGCTGGCCGGACAGGCGATGTCGGTACAGAACAATGAAGGACCGCTGGTATGTAGCTGCTTTAAAGTCGGCAAAAACCGCATCATCCAGACCATTCGGGAGCAGCAGTTAAGCCATGAAAAACAGGTCACGGCCTGTTTAAAAGCTGGCGGCAATTGCGGTTCATGTTTACCGGAAATTCGTGGCCTGATTAAAGCCTGTCAGATGGAGGAAATGCCATGAATCGCAACTATGCCACCATTCAGATGGATTATCCTGCCACGGATCTGGTCATTCTGGCGGGCGGACAAGCCCGCCGCATGAATGGCATGAACAAGCTGCTACAAAAGTTTGATGATGATATCCAGCTGCTCAAAATCCAGCGGCGCTTTAAAACGGAAATTCAGCAATTGTGGATCAATAGCCATCGTGATCGTTCCATTTATGCCAGATTGCTGCCGCATCTGCATTGTTATCATGATGATGAAGGCGGTTTTCTAGGCCCGTTGATGGGCATGAAAAGCGCCTGGGGCCATGTACAGGCCGACTATGTGCTGTTTATTCCCTGTGATGTGACCTATATTCCGCCCGATGTGCTGCCACGGTTGCATCAGCGTCTGGCCAGACAGCCGCAGGCCGACGTGGCTTATGTGATGATGAACGGGCAGGCGCTGTATCCATTTTGTCTGATGAAACGCAGCAGTTTGCCCACACTTCGCGCGCATCTTGCACAACATCAGCGCAGTTTAAAGCACTGTTTCGCAGAAATGCATGCTCAGGTGGCAAAATTTAAAAATCGTGCGCTATTTTTTCACAGTATTAACTCGCTGGATGAACTGCAACAGTATCGTCAGCTGAAATTTCTTTAAAAATCATCTCATTTCTTCGCTTCTAGCGTGTGCTGGGCAGAATTTAAACACTCTCTTTATTAAAAGCCCAAAGTTGGAACATTAATTGCAAATTCAAGCCTAAAGCGCGGCATGTGATCCGTGCAAACCTATTGCCCATTGCACAGCCATGAAGCAATTGCCCAGAGGATAACAGGCGTGATCAATCCCCAGATTCCCGTGAGACCCGCATATTTTCAGGATCAGTTTGGCCGGAGCAAACGCAAACTGCGGATTTCTGTGACCGATCGTTGCAATTTTAAATGTGTCTACTGCATGCCTGAACATCCTGAATGGATGAAGAAACATCAGCTGCTAAGTTTTGAGGCTTTGCTGCAGTTTTGTCAGTTGATGGTTGAGCAGGGTATTCAGCATATCCGCATTACTGGCGGCGAACCGTTGATGCGTCAGGGTGTGGTGCATTTTATCCGGGATTTACAGCCGCTACGCCAATTGGGTTTGGCGAGAATTTCCATGACCACAAATGGCCATTATCTGAGCCGCTATGCGCAGGAATTAAAACAGGCCGGTCTGGATGATTTAAATATCAGCCTGGACAGTTTAGATCCGCAGCAGTTTTTTACGCTAACCCAAAAACAGTTACAGCCGGTACTTGACGGGATTCAGGCCGCGCAGCAGGCGCATTTGCCCATCAAACTGAATAGCGTGCTCATTAAAGGCATTAATGACGACCAGATGGTGCCACTTTTGCAGTGGAGCAAAGCACGGCAGATTGCGCTGCGTTTTATTGAATTTATGCCGCTGGATGGTGATGGTCGCTGGAGCGCCGCGCATGTAGTGACGGAACAGGAGATTTTGCAACGCCTAAGCCTGCATTTTCCGGTCGAAGCCATCCACAGCCAAGGCGCGAATCCGGCACGGGAATATCGGGTCGATGGCCACCCGGTAGGGATTATTTCCACCATCAGTCATGCCTTTTGTAGCCAGTGTGACCGGTTGCGTTTAAGTGCCCAGGGTGAACTGTATAACTGTCTGTTTGCCGAACAGCCTGTGCCCTTAAGAGTATTGATTGAACAGCTACAGACTCACACGGCGCCCGTGGCACGTGAGCAGTTACTGCAGCAATTACAAAGCTATATCTGGCAGAAAAAAGCCGGCTTTCATGCCATTCATTCTCAAGCCACAACCACTGCCGGGAGCACCCGGAAAATCAGCATGTATATGATTGGAGGTTAAGTATGCACGATATCCTGATTCAGATTGAAGCCTTTGGCGCTGTAAAACAGGCGCTGCCAGAAACTATTCAGATGCAGTGCCTGCCCGGTACGGCCATTGCGGACTTGTTGCTGCAGTTAAACCACAGTTATCCGGCGGCGGCAGCTCTGGTCGAGCGGTGTGCCTGCGCGATTGGTGAAGATATTGTGCCGCGCCAGCAGACTTTGCAGCACAGTACCACGCTGGTGCTGTTGTCACCGGTGGCAGGAGGTTAAACGATGCAACATCTAAAACAGTTTGCCCGGATTCAGGATACCGCACTGAGCCAGTCCAGCTTCGATGAGATTCAGCACTTTCCCGAATGTGGCGGTATTGGCATTTTTGTCGGCACAGTCCGCAATCATCATGAAGGTAAGGCAGTGCAGTCGCTGAAATATACCGCCTATGCACCGGTGGCAGAAAAAATGATCCGGCAGATTGAGCAGGAAATTCAGCAGCAATATGGCGTGTCTTATGTGCGGGTCATCCACCGGATTGGGGATTTAGCCATTGGTGAAACCGCAATTATTGCCATGGCGTATGCGCCGCATCGCCGTGAAGCCTTTCAGGCCTGTGAGGTGGCGGTGGAGCGGGTCAAACATGAAGTCCCGGTCTGGAAAGAAGAATTTTATTGCGATGGCAGCAGCCAGTATGTCGAAGGCTGCTGTATTCGTAAAGATCATCCGCCAGTGGAAGCGAATACGCATACCGATTGCTGCAATCACTCCCATGCAGGCGAAAACGCCTATCAATGGCCGCTTTAAATTTGATGTTAAGCCTAATTTTTTAAATCAATAATTCCGGAATACCATCATGAAAAATGTAGGCATGAAAGCCGAAACCTATCGTACTGCGGTGGCCAGTGCCATTTTATATGCGCCGCCGCACTGTATCGAGCTGCTGCGTCAGGGCAATACCGAAAAAGGCGATGCGCTGAAAACTGCGCGTATTGCCGGTATTCTGGCAGCCAAACGTACCGATGAGCTGATTCCGCTGTGCCATCCTTTACCCATTTACCGGGCCGATGTGGATTATGAACTGCATGAACAGCATGTCGAGATTATTGCCACGGTAGAAACTATTGGTCCGACCGGTGTCGAGATGGAAGCCTTAACCGCAGCCAGTCTGGCCGGACTGACCTTATACGACATGCTGAAACCGCATTGTGAACCGGAAGATTTGTGTCTGGATCAATGCAAATTACAGCAGAAAAAAGGCGGTAAATCCCATTTTAGCCGGGTCTTGGCGCAGCCGATGCCAGCCTCGGTGATTGTGCTGTCCGATACCGTCGCCGCGGGTAAAAAACCGGATACCGCCGGCCAGAATGTCCTGGAAATATTGGCAGAGGCCAATTTCCAGCAGGTTCAGTATCAGGTGATTCCGGATAGCCCGGAACAGCTGCTGGCCTTAATTGAACAGCAGAAAAATCATTATCCGCTGATTTTAACCGTTGGTGGCACCGGTCTTGGCCCTAAAGATTTGACTGTAGAAACCCTGGCTCCGCTATTAGAACGGGAAATTCCGGGGCTGATGGAAGCCTCGCGCAGTTTTGGCCAGAAACGCACGCCGTATGCGGCTTTAAGCCGTGGGGTGGCCGGCTATATCGAAAATAGTCTGGTGATGACTTTACCGGGCAGCCGTCAGGGTGCCCAAGAGTCCTTGCTGGCGGTATTACCGGCCTTGGTGCATGTCTTTGATGTGCAGAAAAACATTCCACATGCGGGAGGCTATCAATAATGTCAGGTTGTGGTGCAGAAAGTGGGCTGATCAGTCTGGATCAAGCACTAGATAAGATGATTGCGGCAACGCCCTGTCTGGAGGTGGAAACCCTGCAACTACAACAGGGCCTGCATCGCTATTTAGCTGAAGATATTTATGCGGGGATTGATCTGCCTTTATTTTCCCAAAGCGCGGTTGATGGTTATGCCCTGTGTAGCGATGGAGAGATAGCGCCAGGCGAGCAGTTCCAGCTGGTCGGTGAAATCCGGGCCGGTCAATCGGCCGATGTGACGCTGCAGCGTGGACAGGCGATGCGTATTTTTACTGGCGCGCCTATTCCTGCCGGTACCACCACGGTGGCACGTCAGGAAATTGTGCAGCGGATGTCTAGCCATCTGATTCAGCTAGAGGCTGCGCTCAAGCTGCATGCCGATATCCGGGATGTGGGCGAAGAAATTACCCAAGGTCAGTTACTGGCATCAGCCGGACAATATTTAAATATCGGCGCAATTGCGGCTTTAAGCATGGCCGGTATTGATCAAGTTCAGGTCTATCAGCAGCCTAAAATTGCCGTGCTGATTACCGGCGATGAAGTCGCGCAGTCGGCTGCAGATCTGCAAGCAGGAAAAATTTTTGATGCCAATGCGCCTTTAATTGCATCTTGGTGTCAGGCACGGCATCAACCTGTGCATATTGTGCATGTGGAAGATAATGAAATTGCCTTAATCCGATACTTTCAGCAACTTCAGGAGGAGTATGATGTCATCATCAGCACTGGCGGAATTTCGGTTGGTGATTATGATTTTATCCGTCCGGTGGCTTTAAATGTAGGCTTTGAGCAGGTGTTCTGGAAAGTGAAACAGAAGCCGGGGAAACCGGTTTTTTTCGCCAGATACCGAAAATCGGCTAACAAATTTTGTCACTTATTGGCATTGCCGGGCAATCCTGCGGCGGTATATGTTGGAATCTCGATCTATACGCAAACTTTATTAGAAGTATTACAAGGGCAAAGTCAGCCGCCCGCGTGGTGGACAGGGCAAATACAACATGACTTAAAGCCCGATGCGAGAGAAAGGATTTTAAGAATGGCCGCCTGTTTTGACGATGGGGTGTTGAAACTGCACAGTTTAGCCAAGCAGCAGTCGCATATGCTCAGTAATCTGATGTATGCCAACTGTCTGGTGCGTGTGCCGGCCCATCAGCCGATTCAAAAAGGCCAATGCTTAAAGGGAATATTCATACAGCATTGAGGGAGTGCGTTTTGAAGACCATCCAACTGGGTTTAATCTGTGTCGCCTTGTGCTTAAGCACATTCAGTCGAGCCAATTCCGTTCAGGTGTATGCAGCTGCAAGTCTGGGCCCGGCATTGACGGATGTGATTCGGCATTATCAGCTGCAACATCCAGAAGCCAAGATTGTACCGGTTTTTGGCACTTCATCGACCTTGGCCAAACATATTGTCCGCGGTGCAAAAGTCGATCTTTATTTTCCGGCCGATCAGGACTGGATGACCTATCTGGTGAAACGCAACAAGGTCAAAGCCAGTCAGGTCAAACCAATTATTTATAACCAGCTGGTGGCAATTGCCCTGAAAGATGCGCGGATTCCGTTTCGGGCGCATCCTACCTTTAATTTTCCTCAGGCCTTTACGGGCCGGCTGTGTACCGGACAGGTCGATTCGGTGGCGGTTGGAAAATATGCCAAACATAGTCTGACCAAGCTGGGCTGGTATAAACGGCTGGAAAAACGCATTATTGGCGCGTCGGATGCCCGGGCTGCTTTGGCCTTTGTCGAGCGCGGTGCCTGTCAGGTCGGCATTGTTTATCGCAGCGATGCCGTCAGTAGCGATAAAGTAAAAGTGCTGGGTGCGTTTCCGGTACAGACCCATCCGGACATTGTCTATACCGCGGCTTTAACCAAACAGGGTGAAAAGAATCGTCAGGCGGTCAAGTTCCGGCGCTATCTGGGTAGCGCCGCGGCTCACAAGATTTTTGTTCAACATGGTTTTCGTCCCTAGGTTGCTGCTTTGATGCTCAGTCCCGAAGAACTAAGTGGTTTATATCTGTCTGCTAAAGTGGCCAGTGTCGCGACCTTGTTTTGCCTGCCATTTGCAATTTGTCTGGGCTGGATGCTGGCACGCTATGAATTTCGCAGCAAGTTTTTGATCGAAGCCATGTTACAACTGCCGATGGTTTTGCCGCCGGTAGTGTTGGGCTATGCATTACTGGTGCTGTTTAGTCCGCAAGGTTGGATTGGGCAGGTTTTGGCCCACTGGGGTATTGAGCTGGCATTTAACTGGAAAGGTGCAGTAGTGGCCGCCATGCTGGTTGCATTTCCCTTGCTGGTTCAACCGATTCGTTTGTCTTTTCAAATGTTGAATCCACAACTGGAACAGGTGGCGGCCTCACTCGGGGCTGCGCCGCTGAAAGTCTTTTTCAGTATTAGCTTACCGCTGGTGCTGCCCGGGATTCTTATGGGCAGTATTCTGGGCTTTAGCCGCAGTCTGGGTGAATTTGGTGCCACCATTACCTTTGTTGGCAATATTCCGGATGAAACCCGCACCATTCCCATCGCTATTTATACGCTCATTCAACAGCCCGATGGTGAAGCCGCTGCTATGCGTCTGGTGCTGTTATCTACCGGCTTGGCTTTTGCCGCCTTGCTGGCCAATTATTTTATTTTGCACAGATATCAACGTAAATTGGGGCAAAGCTGATGCTGGATTGTCAGATTGATTATCAGAATGCGCAGTTCAAATTACAGCTGCAGCTGACCTGTGCAGAGCAGATTGTCGGAATTCTGGGGCCCTCCGGTTCCGGGAAAACCAGCTTTTTGCATTTGCTGGCCGGGCTGTTACGGCCGCAACAGGGCCGGATTGTGCTGAATCACCGTTTATTGCTCGATACCCAGCAGCAGATATTTGTGCCCGTGCATCAACGTAAAATTGCCCTGATTTTCCAAAAGGCCCTGTTATTTCCGCATTTGAATGTTGAGCAGAATTTAAGATATGCAGAAGGTTTACAGCCGTTGACACAGCGTAAATTTGAATTTGAGCAGATTGTCGAGCTGTTAGAACTGTCCAGGCTGATTCGACGCAAAGCGCATCAATTATCCGGCGGGGAAGCACAGCGCGTTTCGATTGGCCGGGCTTTATTGTCTGCACCGCAGTTATTGCTGCTGGATGAACCTTTAAGCGGACTGGATCAGCAGTTAAAACAGCAGATACTGCCATTTTTAAAACGTATTCAGTGCGAACTGCAGCTGGGCATGATTTATGTGACCCATCATCCGGAAGAATTGAGGGAACTTCAGGCCACGGTATATCAGGTGCAAAAAGTGCAGGGTATCAGCCGTTTGCAACGGGACAATGTAGTACCTTTGATTCAGCCCGTTTTTTAAAGCTGGGCAATCTGCTGTTGTAGCTGCTCCATCTGCTCGGTTAACTGTTTCATCATGATTTGCGCAATCCGGGAAAGTTGCCGTTTCGGTGCCACACACAGGGCCAGCGTCAGTGGATATAAACCTTTGTCCTGAACCGGTTTAAAGATGGCTGTTTGATGCTCCAGGAGCGGCAGAGCATCTAAATAACTCATTAGCCCCAGCCCCAAATTCTGCTTTAACAATGACATTAACATGCGAATGTCATTACATTCGATGCGGCTACGCGGACTAAACTGATGGTGCTTATACAGCGCGCTGACATATTCATGAATAATCAGCGGTGGTGCTGGCATTAAATGGGCATAAGGCAAGGTATCGGAAAAATACAGCGGTGTTTGTTCTGCCAGAGGATGCTCAACGGGAATCACAAAACCCAGCGGAATTTCCACAAAAGCCACCACTTCTAAATGCGGATGCGCTTGCGGATTCAGCAGCAGACCAAAATCCAGCTCCGCGGCCTGAATCATCTGCGCGACTTTTTCACTGTCCAGCACATGCACGTGAAAATCAATCCAGGGATAATGCTGGCTCATGTGTTGCATCGACTGCAGCACAAAACTTTCGCTGAGCGCTGAAATTAAGCCAAATTCAATGCTGCCACGATGCAGGCCCTGAATTTCATCAAAACGGATGCGGGTCTGCTGAAATTCCTTTTGCCATTTTAACAGATCGGCATACAGTAACTCTCCGGCCAAAGTCAGCCGTAGCCCATGATTCAGACGTTCAAATAGTGCAATCCTAAGTTCCTGCTCGGCCAGTACAATTTGTCGATGCACGGCAGATACCGAAATAAACAGCTGTTCGGCTGCCTTACGCAAGCTGCCGGTTTGCGCCACCGCAATAAAATATTCTGAAAAACGCGAAAATGGGGTATTCACCATTTAAGACCTGGCCAGCGTGATATCGACAGGTTTTAAAAGAGCAAGATCTGCGCCAGTTCAGGCCAATTTTGACTAAAGTGTTCGAATATTTAGAACAGATCATCAAAAACATTCTAATAGACAGAAAAAGCAGAAGCTCTTAATTTAAAACAGGAAATTAACAATAAACGACATGAGAAAACCGCGGATTTCCGTTTGTTCTTGACCCTGTATAGCTTAAAAGTGAGCCAGCCTATGAATGCGATTCCTGTAATCCACCTGTTTGCCCAACCCCATGACAGCCGCTTTGATGCCAGTGACTGGCATATTCTGGCGCAGCATTGGTATCCGGTGGCACGAATTCAGGATGTCAGCAGCCAGCCGCAACAGGTGACTTTACTGGATGTGAAAATGGCGCTGTACCGGACGGAAAGCGGTGACATCCAGCTGGTACGGGATATTTGCCCGCATCGCGGTGTGCCTTTAAGCAAAGGCTGGGTAGAGGGCGAGGAAATTGTCTGTCCTTACCATGGGCTGCACTATAACCGTGCCGGTAAATGCACCAAAATTCCGGCCCAGCCCGACCTGACCCAGATTTCGGAGCGTTTTAGCCTGACCACGTTTCCGGTGGTGCTGAAATATGGTCTGGTCTGGACCAGCCTGTTCGGGCGCGATGAACAGGCAGCCAATTTTCCGGTGCTGGATACTTGGGAAGATGCTGAGCATCAATCCATTTTACCACCCAGTGTGGATATTGCCGGTTCCAGCGGCCGTCAGTTAGAAGGCTTTATTGATGTTGCACATTTTGCCTGGGTACATCATCAGGCCTTTGCCGATCGGGACAATCCGGTGGTGCCGAAATATCATACTGAACGTACTGACTATGGCCTGAAAAGTATCTATATTTCCAATGTCAGTAATTATCCGCATGGCATGCAGCATTTAGCACCCGAAGGCTTTTTATGGACGCGTGAGTTTGAGGTTTATCCACCCTTTGCAGCGACCTTGACCATTTATTTTCCGAATGATGGCATCTTGAAAATCTTAAATGCCTGCTGTCCGGTATCGGCCAATCAGACCCGGCTATTTGTGCCTTTAACCCGGAATTTTGATACCACCGGTGACCTGCAAGCGGTTTACGATTTTAATGCGCAGATTTTTGCCGAAGATCAGGACATGGTAGAAAGCCAGAAACCGGAAGAGCTGCCGCTGGATTTAAGCATGGAAGCCCATTTTGAGGCAGATCGCTCCTCGGCCTTATACCGCCGGATTCTGGCCGAATGGGGTCTAAGTAAACGCTATATCGTGTAGCAAATTTCATTGAGTTGAAAGCGAGGAATTGAAGGCGAGTTTAGGCAGGATGACTGGCCTGATTGGATTTAAAGGCTTTATCCAGCACATGCCGGTGAATAAAACGCAGCTTGTCTTTTACTGGCTCGGTCAGTTTAAACGGATAGGCATCATCCAGCCCGATACTGCGATTCAGCGCATTCAGATTAAAGGTCAGGGCAATCCAGTTTTCTAGAATATGTTCAATATCCTTGCCGCCAATCGGACATTCGGTAAAGTACAGATTGGCCAGGGTGCGGCCGTTACCTTGCACCCGGATTCCGGCAAAATAGGCGGTTTCCAAAGTATCCATCATGTGCAGATAATGCGCCCAGGTTTCAGCCCAGTCTTCCCAGGGATGGGTAGTGGCATAGGTGCTGATATAGCTGTCTTGCCAGTCGGAGGGCGGGCCTTGTTCATAATGGCGTTTGAGTGCCATGCCATAATCTTGACGTTCATCACCAAAATAGTAGCGGAATTCATCGACCAGTTCCGGATGGCGGTTTTGCATCACATCAAAATAATAATGGCCGCTTTCATGGCGAAAATGGCCAAGCAGGGTGCGGTAGTTTTCTCCCATGGTTACGCGCGTGGTTTCCCGGTA
The DNA here is from genome assembly GCF_051949055.1 of Acinetobacter sp. Brlt_5. NCBI lineage: Bacteria > Pseudomonadati > Pseudomonadota > Gammaproteobacteria > Moraxellales > Moraxellaceae > Acinetobacter > Acinetobacter sp. Brlt_5. The sequence goes on from NZ_JAYJLP010000001.1 coordinate 125,846, forward strand.
CACCACATCGGCTTCAATGGCATTGAGGGTAATCAGACCATTGGCGTGGCCGGTCAGCACCGGTTGGCCTTCCATGGGCATTAAAAATTCATAGCGCAGGCCATAGCGGTCATCTTCAGAACGTTTTGGCCGCGGCATAATATTCATGCGCTGCGCCAGATATAAAAACCGCCGTTTAGCCTGTTCCAGATAACGCCAGTACTGGATATTTTCCGGTTCATCTAAATTGGGGATGGTGTGGGTAAGCTGGCAGGATTCGCAATAGATATTTTCATCATCGACGGGAATCATCCAGTTGCAGACCTGATAGTGACTATAATTAAAACAGGGCTTAAATTTCTGATTATGATAGCTTTCATTCAGGCTGACCCATTCATTTTCGCTATCCTTACGAAAGGTGCCCATATCTTTTTCGGAGGCGACAAAGCCAATGGGCGCCTTGCAATATTCACAAAATGAGGCACCAAAAAAAATCTGCTGATGGCATACCGCACATTCAAAATACTTCATTCTTGATCCTCAGCCTGCAGGATACGTCCATTTATCTAAACATAGATTGAGTCAGGAGGGTATTTGAAACCCGCTATAAAATTGTAGCAGATTTACAAAGTTGCTTGATGCGATCAGTCGCTTAGCCTCATTTTGAGTCAAAAAACCATGTGGATGCAAACGGCAAGCATGCGCCTTGCAGTCATCGCATTCCAGGTTAAAGGGAAGATCAGAACTGAGCAGATAGAAAGGATTGGAGATTTATTCAGCAAAGCCACGGTAAATGGATGAAAAGTGGTCGAATCTGCGCCGTGAAAGGAGTAGATTAAACCTTATTCCCGATCATATTTTTCATACTCGCATGGCCAGTACCTGGATTCTTTTTACCCTGATGGCTGCATTTATGCAGGCCTGGCGTAATGCCTTTCAAAAACAGCTCAGCATGACGGTTGATGTTTACGGTGTCACCCTGGCACGCTTTATTTTTGCCTTACCGTTTGCGGTCGGTTATTTGAGTTTTTTATATCTGCAGCAGCCGGTCGCAACGCCAGTTAGCTTTAGCGGGAAATTCTGGCTGTATATTGCCGTGGCGGCTTTTTGCCAGATTCTGGCCACCATTCTCATGGTGCAGCTGTTTAAGCAGAAAAACTATGCCATTGGTGTTGGACTGGCCAAAAGCGAGGCGATTCTGGCGGGCTTAATTGGCGTGGCATTACTGGGCGAATATTTAAGTCTGCTGGGCTGGGTTGGCGTCGTATTAGGCGGCGTGGCGGTCTTTTTATTCAGTAAAGGGCCGGCCAATACCAAGCTGTCTGTCAGCACGTTGGCGATTGGGGTGGGCAGTGGTCTTAGTTTTGCCATTACCTCACTGCTGGTGCGTGAAGCCAGTCTGGAACTGGAGAATTTACCCTTTTTACATCGTGCCGGCTGGGTATTATGTTTTGTGATTGGGCTGCAATGTATCAGCATGTTGTTGTATTTGGGGCTGTTTAGCCGGCATACCTTACAGGCCATGTGGCAGCGGCTGGGACTGACCTTTAAGGTGAGTATCTGCAGTTTTCTGGCCTCCCTTGGCTGGTTTAGCGCCATGAGTATGCAAACTGTGGCCTTGGTCAAAACTTTGGGACAGATTGAAATTCTATTTAGCTTGCTGATTTCTGCCTTTTTCTTTAAGGAAAAACTGGCCCGAACCGATCATCTGGGCTTGGTACTGGTGGTGATTGCCGCGATGCTGGTGATCTGGGCTTAAAGTTGAAGTAGATGGGCAGGGCATCTCAGTAGAATCATCAATCTTTTTAAAAATTGCCTAAAAACAAAAAAAGATAATCCGGAGATTATCTTTTTTTAAATGCTTTCAACCGAGCTGGGTTTAGCGTTGAATAAACGCCTGCACCGCCTGATTAAAGGCTTCTGGCTGTTCAATATTGGAAATATGCGAAGCATTAATTTCAAACAGTTCAGCATTGGCAATGCGTTGTTGCATAAATTCACCATCGGCTACAGTTGTTACCGGGTCTTGCTGACCAGCAACAATGAATACCGGTACCTGAATGTCTTTTAACTGTTCACGTACATCCGCTTTAGCCAAAGCTTCGCAGCAGCTTGCATAACCCTCAGGGCTGCCAGCTCCCAGGTCGTTTGAAAGAGTCACTACAGTTGCTGCGTTACTTTGGATAAAGGGTTCGGTAAACCAACGACCGGCCGCCGTTGATGCAATAGGGGCCAAACCTTGTTCACGGACCAGTGTGGCACGCTCATTCCAGGCCTGTTCCTGACCAATTTTAGCGGCCGTATTACAGACCACAACATGGCTAAAACGTTCAGGCTTGTTAATTGCCAGCCACTGACCGGTCAAACCACCCATCGAAATACCACAGAAGGCTGCTTTTTCAATATTTAAATGATCGAGCAGATTCACCACGTCTTGGCCGAGCTGGTCAAGCGTATATGGACCTTGTGGAGCAGAAGATGCGCCGTGACCACGGGTGTCATAGCAAATGACAAAAAAGTCCTGCTGGAAGTGGTCAATTTGCGGTTGCCACATTTTAAAGTTGGTACCTAGCGAGTTAGAAAATACCAGCGCAGGTTTTGTCGCATCACCAAAGGTTTGGTAATTAATTTCAGCATCTTGAGATGTAAATGTTGGCATTGAATCCCTCCCGACCTCCCTTTAAAAAAGGGAGGGGAAATTTAATTTGTTATCGTATCTTTAAACGCGTTCAATAATCAAAGCGATGCCTTGACCGACACCAATACACATTGAGCACAGGCCATATTTGCCGCCAGTGGCTTCCAGCTGGTTCAGGGCCGTGGTGACCAGACGCGCACCTGATGCACCGAGTGGATGACCCAGTGAAATGGCACCGCCATTCGGGTTTACTTTCGCGGCACCATCTTCCAGACCAAGGTCACGGGTACACGCCAGTGCTTGAGCAGCAAAAGCTTCGTTTAGCTCAATGACATCCATCTGCTCTAACGTCAGACCGGTTTGGGCCAACAGTTTTTTAATGGCTGGCGCTGGACCAAAGCCCATAATGCGTGGTTCTACACCGACTACTGTTGCACCAATAATTTTGGCACGTGGTTTTAAACCGTATTCCGCTACCGCTTCATCAGAGGCAATTAATAATGCTGCTGCACCATCGTTAATACCTGAGGCATTACCAGCAGTCACGGTACCATCGGCTTTGACCACAGGTTTTAGCTTGGCCAAACCTTCTAACGTGGTTGATGCACGTGGATGCTCATCGGTATCGACCACAACCGGTTCGCCTTTACGCTGAGGAATCACTACAGGTACGATTTCATTTTTAAAGAAACCTTTGGCTTGGGCAGCAGCAGTACGTTGCTGGCTTTCAAACGCAAACTTGTCCTGATCTTCACGGTTAATGTTGAACTGTTCTGCCACGTTTTCAGCAGTTTGAGGCATGGTTTCAACACCATACATTTCTTTGAGTTTCGGGTTAATGAAGCGCCAGCCCATGGTGGTGTCTTCAATTTTCTGGCTACGGCCATAGGCAGATTCAGATTTACCCATCACAAATGGCGCACGTGACATGCTTTCTACGCCACCCGCCACAATCAGATGTGCTTCACCGGCTTTAATGGTACGCGCTGCCATGGCAACCGCATCCAGTGATGAACCGCATAAACGGTTTAGTGTTGTGGCAGGTACCTGATGCGGCACACCCGCCAATAGCGCAGACATACGGCCGACATTACGGTTATCTTCACCGGCCTGGTTGGCACAGCCGTAAATCACATCATCTACTTTTTCCCAGTTAACACTTGGGTTACGCTCCATCAGCGCCTGAATGGGAATGGCACCCAGGTCATCTGCACGTACAGGGGCAAGTCCGCCTGCATAGCGACCGAATGGGGTGCGAATAGCATCGATGATATATGCGTTTTTCATTTTTTCTGTTTCCTAAATTCTTTTTTAATCCCCCTAAATCCCCCTTTAAAAAAGGGGGACTTTTCTTCCCTTGCTTGCGCTGAGTTTTTAAAGCCGTGCTTTAAAACTCGCTCAGGGAGGTTGGGAGGGATTACTTAACCCTGTGTCGCATCAATCAGCTTCGCACCGGTCAGGGATTGCAGCTCTTCAAATGACAGACCGTCAACTTTCTCAATCACTTTCATGCCTTCAGCAGTCACATCAATCACGCACAGGTCGGTATAAATACGATCTACACATTTCAGGCCAGTTGCTGGATAGCTCAGCTCCGCTACAATTTTCGGCTCGCCTTTTTTAGTCACGTGATCGGTAGTGATAAAGACTTTCTTGGCACCAACTGCAAGGTCCATTGCACCACCTACTGCAGGAATTGCATCTGGGGCACCAGTATGCCAGTTGGCCAGGTCACCATTTTCTGCAATCTGGAAGGCACCCAATACAGCGATGTCCAAGTGACCGCCACGCATCATCGCGAAAGAATCCCCATGATGGAAGAAACAGCCACCGGTCAGCATAGTTACATATTCTTTACCGGCATTGATCAGTTCCGGATCTTCTTCACCTGGCGCAGGTTTTGGACCAAAGGCCAATAAACCGTTTTCAGAATGCAGGAATACATCTTTATCTGCAGGCAGGTAGTTTGAAATTTTGGTTGGCAGGCCAATCCCGAGGTTGACATAGGCACCATCTGGAATGTCTTGGGCAACGCGTTCAGCAATCTGGTCACGTGTTAATTTGGTATAGCTCATCGTGTTCTCCTTCACGTATTTATGCTGATTATTCAGGCTGTTTGGCAGCAACTGACACCACATGTTGTACAAAAATACCCGGAGTGATGATGTGCTCAGGATCAAGCTCACCCAGTTCAACCACTTCTGCGACCTGTGCAATGGTAACATCTGCCGCCATGGCCATAATCGGGCCAAAGTTACGTGCCGATTTACGGTAAACGAGGTTGCCCCAACGGTCGCCTTTGTAGGCTTTAATTAAAGCGAAATCGGCTTTAATCGGGTTTTCCAGAACGAAGTCTTTGCCTTCGTAATTTAAGGTCGGTTTACCTTCAGCCAGTAAAGTACCAAAGCCAGTTGGGGTGTAGATTGGGCCTAAACCCATACCTGCAGCCTGAATACGGCAAGCCAGGTTACCTTGCGGCACCAGTTCCAGCTCGATTTTGCCAGCACGATACAGTTCATCAAAAATATAAGAGTCAGACTGACGAGGGAACGAGCAGATGATTTTACGTACAGCGCCTGCTTTAAGTAATTTGGCCAAACCGTAGTCGCCATTACCGGCATTGTTATTGACGATGACCAAATCCTTGATGCCCAGTTCAATCAGGCCATCAATCAGTTCAGCAGGCTGACCTGCTGTACCGAAACCACCAATCATGATGGTTGAACCATCTTTAATTTGAGAGAGCACATCTTTTAAAGATGCTGAGCTTTTATCAATCATAGTTGTTTCCTAGTCAAACAAACTTCATTGACCCGTGCTTTTGCTTGGGCTTGAAGGTGAGGTCAGTGCTGATAAACCGGTTCTGCTTAAAATGACATGAGCCAGAATACCCAGACAAATTCCCCAAAAAACTGAGCTGAGACCTAAAAACTGCATACCCGATGCAGTTGCCAGGAAGGTAATAAGTGCTGCGTCACGCTGGTTTTCCTGATGCATGGCGGCATTTAAATTGATGCCAATGGCTCCTAGAAGTGCCAGACCGGCCAATGCTGCCACCAATTCTTTCGGGAGCAGGCTAAACAGCATCACAATGCTGCCGGCAAATAAACCGCCTAAAATGTAGAACAGGCCGTTGGCAATCCCGGCGATATAGCGCTTTTCTTTCAGTTCATGCGCGTCTTTGCCCATGCACAGCGCGGCGGTAATTGAGGCCAGGACAATAGTGATCCCGCCAACACACGCCACCGCCAGCGAAGCGATACTGGTGGTGGTAATAATGGGTTTAGCCGGCGTGTCGTAGCCACTGAGCTTTAAAATGGCCATTCCTGGTAAGAACTGGCCCGACAGACTGACCAGAATAAGCGGGAGGGCCAGATTCAGGGTGGAACTCCAAGTCCATTCCGGTGCAATAAATTGCGGAATTGCCAGACTGAAATCTGCCGTGACCGGATTAATCTTGCCCAGCAGCATGCTTAAAATCACACCGGCAACCAGCACCCAGACCATGGCATAACGTGGACTAAAACGCTTGGCCAGCAAAAACACCGCCAGCATGCCAAAGACGATATAGGGCATGGTATCGGTCGCGGTGAACAGTCCTAAACCAAACTGCAGTAAAATTCCGGCCATCATTCCGGCAGCGACTTCCTGGGGAATCCAGGACAGCAATTTGTCGAAATAACCGGTAATCCCAATGAGAAAAATCACCACAGCAGAGGTGATATAGGCCGCAACCGCTTCATTGAGCGAAATATCGGGAAACAGCGTGACCAATAGTGCCGTTCCGGGTGCCGACCAGGCGGTGACCACCGGAACTTTGAATTTAATTGAAAGGAAGATACCGGCAACGGCTGCGCCAATAGAAATGCCCCAAATCCATGAAATCATCATGGCATTGGACACTTGAGCCTGTTGCGCTGCCTGGAAGAAGATGATTAAAGGACCGGCATAGGAAATTAGTACAGCTAAAAATCCTGCAACTGTGGCTGATAGGGACCAGTCTTTTCTTAAGGTATCTAACAGGTGACTCATTGTTTGCCTCCGTGCAAGTCTGGCAATGATCCTGTACAAAAAAAGATGATCAGGTTAACCCTGATCACCACCGCCGACAGGCACAACTGTGCCTGTCACATATGACGCATCGTCAGATGCCAGGAATAAAATGGCATTGACTTGTTCTTGAATGGTGCCGTAACGGCCAAGGAAGGTACGATCAATGGTCTGATCAACCACTTCCTGCATCCATGCCTGTTCTTGTTCAGACAATGGGGCAGTGTTACGTGGCACTTTACGTGGTGGTGCTTCAGTTCCACCAGTTGCCACGGCATTAACACGAATACCATCTTTCGCATGTGCAAAAGCCAGCGATTTGGTCAGGGCATTGACGCCGCCTTTAGAGGCAGAGTAAGGAATACGGTTAATACCACAGGTGGCAATAGATGAAACGTTTACAATGGTGCCTTTCTGATTTTTCAGCATTTCCGGCAATACTGCGCGGCAGCACCACATGGTTGGGAACAGTGAACGGTTCACTTCCTTGATAATTTCTTCTTCAGAAAATTCCTGGAAAGGTTTCATCCAGATGGCACCGCCGACGTTGTTGATTAAGATATCAACGCGGCCGTAAGTGTCGATGGCTTTGGCAACCACTGACTGCGCGCCAGCATAGGTTTCCAGGTCAGCATTAATGGTGACCGCATCACCACCGGCGGCCTGAATCTCTGCCAGCACTTCTGCGACATATTCAGAACGGTCGGCCATGACCACCTGGGCGCCTTCGGCTGCCACTTGCAGGGCAACCCCGCGACCGATGCCTTGGGCAGCACCAGTCACAATCACCACTTTATTTAAAAATCTTTGACGATCAGACATTGCGGGATTACTCGATTTTTAGTTAGCAGAGAATTTTTCGAACAGGAAGTTGGCCGGTTTTACACCTTCACCATCTAACCAGCCGCGTACCGCTTCTACCATTGGCACTGGACCACATAGGTAGATGTCTACATCACCACCGTTGAGCCATTCGTTGTCAATATGACCAGTCACATAGCCTTTACGCTCATGTGCAGATTCCGGATTCGCTACAACAGTGCGGTATTCGAACCATGGGAATTTGGCTTGCAGTTCGTTCAGTTTTTCCAGCGCAACCAGGTCAAAGTCATTGGTTACACCAAATACCAGACGCACTGGCTGATCTGAACCTTTTTCTTCCAGTACTTGCAGCATTGACATGAACGGAGCAATACCTGTACCACCCGCAAGCATCAGTACCGGGCGCACCACGTTACGTAAGTAGAAGCTACCAAATGGACCGGTAAAGGTCATTTTGTCGCCAGCTTTGGCATTTTTGCTTAAGAATTCACTCATTTTTCCGTTTGGTACGTTACGTACTACGAAACCGGTTAAACGGTTGCCCGGTTTAGAACTGAATGAATAAGAACGGGTTTCAGCTGTTCCTGGAATACCGACATTGACATATTGACCGGCCAGGAAGTGGATATCAGGTTGACCTTCGTCAAGCTGGATATCAAAGGTAATGGTTGAGTCAGACAGGTTCTCAACGCGAGATAAAGTACCTTCGAACGCGTGAATTTCAGTTTTACATACATCTGAAGATGCCTGAATCTGGAACACCGCATCTGAAGTTGGCTTACATTGACAAGCCAGAATATAACCTTCAGCGGCTTCTTCAGGTGTTAGTGCATCTTCAATATAGGTTTCTTCAGGCATGTCATACGAACCTGATTCACAAAACGCACGGCACGTTCCACATGCACCGTCACGGCAGTCCAAAGGAATATTGATCTTTTGACGGTAAGCTGCGTCTGACAGTGTTTCACCATCTGTAACAGAAATAAAACGTGTAACGCCATCTTCAAATTGAAGTGCAATATTGTGGTTTGACATGGCTGAATATCCTATAGAAATCTTTAAAACTTGACCTTTCAGCCAAAATTCCATCTGGCTGAAAGGTTTTTACCTAGCTGTAAATCAATACAGTCTTAGAGGTGATAAATGTCGATTACTTGGTTGATGTAATCGTTTTTCAGCACCACGTATTTGCTTAAAATTTGTGGTTTATCGCCTGAAAAATCGATTTCATAACGTGACATACCGAAGTAGCTGTAGCTGTTTTTATAACGGAAACTCAAGGTGTTCCAGTTAAAACGTACAGTGACCTTGTCGCCATCACGTTCAACAACTTCAATATTGCTGATGTTGTGGCTGGTACGTGTATCCGGCATGGTGGCAGATGAGCGTTCAGTCTTGATCCGGAACACGCGGTCTTCTAAACCTTGACGGTCTGGATAATAAATCAGGGAGATTTCAGACTGTGGATCTGTAGTCAGTTTGTCGTCGTCATCCCAGGCTGGCATCCAGAAAGAAGCAGTAGGAGCGTAGCACTGTAACCACTCATCCCATTGCTCATCATCTAAGAAGCGAGCTTCTTGATAAAGGAATTGAGCAATATTTTCTAAAGTAATCGCGCTCATGCGTTTTCTCCTTCAGTAGATGCAGCAATTTCTTTTTCAGTCGCAATGCCTTTTTTGATCAATTCTAACCAGTACTGGTGCTGAGCCAGGTATAGACCTTCATCTTCAGTTTTAATACCAGACAGTTTTGGTTTTAAACCGATTTCATTGGCAGCATCGTCCGGGCCTTGGATCCAGTGTTTAGAACCACGGCACATGTCGTTCCATTCCAGCGCGATACCGGCATAACCAGCCTGACAGGCACGGAATTCTTCCAGATCGTCTGGGGTAGCCATACCAGAAGCATTAAAGAAATCTTCATACTGACGGATACGGCGAGTGCGTGCTTCCGGCTCTTCACCGACAGGACCGATACAGTAAATCGTCACTTCAGTCTTATCGACAGAGATTGGGCGAAGGACACGGATTTGTGAACCGAACTGATCCATGAAATAAACGTTTGGATAGATACACAGGTTACGTGAACGCTCGATCATCCATTTTGCCATCGCTTCGCCGTATTTCTCGGTGTATTCGTCTTTTTTGGCAAAGTTAGGACGGTCTTCTGGGTTTGCCCATTGCGTCCAAAGGAGCATGTGACCATTTTCAAAGCCGTAAGAACCACCGCCTTGTTTGCCCCATGAACCTGCGCTCATTGCACGGATGTTATCGCCTGCTTCTTTTTCTTTACGTTGCTGAGTTGTTGCAGCGTAGTTCCAGTGTACGGCAGATACATGATAACCATCTGCACCATTTTCAGCAGTTAACTTCCAGTTACCTTCATAAGTGTAAGTCGAAGAACCACGTAAAACTTCCAGACCATGTTCTGACTGACCTACGATCATGTCAATAATCTTGGTTGCTTCGCCCAGGTACTCTTCCAGAGAAGGGACATCCGGGTTCAAGCTACCAAACAAGAAACCTTTGTAGCTTTCAAAGCGGGCAACTTTTTTCAAGTCGTGTGAACCGTCTTTGTTAAAGCAATCTGAATAACCTGCATCTGCTGGGTCTTTTACTTTTAACAATTTACCAGAGTTGTTGAAAGTCCAACCGTGGAATGGGCAAGTATAAGTTGCTTTGTTACCACGCTTGTAACGACATAACTGTGCACCACGGTGTGAACAGGCATTGATCATGGCATTCAATTCTCCATTGCGGTTACGCGCAATGATGATTGGTTGACGTCCAATATAAGTGGTGTAGTAGTCATTGTTGTTTGGAATTTGGCTTTCGTGTGCCAAATAAACCCAGTTGCCTTCAAAGATGTATTTCATTTCTAGGTCAAACAGGGCTTGGTCTGTGAATACTGAGCGGTGTAGTTTAAATTCACCAGATTCAAAATCATCAACAAGTAATTCGTCGATACGGTCTAAATGGCTGGTGTTAATTACAGGAATACGAGGCATGTCCTTTCTCCGGCTGTCCAAGGAGGGGCAGTCAATCGGGAGGTGCCTGATTCAGATTCAAGACACATCCCGCTTTCCTTTTGGGAATTAAGCGCTTGCGCGACGACGGTCAACTTCAGTGATAGGCGCGTTTTCTTTCTCTTTCACAAGTTCAATATCGAACTGGATGTGTTTGAAAGAACCCTTCAGGCCACGGCGTGCAATTTCAGCTTCATCAGTTACGTCAACAGCGGTTGCAATCAGGCCTTCACGAGTAGCGAATGCAAAGTCATCCCACAGGTATTGGTCACCTTCAATGTTGAATTGAGTAGTCAGTTTGCGGTAACCCGGTGCAGATACGAAATAGTGCACATGAGATGGGCGGTTACCATGACGGCCTAATTTGTCCAGTACGAACTGGGTTGTACCTTCTGGTGGGCAGCCATAACCAACTGGCATTGTAGTTAGTGCCACATACTTACCATCCTGGTCAGTGAAAATAGAGCGACGCAGGTTGAAGTCAGACTGTGACTTATCAAAGAATGAGTAGTTACCCAAGCTGTTGGCGTGCCAAACTTCAACTTTAGCGCCTTCAATAATATTGCCTTCGGTATCAGTTACAGTACCTTCGATGATTAGAGTCGGGATTTTGCCTTCTTCAGAACCATCATCCATACGTGCAAAGCCAACTGATTCAGGTGCGCCTGCTACATAAAGTGGGCCTTCAATGGTACGTGGTGTACCACCGGTGATGCCTGCTTTAGCATCAGCTTCATCTGCACGCAAGTCCAGGAAGTGCTCTAGACCCAAGCCTGCAGCTAATAGACCTAGCTCATTTGCTTGGCCCGCATCAGTAAAGTATTCCAGACCTTTCCAAAGCTCAGTTTGAGAAATATCAAGATCTTCAATCGCCTGGAACAGGTCACCTAACAAGCGCACAACAATCTGTTGTACACGCTCATCTACAGGACCAGTCGCAGTATCGACGTTCATTTTCTTAACTAACGCATCAATTTCTTGGCGGTTCATACTATTGCTCCTAAAAGTATGTCTTGCATATTTTAGTGGCGCATCTTTAGCTTTATTGGCTGGCTAAATTTGGCTGGCCACAATCCTTGTTTATTTACCCTTTGGATTTCTAAAGTCGCTACCCCGATAGCGGCTTTAAATTCTTGAAATACCGATATGAACTGTGAATCAGGTGTCATCATCACGGACAGAAGATGGGTGGCGGTTAAGCGCCATCACTTCAATATTCATGTATGGATACAACGGCAGACCTTGCAGCAGGTTGTGCAGTTCGTCGTTGCTTTCAACATCAAAAATACTGATGTTTGAATACTGGCCTGTAATGCGCCAAATATGACGCCATTTACCTTGGCGCTGTAATTCCTGCGAATATGCCTTTTCAACGGCTTTAATTTCATTAGCGCGTTCAGCTGGCATATCGAGTGGAATATTGACATCCATGCGTACGTGGAAAAGCATGTCTAGCTCCTTTATTGACGACGTAAGCGGTCAAGCTTGTCTTCATCCAGTTCAATACCTAAACCGGCAGTGGTTGGTAACACCAATTCAAAGTTTTGATATTGCAATGGTGTTTTTAAAATTTCTTCCGTCAGTAGCAATGGACCAAACAGTTCGGTGCCGTAAGCCAGGCTTTCAAAAGTCGAGAACACATGCGCTGAAGCAATGGTTCCTACCGAGCCTTCCAGCATGGTGCCGCCGTATAGGTCGATATTGGCTAGCTTGGCAATTTTGCCAACCTCACATCCTTCAATCAGGCCGCCGGACTGCGCCACTTTAACTGCAAAAACTGATGCGCCATTGTTACGGGCAATCTGGTAAGCGCTGTTTGGACCCATTAACGATTCGTCTGCCATAATGGCAATATCGAAACGGCGGGTGAGGCGACGCATCGCATCGAGGTTTTCAATTCCGCATGGCTGTTCAATCAGGTCAACACCGCCATCTTGCAGCAGCTGAATACCTTTAATGGCTTCAAGCTCTGACCAGGCACGGTTGACGTCAACACGAATAGAAACGTCTTTGCCTAATGCTTTTTTGATTGCCAGCACGTGTTCAACATCTTCTTCAACCGGACGAGAGCCGATTTTCAGCTTGAACACATTGTGACGTTTGATTTCAATCATCTTCTGCGCTTCAGCGATGTCTTTTTCAGTATTGCCTGAAGCCAATACCCAAAGAACAGGAACGCTGTCACGTAAACGGCCACCAAGAATTTCACTCAGTGGTAAACCGAGGCGCTGTGCCTGAATGTCCAGTAAAGCAGTCTGGATGGCACATTTGGCAAAACGGTTGCCGTTAATATTTTTTTTCAGGGCACGCATGGTTTGTGCAAAGTTCAAACCTGCCAATGTTTTTAGTAAAGGTGCAAAGTAAGTATCAATATTGGTTTTTACGCTTTCTGGGCTTTCTTCACCGTAGCCTAATCCACCAATTGTGGTTGCTTCGCCCCAGCCCACAAAACCATCGTCTGTGGAGATCTTTACCAATACCAGGGTTTGCGTCTGCATTGTCGCCACCGCCATTTTGTGTGGACGGATGGTTGGTATTTCCACCAGCAAAGTTTCTACTGACTTATACATGGTTTGCCCTTCATATCATTGCTTTATTACAGTTATGTGATATACCTTAAAAGAATAAATTGCATTGGTCGAAGATCAAATATGCATTTTTTTATACTTAAAAGGTATTTTGAGCTATGGAACTCAGACATTTACGTTATTTTGTTGCTGTTGTAGAAGAGCAAAGTTTCACCAAGGCAGCAGAAAAACTCTTTATTGCTCAACCACCTTTGAGCAGACAGATCCAAAATTTAGAACAAGAGCTTGGAATTCAACTATTTGAGCGTGGAAGTAGACCGCTTAAGACCACCGAAGCAGGCCAATTCTTTTACCAACATGCCGTTAAACTTTTGTCTAATGCGGAAGAAATCAAGTCGATGACAAAACGTGTCGGTATTGCTGGTCGTACTGTGACTATTGGCTTCGTTGGTTCTTTATTGTTCGGATTATTGTCAAGAATTGTGTATTTGTTTAAGCAGCAGCATCCGCATTTAAAAATAGAAATGGTGGAAATGACCACCAATGACCAAATTCAGGCACTTAAAGAAGGGCGCATAGATGTTGGATTTGGACGCTTAAGAATTTCTGATCCTGCAGTTAAACGTATCTTATTACGTGAAGAACGCTTGATGGTTGCAGTACATTCGAGCCACCCATTTGCGGCACAAAAAGAAGGTGTATATTTGGCGGATGTTGTTGATCAACAACTATTTTTATATCCAAATCACAACAAGCCAAACTTCTCTACCCAAATTCGTGGCGTGTTTTCTGAGTATGGTTTAGAACCTCGCAAAATTCGTGAAGTGCGTGAATTACAATTGGCGTTGGGTTTTGTTGCTGCAGGTGAGGGCTTGTGTATCGTGCCAGAAAGCGCACAAAATATTCATTTGGCACATTTGCACTTTATACCTTTATTAGATGACTCGGCTGTAAGTCCTGTGTTTATGGCAATTCGTAATATGGATGAAAGTGAAGACATTCGATCTTTGTTTGACTGCATTTATCAAGTTTATGATTTGGAAGCATTTACTTATGATCGCAATGTATTCTAGTAAAGCCATATAAAACAAATATTTATAACTATATTTTTTATATAAAAGCACAGATATTTTTAACAAAATACTGTTATGTGAATTGCCTGAAAAAACTTTTTTAAGCATCACATTACAGTATTTTTTTCGCCTTGTTATTTTTATCTATTTTAAAATCAATATCTTACAAAACTATAGACTTTTTAGGTATGTATCTATGCCTATTCAGTTTTGGACAAATTTTAACTTATTATTCATTGTGTGCATCTGAGTTGGAGTAACGGACTTCACAATTAGGAGGTGAAGCAAGATGCAAAGCAATAAAATTAATATTAATACCTTGATTGACGAGGCCAAGTTCACGCCATTCCATTGGGGCGTATTGTTTTGGTGTTTGATGATCATTATTTTTGACGGTTACGACTTGGTCATTTATGGGGTTGCATTACCACTACTGATGCAAGAGTGGGCGCTCAGTGCAGTACAAGCAGGTTTACTGGCCAGTACGGCATTGTTTGGCATGATGTTTGGTGCCATGACCTTCGGTACCTTATCGGACAAGTTAGGTCGTAAAAAGACCATCATGATCTGTGTGGCTATTTTCAGTGGCTTTACCTTCCTCGGCGCTTTTGCCAGTAACCCGATTGAGTTTGGTATTTTACGTTTCCTTGCCGGTCTGGGCATTGGCGGTGTGATGCCAAACGTGGTGGCACTGATGACCGAATACGCGCCAAAACGGATTCGGAGTACTCTGGTTGCCGTGATGTTCAGTGGCTATGCCATCGGCGGGATGACCTCTGCCTTGTTAGGTGCATGGCTGGTGGCGGATTATGGCTGGAAAATCATGTTCTACCTAGCCGGTACACCATTATTGCTGTTACCGCTGCTATGGAAATTCTTGCCTGAGTCACTTATGTATTTGACCAACAAGAAAGAAATTGAGCAAACCCGTAGTATTGTGCAAAAAATTTCACCAAGCCAACAATTAAATGGTGACACTGAGTTTGTACTGAATGAAGTGACTAAAGGCGATGAAGCACCTGTAAAAGCATTGTTCCAGCAAGGCCGTATGTTCAGTACGTTCATGTTCTGGATCGCATTCTTCATGTGCTTGTTAATGGTCTATGCATTGGGCAGCTGGTTACCAAAACTGATGATTCAGGCCGGTTATTCACTCGGTGCAAGTATGCTGTTCCTGTTCGCGCTGAATATTGGCGGTATGGTCGGTGCAATTGGTGGCGGTGCCTTGTCAGATCGTTTCCATCTGAAACCGGTATTGACCATTATGTTCACCGTGGGGGCAATTGCGCTAATCCTGCTTGGCTTTAACAGTCCACAGCCAGTGCTGTATACCTTAATTGCCATTGCCGGTGCAGCCACCATTGGATCACAAATTTTACTATATACTTTCGTCGCACAGTTTTACCCGACTACAGTACGTTCAACCGGTATGGGTTGGGCCTCTGGAATTGGCCGGATCGGCGCGATTGTCGGGCCTGTGCTGACTGGTGCACTGCTGACTTTAAACCTGCCACACCAGATGAATTTCATGATGATTGCCATCCCTGGTCTAATTGCAGCCGTAGCGATCTTTATGGTAAATCTGAAAGTCTCGGTAGATGGTGCCAAAGCCAAGCAGGAAAGCTTCGCCAACAGCAATGTCAAAGCAGTCAAAAGCTCTGCACATTAATCTCTGAGCAAACCGCTAGCTTGAGTTCTTCAGGCTAGCCAAACTTTAAAACAATGAAACTTTGTCAGGAACGACAAAAACGGATAGTCACAGGATAAGTGTGCCCATGAAAACAATGATGATCAAACCTTTAGTAATTGCTGTCGGTTTAACAATGAGTGTAATGGCCAATGCGCAAAGCAGCCAGGAAGTTGAGCAGCTTCGTCAGGAAGTGCAACAACTGAAAGCACTTGTTCATCAATATGCTCAACAAAATCAAACGGTTCAAGCGAATTTAAACCAACTTGCCAATACTGCGGTACAACCACCTGTTGCACAAAAGGCCAGCGCTGAAAAGCGCGGCTTGGGTATGACGCTGGGTAATGCTGAATTTAACCTGTATGGAAACGTCCGTATGGATGGTTCTTATCAGATTGAAGGCGGCGCCAAAGACATGCCTTACAATCAGATTAATGGGGTCGCGCTGGAAGGCAATGCAGAGAATAGCGACCGCTTCAGATCAACGCTGGCAGCAACCCGCTTAGGTTTAGACTTTAAAACCCAGGTGGGTGCAGAAGATGTCAAAGGTAAGCTGGAAGTTGACTTCTTGGGCGGTAATTTAGACAGCCTGCGTATTCGCCATGCGTATTTAACCTATGCCGACTGGTTAATTGGTCAAACCTGGTCTAACTTTGCGGTACCGGATTATATGCCGGAAACAGTCGATGCTTTGGCCTATGCCGGTGGCGCAGTTAAACGTACCCCGCAAGTGCGTTATACCGCAAAATTCAGCCCGCAAACCAATCTGGTGGTGGCTGCTGAAGATCCAAAAGATAACAGCATCACCCAGCGTTTACCGGCTTTAACTGCGCGCTTAAATCATCAGTTCGCCGATAACATGAGCGTGAGCGCACGTGCCATGGGCCATGAAAAACGCATCAATTCTGATGAAGAAATGGCGTGGGGTGTGGGCTTGGGCGCTAAATATGATGTGACCCCAAGCACGACTTTAAAAGCGGACTACTACCATGTGAAGGGTGATAGCAGCTTTGTGTCTTTTGCCAATACCGGCACCATCCAGGGTGCAAACGGTCTGGAGCAAAGCGAGTTTGATTCGATTACTGTCGGTCTGACCCAGAAGTTTAATGAAAAACTGCGCGGCACAGTGGGTTATGGCTATATGAGCTTTGATAATGATCAGAACTATAAAAATGCCTTGATTGCTTCAACACCGGCAACAGAGACACAGTCTAATGCAACTAGAGCCAACAAAGACTTATGGCAGGCATGGGCCAACGTGTTTTATAGTCCGATCAAGCCGGTTAGCTTAGGTCTGGAATATGTCTATGGTGAACGTACAGCTTTAGAAGCAGCAACGAATGGCAGTAATAAAGGTGAAGATAACCGTATTAATATGGTGGCCATCTATAACTTCTAATTACACGCTATAGATTAAAAAAGCCAGAAGGACACTTCTGGCTTTTTTGGTTTTAGACTTTTTTTGGACTTAAGTCTAATGTGGGGGCAATTACAGCAAAAATATCAGGCATTTTCACCGAGTCTGACAAAAGCATACGACATTTTCATGAAAAATCCTGCGCCTGCACAAAAGCAAATCAGAACAATAAAACTTCTCCCATCGAAGTTGGGACCGAAAAAGTGCAGAATCTTGTCAGACAAAACCAGCTAAAACCTAAGGGAAAGATAAGTTTTGTCCTGCATTCACATGGAATCGAGATCATGAATCTATATAGTGGGCATGAACATTAAAAAAAGAACATCCGTTCACTGAAAAAATCATGAGGCCGCTATGAGCACTTCTGTAGAGTATAAACCCGAGTGGATTCGAGAAGATTTTATTGATTTTATTGCAGAAAAAATAAATCCAGTCTGGGCATTGAAAAAAGTCAAAGCCTGCGTTGTTGAAATTCAGGCATTAAGTCCAGACTTTTATAAAATTCATTTACGTCCCAACCAGAATTTTCAGGCACAGCGTTTTCAGGCCGGACAAAGTATTCTGGTCACGCTGGCGATGAATGGGGTCCGCCAGCAGCGCAGCTATTCCATTGTCACTTTGCTCGATAACGGCGATGTGATTCTGGCCATCAAACGGCAAGGCAAAATGTCCAATGCCTTGACCCGGTTACCGGCAGGGGCTGTGGTGGAGCTGTCTCAGCCGCAGGGTAATTTTGTACTGCCGGCACAAGTTCCATCTTTATGTTTTATTGCATCGGGCAGTGGGATTACCGCGATTTATTCCTTATTACAAAAAGCCGTGGTCAGCTCGACCCAGCCGATAGACCTGCTGTATTTCACCCGGGATGATGCCTTCCATGCCGAAATTAAAACCCTGGCGCTGATGTATCCGCATTTTAAATATCATCATTTTAATACCGTAGAACAGCGTCAGCATTTGTCTTTGAGCTTACTGCAAAACACGGTCGAGCAACTGAATGAACGGCATATTTATGCCTGTGGCTCAGCCTCAATGATGCAGGCTGCCCAGCAGATTTGTCAGCAGCTGGATTTAAGCGAGCAATTTCATTCCGAGTATTTTCAAATGACCGCAGATGAAACTCTGGAGGCACAGCCGGTGCAGTTCTTGCGCTCGCAGCAGGATTTTCAGGCCAGCAGCAATTTGCTGGACAGTGCCGAAGCCGCCGGGCTAAGACCGGCCCATGGCTGTCGTATGGGTATTTGTAATACCTGCTCCTGTACCAAAGTCAGCGGCAGCGTGCGTAATCTGCTGACCGGTGAAATTGATCATAACCATAATACCCAAATCAAACTTTGCGTGACGCAGGCAATCAGTCCTGTCGTGATTAACTTATAATCTGGAGGGAGCATCACATGAATATGCCTGCCGCGTTACATCCAAACAGCAAGTCAAAATATTTAACCGAGGCCCAGATTCAGGAATTTGGTGCCAGAGTGGAAGCCATCCGCCGTGAAGTCATGGACGATCTGGGCGAGAAAGATGCCCAGTATATTTATAAAATCCGTAATTTTGTCCGCTATAGTGAAATTACCTCACGTGGGATGCTGATGTTTGGCGGCTGGATTCCGCCAGTATGGTTATTGGGGACTGGTTTACTGGGATTATCCAAAATTGTTGAAAATATGGAGCTGGGTCATAACGTCATGCATGGCCAGTTTGACTGGATGAATGATCCAACTCTAAATGGTGCCAGTTATGACTGGGACACCATTGCCACCGGAGACGACTGGAAATATACCCATAACTATATTCATCACACCTATACCAACATTGTCGATAAAGATCACGATGTCGGCTATGGCTTGCTACGGGTCAGCGAAGCTCAAAAATGGGAACCGCGTTTTCTGATGAATATTCCGCTGGCCATTCAGCTGATGGTATTTTTTGAATGGTATGTGGGGCTGCAACGTCTGCATTTAGAAGATGTACTGGTTTATAAAACCAAAACCTGGAAACAGGTCTGGGATGAAGCGGCCGGTTTAAGAAAGAAAATGCGCAGGCAGGTGGTCAAAGATTATATCTTTTTTCCGCTGCTTGCCGGGCCAAATGCCATTCCGGTTTTTGCCGGTAATGCTGTCGCTAACGTGATTCGCAGCCTGTGGGCATCCGCAGTCATCTTTAACGGTCATTTCACTGAAGATGCGGAAAATTTTGAAGCCGATAATACCGAAAATGAAAGCCGGGCTGAATGGTATATCCGCCAGATTCGCGGTTCGAGTAATTTTAGTGGTACCCAGTGGCTGCATATTTTAAGTGGCAATTTAAGCCATCAGATTGAGCACCATTTATTTCCGGATATGCCGGCCAACCGTTATGCCGAAGTAGCGCCAAAAATTAAAGCGCTGTGTGCAGAATATGGTATTCATTATAATGAAGCCAATTTTATCAAGCAGTTTTCCAGTGTCTGGGTGCGTCTGGCCAGGTGTTCGGTGCCAAATCACTGGCAGGACAAAATCGGGCAGGGCTGCAACCTGATTCGTACCGGTCTGGCCCAGCTGAAAGCCAAATTCCAGTAACAGCAGACTTTAGCCAGCTTTTATAAGACCAGAAGATAAGATGCCTTCTGGTCTTTTTTATTTTGCATAACTGCTGCCAGAAAAAACGCCCGGACTTGCCGATTATGTAACTGAATTATCTTTATAAATTTCTGATATCTCTGCGCTTTATTTTTGAACAGCCGGCAAGTTAACGTGGTTTAACAAAACTGAACTATGGTGATTTTGGCGAATCTCCTAAGCTGGTTTGAGTGAAAAATAATGGAAAATAACAAGATGTCAGTTGTCTCTCAGAATAGTTATCGCACCTTAAAACTCGAACGACAAAAAAGCTATCGGGAGCTGTTTCATTTCTTTCTGGATGAAAGCACGCCAGCACCAGAAAAAGAAAAGCTCTCGGCCCAGCTTTTACAGCGCGAGCTTCACCAGATAGATTCTCCATCTATTCCTTTACCCGATGAGCCAGTCCAGATCAAAGACTGGCTTTTTCAGCAGAATATGCAGAATTGTGAACGCTACCAACAGTATTTAAGCCGGCGTCAGGCTGGTGGTCAGCGTGAATACTTTCAGCATGTAGCAGCAGCCTATGACTTTCTGGTGAAAGTCGCACCAGTAAAATATGTTGATGGTTCCTGGCTGTATAGCACCTTAAAACATTGGCCTGATCCGAATTTTCAGCATCTGATCATGATTTATCTGGAAGAGCTGGGCCTCGGTTCAGTCAAAGCCAATCACGTGTCAATGTATCAGCAATTGCTGAGCAGTCTGAATCTGCAAGATCTGGTCGAAGGACTTGAAGATGAATACTATTATCAACCTGTGGTGCAATTAGCATTGGCCTATGCGCCGCAGCAATATCTGCCGGAAGTGATTGGTTTTAATTTAGGCTATGAACAGTTGCCGCTGCATTTGCTGATCAGTAATTATGAACTGGCTGAGCTGGGGCTGAATCATCAGTATTTTAATGTACACATTACCATTGATAACCTAGACAATGGTCACGCGCATCGTTCAGTCGCCGCGCTGGAATATGCCTATAGTCAGGCCGCCAATAAAACAGAGTTTATTGACAAACTGAAACGTGGCTATGCTCTGAATGATGTGGGTCTAGGCTCGACTGAAATTATTAAAAACAGTGATTTAAACCCGCTGATTGAAAAGATTTTCAAGAAAAAAGCTGTGGTCGGCAAGCTGATTCATAATAACCGTTGCCGCTTTGCTCAGGCATCGGTGAATGAATGGCTCAGCAATGACCAGAAAGTGGTTGAGTTCCTTCAGGTGTTACAGGATAAACAGTGGATTAAACGCGGCCAACATCCGAGTGAAAGCCGCTTCTGGCAGCTGATTCACAATGAAGAAGGTAAAATGTTCGGTGTATTTTCAGTCGCTGAACAACAGATTATTTATGACTGGATTGCCCAGGCCTACACCGAACGCCGTGCGCCGTTTAAAGCCGTAACGCCAGTGCAGCAGGCCGATGATTATATTGTCGATTATTTCAACTCCAGCGAACAGCAGGCCTTGCAGCAGCAATTAAAACTGGCGCGTAGCGCGGAAGAAAAAATCAATCTGCTGTTGCCTTACTTGGCGCCGCATCAGCATCATAATCCCACCGGTTTATGGGCCACGCGTCAACTGACCCAGTTTTTATTCCCGCAGGCGCTGCAGCAGATTCAATAAAATCTGATGCTTCATTTTTCATCACCTAGCAAAAATGCCAATCCTAAGGATTGGCATTTTTATGAAAGTTTAAAAGGGTTCTAGCAGAACAGAAGGGCATTTAGTGGGATTTCTTTTTACCGCCGCCATCCTGTTTGTTGACGGTAGACCAGCCAATGCGTTCTGCTTCTTCTTCGGAATGGCCTCGCTCTTTTTCCGATTCAATAATATGGCGGGCCTGACGTTTCTGCTTGTCGGTATAGGCCGACTTATCACCTCTAGACATCAGTTTCACTCCTGTATAGATCTGCATGTTTCAATAAAACTCAAAATTTTATCTACATTGTTCGTACGCCTTTAAATGCCGGTTTAACCATTGACAATGGTGCCACCATTGACGTGAATCACCTGACCGGAAATATAGCTGGCTTCATCGGAGGCTAAAAACAGATAAGCTGGCGCAACTTCACTTGGCTGACCCATACGGCCCATGGGGGTATCTTCACCAAAACCTTTTAGCTGTTCTTCATCAAAACTGCTTGGAATTAACGGCGTCCAGATTGGGCCGGGTGCGACACCATTCACCCGAATCCCGGTTTTATTTTTTAGCAGGTTGGTCGACAGGCTACGGGTAAAGGCAGTAATAGCCCCTTTGGTACTGGCATAATCAATGAGCTCATTATGGCCCTGATAGCTGGTGATACTGGTGGTATTGATAATACTGTCACCGGGCTGCATTTGAGGAATGAGTAACTGGGTCACATAAAACAGCGGGTAGAGGTTGGTTTCAAAGGTTTTATGCAGCTGTTCGGGATTAATATCCTCAATGGTTTTTTGTGGATATTGTACGGCGGCATTATTGACCAGAATATTAATATGCGGAAATTGCTGCAAAGCCAGATCGACCATCTGCTGTACTGCCGCATGCTGGCGCAGGTCACATTGAATCAGCAGACATTGACAGCCTTCCTGCTCGACCAGACGCTTGGTGTCTTGCGCATCCTGATCTTCTTCTAAATAGGGAATAATAATATTGGCACCTTCGCGGGCAAACAGCACCGCCACAGATCGGCCGATGCCGCTGTCACCGCCGGTAATTAAGGCCACCTTGTCTTTGAGTTTTTGACTGCCCTGATAATTGCTTTTAATAATTTCAGGTTCGGGCGTCATTTTATATTGCACACCGGGCTGATGCTCCTGTTTCTCTTGCGGAGATGGGCTGTCAGGATAATGATTCATGGAGTTCTCCAAATTTTAGGGTCGATTTATTGTTTTGCTCAATCAGATGAAATCGTTAGCGATAAAAAAGCACGAGTCTGGGCAGATCGTGCTTTTTAGAAGTTATACCGCTTCCCACTGACGGGTGACTTCTTCAGAATTCTTGTTCAGGATAATCTGGTTGCCACGAATTTCTTCCACCCAAGAGGTCGGAATGTAATGGTGCATCCCATCGCCAGAATCCTGCTTGGTTAGTTTGATTTTGTCGCTGCCTTCCAGATGATCGACCGTACCAATATGGGTGCCACAGGAGGCAATAACTTCGCTATGTTTCTGAATGTCATTTAAATTAATATCAGCCATTTTTATTACTCCAATTTAGATGAAATAAATATCTTTATTTAATTTAAACGCCTTAAAGAGATAAAAATAGCTTTATTTAAAATCGAAACAACTCCGCCATAGAGTATAACAATTTACTACATGAAGATATATATTACACATTATGAAATATCTAGACTATTGAGGCTAAATTTAATTAATTAAAGCTATTTTTATATTGAAATAGATGAGTTGAGATAATCAAAACTAATATATTTATAAATCTCATTTTATTATTTTTAAATAAAAACTATAAACTACAAAGGAGCTCTAGTTACTTATTGGTTTAAACGCTTAATCCTGCATCAGCTAGATGGTTGAGTGGTCGGAATAATCAAAACAGAAAGGGGCAGCGCTGTGTATCTGTATGTAAGCCGATTATTAAGCAATCACTAAAACTCATCAAATTGATTGAATAAAACAATAAGTGAATTAAATATTTGTTTTTAAATGATTATATGAAAATATTGCAGCTGAGATTTTTCAAAAAAGCGAGAAAAATGAAGCACTTTTTGTCATTACAAAATTGTTTGTAAAATAGACAAAAAAGGGCTGTACAGTGCTGTGAATTATGTATAATTCCGCCAACAAAAGCCCCTGCAAGTTTATGGATTTTCCTATAAGTGTGCAGGGGTTTTTCTATGGACAATTTTTTGGAATGGGATGCCCTGTTTTTAGAAGGTGGCACATACATGTTGTTTTCCAAAACCACAGTCGTCGATGCATCTGCCCAGCTCAATGCACAAGGTCTGGCAACGAAACTCAGCTTTTTTGGCCTGGGTTTAAGTACGGCATCTTGGGCACCGCTCATTCCATTTGCACAACAACGTCTTTCTTTAAACCATGCAGACTTTGGTCTGTTGCTACTCTGTATGGGGATTGGATCGATGCTGGCCATGCCGGCGGCCGGTCTGTTAATCCAGCGTATTGGCTGCCGTATTTTAATCGGAATCGCGCTGGTAGCAGCGATGATCATTCTGCCATTACTGACGGTATTTGGTACTGCCTTAAGCATGGCAATTGTGCTATTTATCTTTGGTACTGCGGTGGGTGCATTTGGTGTGGCCATTAATTTACAGGCGGTGATTGTTGAAAAGAACAGCCTGAAAAATATGATGTCCAGCTTCCATGGTATGTGCAGTCTGGGTGGTTTACTTGGTGTGCTGACTGTGACTGTGCTGCTGTCATTGGGTGTTTCACCGCTAATGAGCGCTTTAATCATGAGCGCGGTGCTGGCCTTTATTGCCATTCTGGCCGTTCCCAACAGCATGTCTGAAGTTGAGAAGAAATCGGACCCAACTACAGAAGAAGATGCACCACCAGCGAAGCAGAAATTTCGCCCAAGCCCGATGATCCTGTTAATTGGTCTGGTCTGTTTTATTGCCTTTTTATCGGAAGGCTCAGCAATGGACTGGAGTGGGATTTATCTGGTCAGCAACTTTGGGATGGAGGCTTCTTTTGCCGGTCTGGCCTATACCTTCTTTGCGATTACCATGACCATCGGCCGTTTTTCGGGACGTCGCTTACTGAGAATGTGGGGCGAGAAAAACATCATCACCTATAGCGCGCTGTGTGCGGCCTTGGGTCTAGGCATTATTGTGATGGCGCCGCACTGGGCGGTGGTCCTGCTGGGTTATGCCTTACTCGGTTTTGGCTGTTCCAATATTGTACCAGTGATGTTCTCCCGTGTCGGACGTCAGAATATTATGCCTAAAGCAGCTGCTTTATCGCTGGTATCGACCATTGCCTATAGCGGTTCATTAAGTGGCCCGGCGCTGGTCGGTTTCCTAAGTGAAGCCATTGGCCTGAGCACCGTCTTTGCGCTGGTGGCTTTATTGCTGCTGTCGATTGCTGTTTTAAATCGCTTTACCCAGGTCGACTAAATCGGACATTCAGCTACTTATCTGTGTCTTCCTTTTCGCCAGTCAGCGCTCACTGACTGGCTTTTTTTATATTTAAGCCGCAATTCATAAGACAATGAAAGTGAAATCACGGGACTAAAGAATATATTTAAAAATTATGGACTCTATTTAAATATTTTTTATTATTAAGAAAATAAACCACCTCATCTTAACGCGTCTATTATTTCATTTTGTAAATAAAAACAGCTGAAATATAAAAATAGTAAAAAATTTAAAAAGATATTTAAAGGAATAAAATTTTACTATTTTAAATACAGCCTGTTAATTTTTTAAAATAAAAAAGACCTGCTACATTCCAATGATCTGAAACAAAGCCTAGCTGTTTATTTTAATTTTCACTCTTATCTTAAAAGAGTCGCAACATAGACAATCAAAATAAATAACAGGAAGGGTGAATCATGGCCAATACACGTAATGAGGGTACTTCAAATCGTGGATTTGCGAGTATGAATCCAGATGAACAAAGAGAAATTGCCAGTGGTGGTGGTGGGCGCGCAGCCCATGCCAGCGGCAATGCGCATGAGTTTACGTCAGAAGAAGCACGCCGTGCCGGCGCCAGAAGTCATATAAACGATGACAATCGCCGTGGTCGCAACCGCGATGACGACGATGATGATGACGATCGCCGTGGTCGTAGCTCATCTTCGGGCACGCGTAAACGCGACCGCTATGGACGCTTTACCTCGGAATAGTACAGCTTGCTAAAAACATAGGCTTAATCTGACCGGATAAAACAGCAATCGTTTTTGTCCGGGAAGATTAGGCCTATTTTTATGGGTGAATGAATGTGGTTTTGATCTTTACTTGATCATCTTTATGAATAAGGTAAGCGCAGATTTTTTGTGATTGCTTAGAGTTTTAAGCTCAACACAAACTCATCTTAATAGGATTTATAGGGCAAAAATTTCCCGGATAGCATCACATTTACCCGGTCGCCATTTTCATGGCTTTCACGTTGAATATCCATACTAAAATCAATCGCGCTCATAATCCCGTCGCCAAATTCTTCATGAATCAGCTCTTTAATGGTAGAACCATAGACATTCACCACTTCATACCAGCGGTAAATTAAAGGATCGGTCGGAACGCTGGTCGGCAGGGAGCCTTTATACGGCACAATTTGCAGCCAGGCCACGGCTTCATCACTCAGGTTAAATATCTGACCAATTTTTTCGGCCTGTTCCTTGTTCAATGCCATTTGCCCCAAACAGGCTGCCGTTACCCATTCTTTGGATAACCCAATTTCCTGCGCCACGCTGGACCACTGAATATTGTTCAGCACCTTGGCAGATAAAATCATGTCTGTCACTTGTTGGCGGTGGCTAATCATATCTATTTCCTCAACTGCTTATGGCTAAAACACTGACAAGGGAAAAGCACAATGTATGCCAGCTTAAAATCAGCTCAGATCTTGAATCTGCCTATGGCGTAAATTCATCTTTCACCCAAAGTTGGTACGTTCCTTGCTGTATCTCCACTGAACTGATGGCAACGACGCCATAAATTTTTTAAAACATGTTGGATGATTCAGGCAAAGGCGCCTAAGACGTGAAAGTCGTCTTGGGCGCTTTTTATTTGCAAATCATCTCACTGCTAAATTTTAATCGTTGAGGGGTACTCGCAATGGCTTATCTTGCACCTTCCGAATTTGCAACCAAAGTTGTGGATGCCGGTGAATCGAAATTACATATGGCAAACCGTGATGTGCTGATCCGCGCCACCATGGCCGGGGCTATTCTGGCGCTGGCAGCAGTTTTTGCGGTCACCATTGCAGTGCAAACCGGCGTGCCTTTAATTGGTGCATTATTATTCCCAGTGGGCTTTTGTATGCTGTATCTGCTGGGCTATGACCTGCTGACCGGGGTATTTGTCCTGACACCATTGGCCTGGCTGGATAAACGTCCGGGCGTGACCTGGGCCAGAATCCTGAAAAACTGGGGCGTGGTCTTTGTCGGTAACTTCACTGGCGCCCTGATTGTGGCGGTGATGATGGCCGCGGTCTATACCTACGGCTTTTCGACCGAACCGAACAAGGTCGGTCTGGCGATTGCACATATTGGTGAAGACCGGACGCTAGGCTACAAAGAATATGGCGTAGCTGGCTGGATCACGATTTTTATTCGCGGCATGCTCTGTAACTGGATGGTGTCGCTTGGCGTGATTGGTGCGATGATGTCGACCACCGTTAGCGGCAAGTTTATTGCGATGTGGATGCCGATCATGCTGTTCTTTGCCATGGGCTTTGAACATTCGGTGGTGAATATGTTCCTGTTCCCGTTTGCGATGATGATGGGCGGCGATTTCTCGGTGATGGACTACTTTATCTGGAATGAGTTACCGGTAGCGCTGGGGAACCTGGTAGGTGGTTTGGCTTTAACTGGTCTTGCGCTTTATACCACGTATGTTCGCACTGCACCAAAACGTGAGTTCTAAGTTTTAAGCACACAGGATGAATTCAGGAATCAGGGAAGATTCCAGCCAGTTGAGATCAGCGCATGTCCACTTTGCCATCTTCACACCAGACTTCACTTCAAATTCGGCTTGGGCAATATAGTGCTGCCGGCCGCAAAGAGAGCAATCAGGATTTTCATGGCGCGGCCGTTCCGGAGGGCTATCTGGCACAGCAAAAGGGCATTGCCTGCGCCATTGCCGATGGTATCAGCAGTAGCAATGTCAGTCATATCGCCAGTGAAACCGCAGTGTCCAGTTTTCTGGCCGATTACTTTTCGACGCCCGATTCCTGGAGTGTTAAAACTTCGGTCGACCGGGTGATTCGTGCCACCAATTCCTGGCTCTATGCTCAGACCCAGCAAAGTCAGGGCCGTGTCGATAAAGACCGCGGCTATGTCTGCACTTTTAGCGCGCTGGTATTCAAACATGAAACTGTACATCTGTTTCATATTGGTGATGCGCGTATTTACCGCTTGCGTGAGCAACAGCTGGAACAGCTCAGTGTTGACCATCGGGTCTGGTTATCTTCCCGGGAAAGCTATTTAAGCCGGGCTTTGGGCGTGGCGCAGAAAGTAGAGATGGATTATTTAAGTCTGCCGTTGGCACAGGATGATATTTTCCTGTTGATGACCGATGGTGTATATGAATATCTGTCGGACAGCCAAATTATCGAGGCACTTCACAGTCCCGAAACTTTAGATCTTGACCAGGTAGCAGAAACGCTGGTCCATCTGGCCGATGCGCAGGGCAGTCCTGATAATTTAACCCTGCAAATTGTGCAGGTACAGCAGCTGCCACAGCAGGCCCAGTCACAATTTCAGCCAAGTCACAACCAGCTAAGTCTGGCCCCGGATTTAAGCATAGGTCAGCATTTTGAAGGCTACCGGATTCAAAATGTACTGCACCAGAACCATCGTAGCCGTTTATATCTGGCCTGGGATGAGACGCGGCAGCAGCAACTGGTCATTAAAATTCCGTCACTGGATTTAACCCAGGATGCGCAGGCACTGGAGCGTTTTTTGCTGGAAGAGTGGGTGGCGAAACGGATTCAGCATCCACAAGTTTTAGCGGCCTATCCGCATCAGCGCAGTAAATCTTATTATTTTCAAACCTATGAATATTTATCTGGCCAGACCTTAAATACCTGGCTGCATCAGCAGCGCCAGCCGATTGCGCTTGAAACCGCCATCCAGATTACGGAACAGATCATTAAAGGTTTGCAGGCTTTTCACCGGCTGGACATGCTGCATCAGGATATTCGCCCTGAAAATATCATGCTGAATGCACAGTTAGAGCTAAAACTGATTGATTTTGGTGCAACCCTGGTCAAGGGGATTTCCGAGTTCCAGCCGCAACATGCCGCGGCTTTGGGCACCTTGGCCTTTATGGCGCCGGAATATTTTTGCTCGCGGCCGGTTTCCACCCGTTCAGACCAGTTTTCACTGGCAGTGGTACTGTATTATGTACTCAGCAAACAGTTACCCTATGGCACCGAACTGGCGCGTTGTCAGACGCTTAAACAGCTAAAAACGGTGCGTTATCATTCAATTTTAGAATATCGGCCAGATATTCCGATGTGGATTGATGGAGCCTTGCATAAGGCCTTAGCCCTGATGCCAAATGAACGCTATGAGGTATTGTCGGAATTTCTGTATGATCTTAAGCATCCTAACCGGTATTTTTTAAAGCCGGTTCATTCTTCCTTGCTGGATAAAAATCCTGTTAGATTCTGGCAGGCGGTTTCAGCTATGTTATTTTTATGCTTGCTGTTGTCTTTGGCGTTGATGTTTAGTGTTTAAATTAAATCAGTGATTTTTAAATGCTGGACTGATTATAAAATCAGAGCCACTTGGCTCAGCGATTGTCGTTTCAATACAGCCCCATTTTGATGATGAAATCCGCGCTTAAAATGTATTAATCCCAGCTCCCGAAGGAACTGGGATTACCTACAAAATTAAAGTGAAGAGTTGTTCATAACGTCTTCAGGATTGGGTAAATGAGCCAGAAGCTTCGTTCTGACTCATCGGAATTACCTTACATATTCGGGTAATTCGTGTTAGCGGCAGTGTAAAACTGACCTCCTTGGTTAATATAGCGGTCATGGGGGAGATTAAGAACCACCGCACCATGAGATCGTGACGGTACATTTGAGCCACATCTTACTAAAAAGAATCAGACCAGTATCACGCAAATAGATAGCCAGATTCTATTCCTATATTCGTGACTGGCGTTTAGCCATGAGCCGATTTATTATTGAATTCGGTGACCAGTGAAGCAATCACCTTTAAATTTATCAAAAGCAATTACATAAAATTATTTACAGGTTCAATAATATACAAGCTAGAAAGTTCCACAGTTTGAAATTAAACGTCGATAAGCCAAAAAAAAGCACAAGCTACCGATCATTCCAAGATAGAGCAATTTAGGCAAGATCAGTGTTGTAGGCACACCCATCTGATTGAGTTGAATAAACATCTGCACAATTTGGGTAGAGGGCAGGATTTCGCCAACGACTTGCATCCAGGTGGGCATGGCAGCATGTGGCCAGGCCGCACCAGATAAAAAGAACAGTGGAATAGAAGTGAATACAATGACATGCCCCGCACGTTCCGGCAGATCCAGAAAACTAGCAAATAAGCAGGTCATGCCAATTATCGTGTAGATAAAAACCGCAACAGCCAGCAGCATCCCGAGCAGGTTGCCACCGCGCGGATAATCAAATAGCCAGAAGCTAAAGCCGAATAAATAGAAACATCCCAGACAACCAATGGTGAAGACCGCTAAACACATCCCAATCAATGCATTTGTGTTTAATTCTATTTTTCTTTCCCGATATACCAAAATCAGCATACTCAAACCCAAAAGAATGGTTTGGTGGATAATTAAAGGTGCAACCGCAGGAAAGACATAGCTGCCATAGCCGGACAGCGGATTAAATAAAGGAATTTGATGCACAGAAAGGGCAGGTGAAAAATCCGAGACCTTGCCAAAGCGTTCAGTATAATCTGCCAAAGTTTGCTCAACTGATGTGGCTAAGCCCAGACCAATTTGTTTGGTTACTAAAAAGTTGGCTGTACTTAAATACAGGCCAATGCCACCTGTTTCACCATGCCTTAAGCTTTGCGATAAATTGTCCGGCAGAAGTAAAATACCATCGGCTTTTTGTGATTCCACCCATTGTTTGGCCTCGGAAAAATTGCCGGTAATCGCCTCAATCTCCACATTGGGGCTTTGTGCCACTTGACCAATAATACGGGTGCTTAAGTTACTTTGTTCTTCATCGACAATAATAATCGGTAAGGCTTCAGCCTGCTGTGCCTGATAAGCGGTTGGATAAAAAAAGCTGTAAAACAAGACGGATAGAATAAGCGTGGTAAAGATCGTGCCGTGACTGACAATATCCTTAAAGCTTTGCAGATAGTAAAACCAGAGGGATTTCATTGGACTGCTCCTTTAACTATTTTTTTAAGAAACAGATAAGCCAGCAGAGCGTAAACTAGGGCATAGATCAGCAGCATGAATCCAGCTTGCAGTGAAATATGCAATGGACTACCAATCACCCATTGTTCAGTTTGTAATTTGGCATAGGGCGTAAACGGAATAATATTGGACCAGAACTGGGTGAATAGGGGCGCATTATTTAAAGGTAAAGTCACACCGGCAAAACTTAAAGATGAACCACCATAGACCGCAATGATGCCAAAAGATTTACTTAAATCTTTGGTTGCCAGAACCACTGCACTGCTTAAAAATGCATAAGCGCTATATAGCAGAAATTGTGCCGATAGAATCAGAGCGAGCGAGCCGGCAACAAACCAGCCGCGAATTTCAATCAGCCAGAACATCCAGATCCAGGTCCATAGACTAAAAATAGCCACATAGATCAGGTTCTTAGACAGCAATGCCATCCAGATGGATGAGTTGCTAATCCAGCTTGTTAAGGTCTGCCGCTTCAGTTCCTGACCGACGGAAAATGCCACACAACAACACAGCAGTAAATGCAGAATTGCCGGAATGACATAGGGTTCCAGATAGAATTCATAATTCAGCTGCGGATTATACAGCGGAGATATTTTAATATGCGGTGACGGTGCTTCGAGAGAGGGGAGTCGGTTGCCCAGATATTGCTGTCCGCTAAATTCAGCCAGTGCTTGCAGGGTACTAACCAGCATGGCAGACGAAATGGTATTTCCGATACTGAAATAACTCTGGTTAAAGGCAATACTGATGTCAGCATCCTGAGCACGAACCAGACGTTGCTCGGCACCGCTTGGAATATGGATATAACCCCAAATTTTATTTTGATTTAACAGGCGCTCAATTTCAGCTGTTTGCTCCGACACTGTAGCAATTTTAAGAGTATGATTCAGGGCCACATGCTGATAAATGCTTTGACTCAGCGCACTCTGATCTTGATCAATAATCGCAATCGGTAAATGATCCGGTTTCCCTTGAGCAAACATGCTGCTGAATAAAATAATCACCAGTGCAGGTGCGAGCGTGACCAGACACAGATCCCATTTTTCGCGGAGCAGATAGCGCAGTTCGCGCCATATACCCGTCCACATTATCGGGTCTCTTTCAGTTTAAATAACACGCTCATCCCAACTTTCAGTTCAGAAATCGCTGGTGTGGGTACAAGATGCAGCTTAAAACTGCGCACATCATAACCGCCGGTTTGACGTGTGGTCTTAATGGTGGCAAATTCACCTTCAGCACTGATCTGTCTAATTTGAAAAGTGGCGGTTTTATCTAGGGCGGGAATATAACCTTCAATACTGCTCATTTTCTGAAATGGGGCATATTGGTCTTCACGAATATTCAGGCTCACCCACATTTGATCTTCAATCAGGCTGACCACAGGGACTGCGGTGGCTACCAGCTCCGAGACTTTGCCATAGGTTTTAGACACCGTTCCGTTTACAGGTGCTACTAATTGGGTTTCTGCCTCTAATGCATTGGCTTCATCCAGCGCAGCCTGGGCAATATCTACTTGTGCATCGGCAGAACTCTTTTGCTGCGAGGTGCTGCCACGTTTGGCACGTGCGTATTGCTGATACGCTGCTTCTGTCATTTGTGCCGCTGATTGACTGGCTGCATACAATTCATCACGGCGCTGGCGTGAAATCACACCTTCCTTAAATAAATTTGCACCACGCTCATAAGAAACTTTGGCTAAATTTTGCTGTGCTTTCAACGATTGCCAGTTGGCATACAGGCTCGCGATATTTTCTTCTTGCGAGCCACGTTCAGCAGTCGATTGTAAGGCCAGCGCAGATTGTAAAGCCGCTGCGGCTTGCTGTTTTTTGGCCTGAATTTCCGGGCTGTTTAAGCGCACCAGCACATCGCCTTTTTTGACTCGCTGACCTTCTTCTACATAAATTTCTTCAATACGGCTTGGCACTTTGGTCGCCACCTGAACTGTTTCAGCTTCTACACGACCCTGCAATTCAAGCGGAGCCGGTTGGTAGCTTTTCCATAATCCAAATGCGATGACTGCCAGCAGAACTGGAATCAGGGCGAGCAATAAATATTTTTTCTTTTTAGCGATTTCAGGAGCTTGTTGTTGCTCGGTCGAAGTCGTCGCGTTGTTTTCTATTTCAGTTTTTGTTTCTACCTGTTGCGCAGGCGATTTTTCTGTATCGCTGGATGAAGCCACTTCATTCACAGGATCATTGGGTTTTTGATCTTCGTTCATGTTCGGCTCCATTAGCGAATATAGTGGGTGTTGGCATGTTGAATGTAGGTTGGAAATTCTGCAATCGAGCCATGGCTTTGTAATAGTGTGGCCAGTGACATCACATATTTGTAAGCATTCAAGGCAGTTTCAGCTCGTAGTCCGCTCAGCATATTTTGTGCATCGATGACCTGTGTGGCGGTGCCCGTATCTTCTTTAAAAGACAATTCTTGGATGCGTAAATTTTCCTGTGCGGCTTTCAAGTTTTGTGCCAGAAGCGCATCACTTTGCTGTGCACTGAGTGCTTCGCTATAAGATTTATAAATCAGATTTTCAATTTCCTGCTGGGTGCGTGCAGTAAGCAGTTCTGTGGCAGAGCGTTTGAGTTCGGCAGCCTGAATATTTTTGTTTTTATCGATCCCAGAAAACAGGTTATAGCGTGCGGCAATCCCGACAATCCAGTTTTCATTTTGA
Organism: Acinetobacter sp. Brlt_5; assembly: GCF_051949055.1. Taxonomy (NCBI): domain Bacteria; kingdom Pseudomonadati; phylum Pseudomonadota; class Gammaproteobacteria; order Moraxellales; family Moraxellaceae; genus Acinetobacter; species Acinetobacter sp. Brlt_5. Next base: position 159,384 of record NZ_JAYJLP010000001.1, read on the forward strand.
TCCAGACTATATTCGCCAAAAGCAAAAACATTCGGTTTTTTCGCTGCTTGCTGGGCTTTGACATTGGCTTGAGCTAATTGAGTATCCAGCTGCATTTTTTGAATCAGCGCAGAGTTCTGACTAAAGGTTTTCAGCAGATGATTTAAGGCCTGTGGCTCGGTTTTATTGACAAATAAAGGCGTCGAAAGTTCGGTGATGCTACTTTCCTGAAGCAGATTATTCAGCTGGAACAGGGCAGCATTCAAATTGGCCTGCGTATTTTGCTGGCTGCGCTCGGCATTATTGCGTGCCACTTCAAACTGCATGCGGTGGCCTTTACTGATAAAACCTTGCTGTTCCATCTTTAAGGCATTGCGATAATGCTGCTGCATGGCATTCAGATTAAACAGCGCAGCTGCATGCAGTTGCTTTTGGAGCTGTACATTAAAATAACTTTGAATCAGTTCAAAACGCTGCGTGTCTTGCTGCTGTTTGTTGCTGAGCTGACTACGACCTACTTGAATATTGGCGATTTCTTTAGCGCTACTTGTCAGCCCACCGGTATAAAGCGGCATCATGACTGAAACCGTCGGGCGAATCACCTGATCATCCAGCACGATATTCGCACTATCAGGAATTAAGCCCACCCCATTTTGAATAGGTTGTCTTAAACTATTTTTTAGCGGGTCAGCCAGATCACCTAAGTTCAGTTCATCAATTCTATTATTGACACCATCCGTTAAAGATTGCTCTAAATTATTTTTTAATGCACCTAAAGGCAGATCGAGTTCATTATGAAAGGCATACGCACGAACATTCAGATCGACACGCGGCAGACCTACGCCTTTTACTGCTTCAGCTTCAAGTTTTGAAGCCTGTTCCAGACTTTGATAGGCTTGGCTGCTATAAGAATTTTGCAACAACTGACGTTCAGCGTCCTGAAAGCTGATGCTCTGCGCATGAGCAAAGCTGCCATACATCATCGATGCAAGCAGATTTAAACCCCAGACAAGCTGTCTTTTATTTTTCTTTAAGTTCATAAAGTCGCTAAACTGATTTAAAGCCGGTGATGTTATCCGGCTAGTATAAATCAAAGGTTCGCAGATAGAACTAGTGTAAAGTTATAGTATTGTTTCTTTTACATCTGTATGGCTTTGTTGCACAAGCCTATCTGAACCGTACCGGGTTTGTCGGAGACTTTTTTATTTAAGTTAGGCCACCTGACCTAACGGGTTAATCTTATCATAGTACATTGCTTCAAACTCAAAAGGCGATACATAACCCAGTGCACTGTGTACACGCTTTTTATTGAACCAATCTACCCAGTTGAGTGTCGCAAGTTGTACATCTGCTAAACCTTGCCAATCTGCTTTTAAATATTCAATCACCTCTGTTTTGTATAAGCCATTCACCGTTTCAGCCAAAGCATTATCGTATGAATCACCAGTTGTACCGACTGATGCTCGTAAATTTGCAGCTTCTAAACGATTGGTATAGCGAATAGAAAGATATTGAACACCTCTATCGGAATGATGAATCACATTCTTTGGCATGCCTCGATCGTGCAATGCTTGCTCAAGTGCATCGAGTACCATATCTGTATTCATCCGTGTAGATACTTTCCATCCAACAATTGCTCGTGAGAACACATCAATAATAAAGGCGGTATAGACCCAGCCTGAATTTGTTTGAATATAGGGGTGAGTAGACCAAAGGAATCTCACCCTTATATCCGCACTTATGAAGGGTGGCTATATCTCGCAGTTGTGATTGACCTGTTTTCACGTCTTGTTGTTGGCTGGTCTATGAAATCCAGAATCACGGCAGATCTGGTTTTAGATGCGTTATTGATGGCTTTGTGGCGAAGAAACCCAAAGAACAAAGTCCTAATCCATTCTGACCAAGGCAGCCAATACACCAGTCATGAATGGCAGACATTTCTCAAGCATCATAATCTTGAAAGTAGTATGAGTCGTCGACTTGCGCAGTACACTGCTCATGCCATGACAATGCTGTTGCAGAAAGCTTCTTCCAGCTATTAAAGCAGGAACGAATTAAAAAGAAAATCTATGCGACCAGGACTGAAGCAAGGTCGGATATCTTTGAATATATTGAGATGTTCTACAATTCAAAACGCAGATATGGTTCCAATGGTCAGCGTTCTCCATTAGATTATGAAAAGGCCCATCAAAAGATGATTATGTGTGTCTAGAATTTTGGTGGCTATTCACATTGATAGTTTTGCTTGCCATATAGTTTGAGGCCATTTTTCTTTATACTGTCACTTAGACAGGTTGGACATTTGATTTCTAGTGTTATTTGCATCTCACTATCTGATCAAAAGCCAACCTGTTTTTTCAGCATACTTTTTGAAACACCACCAAAAAACCAGGTTGAAAAAGTCAGCTTTAAGCTTGTCTGAAGCAATGACCATTGTCATTTTATTTCATCAATCCGGTTTTAGATTCTTCAAATATTTTTATTGCTAAATGATCGTTCCATTCTGGAAATCTGCTTTATTGTTTGAACCCCAATAAGCCAACTTTCCAAAATATGCTAAAAGGCTAAGTGGATTTCATCGAACTCAGGTTATTTTAGCTCTGCATAATCCCGCTGACACCGGTCACAATCATATCAATGGCAATGGTCCCAATCAGCAAGGCGGCCAGACGCCCGACAATATCGACATACAAATCAATATAATTGGAATGTTTATGCTGCAAATGATCATGCGCATATTTCATTAAAATAAGCAGGCTACAGGTCAGAAACAGTGTCACAAAAATCACCAGCACCAGTTGCCACAGGCTTAGCTGAATTCCGGTAATGACCGCGGCGCTGATGGTTCCCGGGCCAATCATAAACGGCATGGCAATGGTGCCGGCCAAATGATGTGGCGCACCACGCATCACCCCAATGGTATCGGCGCCTTCAAACACATAGCGATAACCAATCACCAGAAAAATAATCCCGCCAAAAATCTGGAAAGATTCAAAACGGACATGCAGGACATCATGAAAAAAGGCTTCACCGGTTTTGGCGAAAATAATAAACACCACAAAGCTGATTAAACTGCCCTGAATCAGGGCGCGATTAAACACTCGGGCCTCGGAATTACGGATAATGCCGAGCATATAAATACTCATTAAAAACGGGTTTAATAATGAGAAAAACAGTGCAAAGGCGTGAAGCGATTCAGACATCCTACAGATTCCTTATTGATCCGGGTCTGGAAAGAGCGGGCGCTTGCCTGGACTAATCCGGTTGATGTGCAAGAACATCAAATGGCGCTCGTATTTATCCAGAATGTCGTTAATGACCTGTTCCTTGCTATAACCCACCAGATCATTGCCTTGCGAGCCTTCAAACAGATAGGTTTCCAGACGGTAATAGTATTTCTTGGTACGTTTGCCGCGTGAACTGAAGTTGGGCGTGTCATAACGGATTGGCCAGATCTGGTAAACAAAGTTTTCTTCTTCATCCAGCTGAATGGTTAAATCCAGATGTGACAGCTCCGGTTCATCATCCAGGGCTTTTTCCGCCAGATCGACCTGAATGCCTTTGTTGATGAATTCTGTGGCCACCGCCTGCATTGCCGGTTTACAGACCTCTTCCAGCATTTGCTGGGTTTGCGATAAATTGGCATGCAGCATTACCCGGCTGAGGCGTTTTTTCCAGTTAAAGATGTCGACATTACCGACTACAGGTGCCGCATTCATGCTGGTACTGGCCTGACGAAAATCTTCCAGTCTTAATGACTTGTACAAACCCGCCATCACAAAGAAAATTACAAAGCTAAAAGGCAGTCCCATAATAATGGTGGTGTTTTGCAGCGCGGTCACACCATTGGCCATCAGCATCGCCAAGGTCAGTAAACCAATCGCCAGCGCCCAGAAGACACTTAACCAGCGCGGCGAATCATGTTCAATATTGCTAAATTTGGTGGTGAAATTCCCCAGCACCAGTGCCCCTGAATCGGCAGAAGTCACATAAAACAGCAAACCGGTAATGGTGGCGACGCCGGCCAGAAACGGGAACCATGGATATTGGGCAAGCAGGTCATAGAAACCATGTGCCGGATTGGCCAATACGGTGGTGGCCAGCTGGGTATTGCCATCAAAAATCACGCTGTGCAGGGCGCTATTTCCAAAAATCGACAGCCAGGTCAGGGTAAACAGCAGGGGAATAATTAAGGTACCGGCCACAAATTCACGGATGGTCCGGCCACGGGAAATTCGCGCCAGAAACAGGCCGACAAACGGCGACCAGGCAATCCACCAGGCCCAGAAAAACAGGGTCCAGCTGTTCATCCATTCTTTCGGTTGCTGAAACGGAAAACTGGTTAAGGACAGTTGCGGGAACTGGCTAATATAGTCACCAAAGTTCTGGATTAACGCTGCCAGTAAAAACTCGGTATTGCCCATCACCAGAATAAATAGCAGCAGACCAATTGACACATAAATATTGACTTCAGACAGAATCCGGAGGCCTTTATTTACCCCAGAAGCCACTGAAATTGCAGTAATAATGACTGCAACGGCAATCAGCGCCGACTGGATCAGCAGGTTTTCTGGCACATCAAACAGTACATGCAGGCCGTAGTTGAGCTGAACCACACCAATCCCGCAGGTGGTGGCAATACCAAAAATGGTGCCCAAAACGGCCGCGGTATCAACACTATGTCCAATCCAGCCATTAACACGCTTGCCAAAAATCGGATAAAGCGCCGAGCGGATGGTTAGCGGCAGGTTATAACGATAACTGAAATAACCCAAAGCCACGCCAACCAAGGCATACATGCTCCAGCCAGTTAATCCATAGTGGAACAGGGTCCAGACCATCGACTGGCGCGCAGCCTCAAAAGTCTGGCCTTCGCCGACAGGCGGATTCATATAGTGAGACAGCGGTTCGGCCACCGAGAAGAACATCAGGTCAATCCCGATTCCGGCCGAGAACAGCATTGCCGACCAGCTCAGCAGGCTAAATTCCGGCTTGGAATGTTTGGGACCTAATTTGATATCGCCATAACGGGACAGGGCAATAAACAGTACAAAGACCAGATATAAGGTGGCCGCCAGCAGGTAATACCAGCTAAAGGTCCGACTGACCCAGTTCAAGATTTGGGTAATGAGCTGATTCGCCTGGTCATTAAATAAAATCGTAACCAGCGAAAACAGCAGGATGAGTGTTGCCGAAAGAAAAAAGACAACTTTGTTCAGACTATCGGTCGTCTGTTCAGTTTTCTTTTGCATAAATCTGTGACCATATTTTTTTAATTCGGATCTACAGCGCAGTGTGTTTTGGCTTAACCAGACTCTATAGGCATGGTTCTCATTACAAACATTTGCAAATGAAAAACAAACTGAGCTGTACATCAGGAAGCAGACGGGACTATAATTTATTTTAATTGAACGTTCAATTAAAATAACGTTTTTATATGTTACCTTGCCTTGTGCATGATTTTTATTAGTTAGGTCGATCTTATGCCTAAAGTTGGTATGCAACCGATTCGTCGTCAACAGCTAATTGATGCCACCTTATCTGCCATTAATGAACTGGGTTTTGCTGAAGCATCTATCAGCCAGATTGCCCAGCGGGCAGGTGTGTCTACAGGCATCATCAGTCATTATTTTCAGGGCAAGCATGGCTTGATTGAAGCGACCATGCGTTATTTGCTACAACAGCTGGGCGATGCCATTTCGGCCAGTTTAAACGCCGCAGAAAATACCCCGGAGCAGCGCCTGATTGCGATTGTGCGTGCCAATTTCTCGGCTGAACAGACCGATAAGGCCGCCATGAAAACCTGGTTGGCATTCTGGGCCAACAGTATGCATCAACCTGACTTGCACCGTTTGCAGCAGGTTAACCATTACCGCCTGCATTCCAATATCAAGCATGAGTTTGCCAAACAGCTGGACCGCGAGCAGGCTGAACGCGCCGCGCAGGGTCTGGCCGCACTGATTGACGGTTTCTGGTTACGCGGTTCCTTAATGACCACTGACCTGGATGCCGATTTACCTATTCAGATTTGTGCCGACTATATCCGTCAGCAACTCAATATTCACTAAATTACGAGGAGAACCGATTGATGCAATTCAATACACAACGACCTTATATTCACGGTCAGTTTGTCGATGCTTCATCCTCTGAAACATTCCAAAGTATTAATCCGGCCAATGCTGAGGTGTTGGCCACCATTCAAGCATGTAACCAGGCCGATGTTGATCGGGCAGTACAGTCTGCCAAACAGGGACAAAAAGTCTGGGCAGCCATGACCACCATGCAGCGTTCACGCATTTTAAATCAGGCCGTAGCCATTTTACGGGCACGCAATGATGAGCTGGCAGAAATTGAAAGCCTGGACAGTGGCAAGCCTTTAAGTGAAACCCGGAGCGTCGATATTGTGACCGGGGCAGATGTGCTGGAATATTATGCCAGCATTTTACCAGCGCTCGAAGGCCAGCAAATTCCATTAAGAGAAAGTTCTTTTATTTATACCCGCCGTGAACCGCTGGGTGTGGTGGCCGGTATTGGCGCCTGGAATTATCCAATCCAGATTGCGTTATGGAAATCTGCACCGGCCTTGGCCGCAGGCAATGCCATGGTGTTTAAAGCCAGTGAAATTACCCCACTTACCGCGTTAAAACTGGCCGAAATTTATAGTGAAGCCGGAGTACCAGACGGCGTCTTTAATGTGGTGACCGGTGGTGGCGATGTGGGTAGCTACCTCACTGAGCATCCAGAGATTGCCAAAGTATCCTTTACCGGCGGTGTGAGTACCGGTAAAAAAGTAATGGCACAGGCGGCGGCGTCCAGCTTAAAAGAAGTCACCATGGAACTTGGTGGAAAATCACCGTTAATTATCTGTGAAGATGCCAATCTGGATCTGGCTGCCGATATTGCCATGATGGCCAATTTCTACAGCTCTGGACAGGTGTGTACCAATGGAACCCGGGTGTTTATTCCTGCTGCTTTAAAAACTGCTTTTGAAGAAAAGATTCTGCAGCGCATTCCCTATGTGCGCATGGGTCAGCCTTTAGACCCGAACACTAATTTCGGGCCACTGTCCAGCTTTGCCCATATGGAAAAAGTATTGCATTACATTGAGCTGGGCAAGCAACAGGGCGCCCGTCTGTTAACAGGTGGACAGCGCGCAGCGGCAGCTGAATTTGCGCACGGGGCTTTTGTTGAACCCACGGTATTTACCGACTGTCATGATGAAATGCGCATTGTCCAGGAAGAAATTTTTGGCCCGGTTATGAGCATCTTAAGCTATGACAGTGAAGATGAAGTAATCCGCAGAGCCAATGCCACCACCTATGGTCTGGCTGCTGGTGTGGTCAGTCCGGATTTAAGCCGTGCCCATCGCATTATTCATCAGATTGAAGCTGGGATTTGCTGGCTGAATACCTGGGGCGAATCTCCGGCAGAAATGCCGGTTGGTGGCTATAAACAGTCAGGCGTTGGCCGTGAAAATGGTCTGGTGACCTTACAGCACTATACCCAGACCAAATCGGTTCAGGTGGAACTGAGTCCTTTCCAATCTGTATTTTCAGCTTAAGGGAGGATCATGCTGCATGAATTATGACTATATTATTATTGGCGCAGGTTCTGCCGGGAATGTGCTGGCGGCTCGATTAACCGAAGATCCAGAAACGACGGTGTTGCTCCTAGAAGCAGGTGGGCCGGACTACCGGCTGGATTTTCGTACCCAGATGCCTGCCGCGCTGGCTTATCCCTTACAGGGCCGGCGTTATAACTGGGCCTATCTGACCGATCCGGAACCGTATATGAATAACCGCCGTATGGAATGTGGTCGCGGTAAAGGCTTGGGCGGGTCCTCCCTGATTAACGGCATGTGTTATATCCGTGGTAATGCGATGGATCTGGAACAATGGGCGAGTTTGAAAGGACTGGAACATTGGAGCTATGCCGACTGTCTGCCTTATTATAAAAAAGCCGAAACCCGGGATATTGGCGGCAATGACTATCATGGTGACAGCGGTCCGGTACAGGTCGCCACCCCGAAAGCCGGAAATAACGAGCTGTTTCATGCCATGGTCGATGCTGCGGTGCAGGCCGGTTATCCACGTACCGATGATTTAAATGGCTATCAGCAGGAAGGATTTGGTCCGATGGACCGTACCGTAACCCGGCAGGGACGCCGTTCCAGCACAGCGCGTGGTTATCTGGATATGGCCAGACAGCGCCCGAATCTGACCATTCGCACCCATGCCATGACCAATAAAATTCTATTTAATGGCAAACAGGCTGTGGGAGTCGAATATTTTCAGGGACAAAGTACCGCGCAGCCGCTACAAGTCTTTGCTGAAAAAGAAGTGCTGCTCTGTGGGGGTGCCATTGCTTCTCCGCAAATTCTGCAGCGTTCGGGGGTTGGCAATGCCCAGCATCTAAAAAGCCTGGATATTCCGGTGGTTCATGATTTACCGGGCGTAGGTGAAAACCTACAAGATCATCTGGAAATGTATTTACAGTATCAATGCAAAAAACCGGTCAGCTTATATCCCGCCTTAAAATGGTATAACCAGCCAAAAATTGGTGCAGAATGGCTGTTTTTAGGTCAGGGTGTGGGTGCCAGTAACCAGTTTGAAGCGGGTGGCTTTATCCGCACTTCCGATGAGTTTGCCTGGCCGAATATCCAGTATCACTTTTTACCGGTCGCCATTAACTACAATGGCAGTAATGCCATTCAGCAGCATGGTTTTCAGGCGCATGTTGGTTCCATGCGCTCTCCATCCCGTGGCCGGGTCAAACTGCGCTCCAAAGATCCGTTTCAGCATCCAAGTATCCTGTTCAATTATATGAGTACCGAACAGGACTGGCGCGAGTTCCGTGATGCCATCCGCATTACCCGGGACATCATGCATCAACCGGCTTTAGATGCCTATCGCGGCGAAGAAATCAGCCCGGGCAAACAGGTACAAAGCGATGCCGAGCTGGACGAATTTATCCGTAACCACGCTGAAACTGCGTTCCATCCATCTTGCAGCTGCAAAATGGGTGAAGATGATATGGCCGTGGTCGATGGCTACGGGCGGGTACATGGGCTGCAAAACCTGCGAGTGATTGATGCTTCCATCATGCCGCTGATTATTACCGGCAACCTGAATGCCACCACCATTATGATGGCCGAAAAACTGGCCGATCATATTCGCGCCAAACCGGCGCTGGCCAAATCTACGGCGCCATTTTACCGGGCCAATACGCCAGTCCGGTCAATCTAGCCGCAACAGAACGCTTTGATCTTGACATCGTTTTGATGTGCATTTTTATACACATCCTTTTTTTCTTAGTTAAAACCACATACCCAACCATCCGCACAGCTCACGGTCGGATGGTTGGCTGGAATTTTTTACATTCAATCAGGTTAAATTTTAAAACAATGATTCCATTTACAAGAACAGTGGTCGCCGCCGGATGTCTGTCATGTATCAGCATGTCCAGCTGGGCCAATGATGCATCCTCTTCCTCTATTGATGTGTCTGGTCAGCTGACCGCAGTATCCAAATATGTGTCGCGCGGTCTGACCAATGCACCAGAAAATGAAGACCTGGCTTTGCAGGCCTCTTTAACCCTGGGCTATGGAAATTTTTACGCTGCTTATTGGGGCAGTACACTGGGTTATTCATACCGCGATTTACAGCAAGGCCGGCAATACAGCACCGATAAAATGGAACATGATTTTATTGTCGGGCATGTGTCAGATTTTAAAGGCCTCACTTGGGATCTGTGGAACGCGACCTATTATTATCCGGGTGGGGACAGTACCACCTCCAATGAACTGGGCCTGCGTGTCAGTAAAAACCTGAATGAGCAAGCTACACTAACCTTCGGCGTGTCGACCTATTTATATGATGTGGTGTATATGAATCAGGGCGATACCTATGTCAGCCTGAACTATGCCCATCAGCTCAGCGACAAATTAACTGGAAATCTGGCCGTTGCCGGTTCCTATTTTAATGACTCCGGCAAATATGAAGGTCAGGAATTTTTAGATACCCAGACCGATACCGCTTTTCGTTTTGCCTCGGTCGGGCTGGATTATGCAGTTGCGCCGAATGTGAATGTCTTTTCCGATTTCATTCTTGGTGGCTATGACCGCAGTAAAATCAAACAGAAAAATCAGGCGGTTTGGGGCTTAAGATATAGCTTCTAATCTAGTCCCCAAGCATCAACCCTTTAATTGGGCGTGGAAGAGGGCTGCTCCGGCCGAATGCAGATGCTTAAACCCTGAGGAAGGTTCAGGCTTAAATCCATCTGGTAGTGATGATGTTGGAGCAGCGCTTTCACCAAAGCCAGCCCTAAACCATGCCCCTGTTGCTGGGCAGATTTACGCCAGAAGCGCCGGGTCATCTGGGTCAGTTCAGCGCCAGTCAGCCCCTGACCATCATCTTGTACCAGCAGTTGCTGATTATGCATGGTAATTGCAATTCGGCTTAAGCCTTGGGCATGTAACAGGGCATTTTCCAGCAGATTTTTCAGAATCGTCTGCAAGCTCAGCGGTGGTAGTTGCAGGGTTTGCAGATTTTCCCAATCGACCTGCAATACGCTATTTAAATGCGGATAAACCGGACTTAATTCTTCTATCACTTGTCTTAAAACCGGCGCGACTTCGGTGGTATCTGAATCTGGGGCAGCTTGCGCAGCGTCATGATCGGTCTGGCTCAGTAATAACAATTGTTCCAGCAACTGCTGATAGCGCCAGATACTGTTTTCGGCCTGTTTCAGGTTTTCAATCAGCTTGCTGGCCTGCGCCGGATTTTGCTCGACCATCATCCGGCTGAGTTGTACATGGGTTTTAATTGCAGTTAAAGGACTACGCAGTTCATGCGCGGCATAGGCGGTAAACAGTTTTTCATTTTCCAGACTATGGTGCAGGTTCTGAATCAGCTGATTGGAATTATCGACAAAAGGCTGGACTTCTTTTGGAATTTTGCGCGCATCCAGATATTGCAGATAATGCGCGGCATCTGACAGCGAATGCTGCTTATCTGCCAGTTGCTGGGCCATATCATCTAAAGGGCGGAATTCTTTACGCAAAATATGAATCACCAGCGCCATACAGATCAATAGCGATAACACCAGCGGAATCAGCACCGATTGCAGAATCTGTTGCAATAAAGAGGCTCTAAGCACCAGCCGTTCTGCGGCCACCACCTGAATATCACCTTTACGCAGCACATAACTGCGCCATTCCACACCATTTTCCTGCCAGGTACTAAAGCCCGGTTGCTGTCCGGTTAGCTGCGCCGGCGCACCGCGGGTGCGAGCCACCACATACGGCCCCAAGGTAATATCCGAGCTAAACACCGACACCTCACAGGCAATCAGATTTTGCGCATGATACTGTTCGGCCACCTGTTTTAAGGAATCGGGATTAATTTCCTGGAGCGGCAAATGCTGAATCAGCCGCGCCACCATTTGTGCAGAGGCAAACAGGCGCTGATCCAGCGTATCTTGCAGCCGCTGCTGCAAATCATAATACAGCCAGCAAAACACCAGACTCCACAGGCTAAGAAACACCACCATAAACATGCTGACCAGCCGCCATTTTAAACTGTAGTTCTGCATATTCAGCTCTCGGTTTCCGGTACTTTAAACATATAGCCCACACCACGAATGGTCTGAATCAGCTGCGGCTCTAGTTTCTGACGTAAATGATAAATATGCACATTCAGCGCGTTGCTCTCGATACTGTCCTGATAGCCATACAGTTTATCGAGCAGCTGTTCATTTTTCAAAATCTGGTTGGGATGGCTCATCAGGGTTTCCAGCAGGCTGTATTCACGCCGTGACAGAGTCACCGGCTGCTGCTGGAACGTGACTTCCTGGGTATCGCGGTTCAGCTGTAAATCACCCAGTTGCAACAAGTTGGAAGAAAAACCTCGATTACGCCGTGCCAGCGCATGAATACGGGCAATCAGCTCGTCCAGTTCAAAGGGTTTGGTCAGGTAGTCATCGGCCCCCAGATTTAAGGCTTCTACACATTGCCGGGTTTGATGCCGGGCGGTTAAAACCAGTACCGGCAGATGAATTTCATCCTGGCGCCACTGCTGCAGCAGTTCCAGACCGTCCTGATCAGGCAGGCCCAAATCCAGCAGGCACAGGTCGACCGCACTTTGCCGGATAAAATAATCAGCAGCGCGTGCAGTGGCCACATGCTCGACTGAAATATTTAAATAGTCCAGCGCTGAACAGATACTTTGGGCAATATAAGGATCATCTTCGACCAGAACCACAAACATAGTTACTCTCCACCTGAAATCCTATTTTATAAATAATGAGCTATGTTAATGTTCTCTTAATTTAATCTTTTTAATAATGAATCGAGTTTTCTACAGAAAAATGGACGTCATGATTACGCGTGTAAGTGCTTTGCTTGTGGTTCTTTGTGCATTCTGGCCAGTCTGGTCACAGGCGCAGGAGTTCTTGCCATCCGATCAGGCGTTTCAGTTTCAGGCGCGTTCTATTAGCGATGATCAGGCGGAACTGCGCTGGACCATCGCCGAAGATTATTATTTATATCATGATCAGCTACAGGTGCGTAGCGATGCTGGTGCGCTAAAATTACAGCTGCCGGTGCCGGAAGATAAGAACGATCCGACCTTTGGCCAGACCAAGGTGCATTATCATCAGGTCAAGACCACGATTACGGTCGCGCCAAACCAGCAATTTAAAATTCAGTGGCAGGGCTGTGCCGAAAGCGGTTTATGTTATCCGGTGCAACGCGCCACCATTCAGACCGATGCGCAAGGCTTGTTGCCCCAGTCAGATGCGCCTTCAAGCGAACGGCGTTTATTAAGTGCCGCCAAACCGGTCGCGCTGGATGCACCGGCTAAAATTGAAGCGGCACCAAGTAAACCTGAAAAAACAGTACTGACAACTACATCTGCTGCCGCCGAAGAAGCAGTCATTGAAAATGAGTCGATTGCCGCAGTAGAGAATACAGAGCCGACAAAACTCACTGATGCTGTCGCGGCTTCAGAAATTTCAGTCGTAGCGTCTAATCCGGTGCCGGCCAGTGAAATCGCAGGCGAGACACAAACGGCAGCCGCCGCGTCATTACAATCTGAATGGAACAACGACCAGTATTTTTTCAATTTACTCTCGGAACATCATTTATTTTTTAATCTGCTGATTTTTTTAGGTTTTGGTATTTTACTGGCCTTTTTACCTTGTTCTTTGCCACTGATTCCAATTTTGTCTGGCATTCTGGTACAGCGTCATCGTGGTTATCGTGCTGCGTTGATTGCGCTGGCTTTCGTACTGGGTATGGCCGCAGTGTATGCGGTGATGGGACTGGCGGTTGCACAACTGGGCTATAGTTTCCAGCGCTGGTTCCAAAGCCCGATCTTTATTGGCATCTTTGCGGTGCTATTTATCTTGTTTGCCTTGAACCTGTTTGGGGTGTATCAGCTGTCCTTACCACAAGGTTTATTACAACGACTGGACCGATGGCAGCAAAAACAGCAGGGCGGTACGCTGGTGGGTGCTTCGTTAATGGGGATGATTTCCGCGCTGATTGTAGGTCCGTGTATGAGCGCACCTTTGGCCGGTGCTTTGCTGTTCGTATCGCAGTTGGATCAGCCAGTACTTGGCGCGACCTATCTGTTTGTACTGGGTCTGGGCCTCGGGATTCCTTTATTTATTGCCGCTGTATTTGGCGCCAAATATTTACCGAAACCGGGTTTGTGGATGGACCGGTTGAAATTCAGTTTCGGCTTTTTAATGCTGGCGCTGGCGGTTTATTTCGCCCGCCCATTGCTGCCGACTGTGGCCTATTTCCTGTTGATGGGCATTATTTTCCTGGCACTGGCGATTTACTGCTTCGATTTAATCCGCAGACATCTGCAAGGGAAAATTTCGCGTGTTGGCGTTATTGTGCTGGCGCTGGCCATGACCGCTATTGGTATTTGGCATATTCAACATGGCCTTCAGCAGATGGGTGCGGTCCATGCCCAGCAAACACTCAGCTGGCAAAAGGTGCATACCCAGCAGGAACTGGCACAGCTGCTACAGCAAAACAGTGGACGCAGTATCGTGATTGATGTCTATGCCGACTGGTGTGTGGCCTGTCAACCGGTAGAAAATGAAGTCCTGCCACGTACCGATGTACAGGCAGCCTTGCAGGATGTGGTACGAATTAAACTGGATTTAACCGAGTATCATCCATCTCAAGATGAATTACTGCGTGACTGGCAGATTCTTGGCCCACCGACCATGATTTTCCTGGACAACCAGCAGCAGGAACAGCGCACCTTACGTTTAACTGGCACCTTTAGCGCGACCCAACTTATTCAGCGCTTGCAGCAACTTCAGCAGGCGAAAACACCATGATGGTTTCTGCAACGGCGCTGCATATAGGCCCACTGATGTTGCCGTGGCAGATGGTGCTGCTGCTCACCGGATTAGTACTAGTGTATGGGATAGGGCGATATTTCAGACACAAACAGCAATGGCCTGAACCTAGCTGGCGCATCTTTAGTGACAGCTTGTGGACGTCATTCTGGGTGGGGTTAATTGCCGCACGACTGTTTTTTGTGCTGATGCATGCCGATCTTTATCTGGCGACACCACTGGATATAATCAAAATTCAGGACAAAGGCTTTCATTTTTATGGCGGATTGATTGCCGGCATTGGGTGGTTTTTATGGAAAAACCGGTCATTGGCCAATCTGCCTAAAGCGATATTGATCGCGCTATTTGTTGCGATCCAGCTTTGTCTGAACTGGGGTATTCAATCAGTCTTGCCACAGCAGAATCAGTATCCTGACCTGCAATTTCAAAATTTACAGCAGCAACAGGTGCCGCTACAGCACTGGGTTGGCAAACCGACCGTCATCAACCTGTGGGCCAGCTGGTGTCCGCCGTGTCACCGGGAAATGCCGGTTTTACATCAGGCCCAGCAGGATTATCCGGACATTCATTTTGTAATGCTGAATCAGGGCGAAACGACTGACACGGTACAGGATTATCTGCGTCAGCATCGTTTTAATTTCCAGTATGTCCTGTTTGATCCTCAAGGTGACATGGCCACCCAGATGAATATGTATGGCTTGCCAAGCACCTTGTTCTTTAATGCACAAGGACAGCTCGTGCATCGGCATATGGGAGAACTGACCCAGCCGATGCTGCGTCGCTATATCAATGATCTTTCTGCTCCATCTTCAAAATAACAGGAAATTCTCATGAAAATGATTTATCCCGCTGCGTTGTTCCTGCTGCTGTTAAATACGACAGCATTTGCTCAGACTGATCTGAAAAAACAGATTGAGCAGGAAGGCTTTAAATTTATCAAGCAGATTGAAGCGCCAGAGAAAATGACCGGATGGGCCGGGCATATGCAGCAAAGTCCGGCAACCGTGTTTATTTCCAATGACCAGAAATATTACATTATTGGCGATTTGCACAATGCCAAGGGTGAGAACCTGACCATCAAAGCGCTTGAAACCCATGTCAAAGACGCCGTGCTGGATGATGTCTGGAAAAGTCTGGAAAACTCCACCTGGATTCAGGACGGACAAAAAGATGCGCCGCGGATTGTATATGTATTTTCAGACCCGAATTGTCCGTATTGCCATACCTTCTGGCAAAAGGCACGTCCGTGGGTGAAGGCGGGGAAGGTACAGCTTAGACATATTCAGGTGGCAGTCATTCGTGATGAGAGCCGCGGGCAAGTGGCAACCATGCTGATGGCTAAAAATCCACAGCAGGTGTTTACCAGTTACAATGCCAACAAAGGGCAAAACAAGTTAAAAATTACCAAGAATATCCCTGCTGATATTGCTGCAAAAATAGATGCCAATCAGGAACTGATGGCTAAATATGGTTTCTTTGCCACTCCGTCGATGGTGTGGAAAAACCAGCAAGGCGAGTTTAAGTCCGCCCAAGGGATGACGGAGGATTTAAGAGAGATTTTTGAGAAGTAAAAGGTTCATGAACAATGGCAGATGTTGTTTAGGTTAGCGCTTGGGGTGTAAAAAATCTTCCCCTTGTGGAATGCTGTTCCTCACCTCTTTAATAAAGAGGGGTTAGGGGAGATTAGATATAAAAAAGACTGTCGCTAAGGGCGGTTTTTGATCATAACTTGCTAATAATGACAATTGTCGCTATTATGTACTTAATACAGCCGCCACGCTTAGTTCTTCTTTTGAAGTCCGCGCAACCTTGGCGGTTTTTTATGCCTCGATTTTAGTGAATTATGTTAAAACCTTATAATAAAAAGCCTTTATCATATGCTGAGCAAGTGCATCATCTACAGTCTAAAGGATTGAGTATTCATAATGTTGCTTGGGCTGAAGGAATATTGGCAAAATATGGTTATTATCGCTTAAGTGCATATTGGTATCCTTACCGAATAAGGTCAGGAAATAATGTCTTAGATCGATTTAAGCCGGGCACTTCGTTTGAAAAAATTGTGCAATTATATGAATTTGATACTGAATTACGATTACAAATATTCGGTGCTATCGAAATTATAGAAACGTTTTTACGAACGAAATTAACGTATTATCTCGGTCATCAATATGGTGCATTTGGTATCTACAATGCACAAAATTTTTATCCCAAATTTAACCATAGAAAATTTTTAGAAACATGCAACAAAGAAGTTGGACGCTCTAAAGATACGTTCATTCAGCATTTTCAACAAAATTATGATGGTTTTCCTCAAATCCCAATTTGGATGCTGACAGAAGTTTTAAGTTTTGGTTCATTGTCATTTTTATATAGTGGTTTAATAAATAATAAGGCAAATAATAAAGAAGATAAGAAAGCAATCGCACAGTATTTTTCTTTGCATCATGAAAAATTAGCTGAATGGTTGCATATATTGACCTATGTAAGAAATATTTGTGCCCATCATGGACGGTTATGGAATAAAGAATTAGCAATTAAATCTAAAGCTGACAAAGATCCAAATTGGCAATCACCGATTACACCGACGAATAAACGTATCTTCTATGTACTCTTAATCTTAAAAACCTTGCTAAGACCGACAGGATTTGATTCAGAGTGGTGCAATCAATTGAATAAACTCTTAAAACCTATTGTGAAAGATGAAAATTGGCGTGTTGCAATGGGTTTTCCTGATAATTGGGAAGAACATCCTATTTGGAGCTTATGAAATATGGTAAAAAAAATACCAGAATTTTTAGAAGGTCGTAGCCCTGATCGTCAAAATCGCATTTTGGAAAATACAAAAATAATCTTAAAAGATTGTGTTATGGATGAGGTTTATTTATTACAACTAGCAGAAAAAGCGAAAAGTGAAGAAACTATCAGGATAACTTTAGATGACTTAAGAGTTCGAGTTCACAAAAACCGCGTATCGCTTAGTCTATCAAGTCATTGACGCCAAAATTGTGGTGCTTGTCTTAGACGTTGACCGCCGTGACACCATTTATAAAAAGATGTAAAAAAGACCGCTATATTGCGGTCTTTTTAGTATTTAGACTTTTATAATTTCACCAACTCCACCCGACGGTTTTTCGCCTTACCATCTTCAGTCGCATTATCTGCAACAGGCTGAGTATCCCCAAAACCTTTGGCTGTCAGACGATTTGTATCAATGCCTGCTTTGGTTAGAGCAGTCACCACAGCTTGCGCACGTTGCTCAGACAATTTTAAATTATGCGCCGCATCGCCTGTATTATCAGTATGTCCGTAAATGCCAAGTTTTAAATCATCGTTATCTTTCAGTAAAGCAATAATCTGATCTATTTGTTCTTGTGAGTCTGGCAAAATATCGGCTTGATCTGTGGCAAAGTTAATTTGCACACTCACTTTACTGTCCTGATCCAGACTTTGTTTCAGTGCACTCGACGTCAGTGCTTTGGCAGTGATATTTAAGGGCTGACTTTCCGCTACCATTAAACCCATATAGTGACCAGATTGCGCCAAATGGAACCAAATATTTTTATCCGCTTGTCGAATCACATACGTTTGCGCAGGGTAATTATAAATATCAGCCAAACCTGAACCATGTTGCACCCGAATGGCATCAGGCAGACTGTTGGCAAGCTCTTTGGGGATTTGACTATTGGCAACTTCTACACCGCCAAGCTGTTTAATTACCGCATCAAGATTACGCTGTATTTCTAAATAACTGCCTTCTTTATAATCTGATTTAGCGGTAATACCCGAACTAAACAGTTTTCCTTCAACCCAGTGAAAGTCATGTCCTGTCCAAAACGGCACACGTTCAAACTTTCGATTTTCATCATTCTGATAGCGATAACCCTGTGGTAACTCAATATAAGGAAACTCGCCAAGCACTGCGGTCGAAATGGGGATGTTATTCAGATCAAAATCTGAGCTGGCTTTGGCAGTTTCATTTGAATCCGATGTGATTTCAGAAGTACTGACTTCAGTTTCAGCCTGATCAGAAGCCGGTTTGGTACAGCCATACATAAGTGCCAGTACACAACTTAAACTTAGCCCCAAAATTGTTTTTTGAAAAGTCATCAGATATTTCCTTATTTTACTGATCTCAATATTCTGCTTATATTTTAAATAGTATAGCTGAGCCGGTTTAAATTTTCATTTCTTATAGAAGCTGAAAGTCGCAAAGTCGTTTCTCAAGGAAATTGGGCTACAGAAGAACACTGCATCTATTCGTTTAATAGGAAGGTAAATCACTGATCATTTACAAGCTAAACCCCTTGATTTTTCCTCATCTTCAACTGAGCCAAATTCATGTTGATGCTTTTATAGACATTTTTATATAAGCGCCGTTTGACCTAAACAGACCAGATCCAAATATTTAGGCGAGCCAATTTTTTATTCCATCAAGAAGCTCATTTTCTTCAACAAAATGTGAAGATATTTAGCTACAATAAAAATTATAAATAATTGTTTTTATTAAAATTAAAAAAATCTATTTTGATTCTAAATCTAGCTTTTTGGCCTTTTTCCAGCAAGAAAAATTGGACTCGATTGATGACTCATAGGGCAGTCTATTTTTCTATATTTTCGCCTTAAATAACGCTATTCAAATCAAAACATGAATTTAATTCACTATTAACTTAGATTAAATCATTTTTATTCATCTTAGGGTTCACGTATAACTAAAACCAGAAAGACATTCAGATTTTTATTTTTAGATATTTAAAGCGGTGGAACAGATGAGTCAACAGTTTGCATGTTCAATTCAACGTATTCGTTTTGATGAAAACTATCAACCAGCGGACAGTACCCGTTTAACAACCAACTTTGCCAATCTGGCGCGTGGCGAAAGCCGTGAACAGAACCTGCGTAATACGCTGCGCATGATCAATAACCGTTTTAATGCCTTGGCACATTGGGATAATCCGAAGGGTGACCGTTATTCACTGGAAATTGATATTGTATCTGCAGATATTGATGTCGAAGGCAATGGTAACGCCTTTCCAGCCATTGAAATGCTGAAATCGACGATTGTTGATCATCGTACCAATCAGCGTATTGAAGGCATGATCGGAAACAGTTTTTCATCGTATGTACGTGATTATGATTTTAGCGTGCTTTTATTGTCCCAAGGCTATAAAGCAGGGGAAATACCAGACAACTTTGGTGATTTGCACGGCAAGCTGTATCAGTACGTGGTGAATTCCGAGGCATTTCAGTCACAGTTTAATAAACAGCCGGTGATCTGCCTGAGCGTATCGACCACCAAAACCTATTATCGTACCGCCAATATTCATCCGGTGTTAGGGGTTGAATATCAGCAAAATGAATACTCAAGAACAGATCATTATTTCGCTAAAATGGGTTTAACCGTTCGCTATTTTAAACCAGAAAATAGTGCTGCACCTTTGGCATTCTATTTTAGCGGTGATTTATTGGCAGATTATACCGATCTTGAATTAATCAGCGCGATTAGCACCATGGAAAGCTTCCAGAAGATTTATCGTCCTGAAATTTACAATGCCAACTCAACTGCAGGTCAGGTCTATCAACCTAGCCTAGAGTACCCGGATTATTCATTGACACAAATTGTCTATGACCGTGTCGAGCGTAGCCAGTTGGCCGTAAAACAGGGCAAATGGACAGAAGAACACTTTATCAAACCGTATCAGCACATTCTGGAACAGTGGGCTGCCAGCTACACCGTAGAAACCAACGCTGCTTAATTCAACGTATAGAGATAGAAGATTAGAGATGAGCATTTTACTCCCAACCTCAACCGCAGGCAGCTTACCGAAACCGTCCTGGCTGGCAGAACCGGAACAACTCTGGTCGCCGTGGAAACTTGAAGGCGATGCACTGCGTGAAGCCAAACAGGATGCCTTGAGCCTGTCACTGCATGAACAGTTACTGGCCGGAATTGATATTGTCAGCGATGGTGAGCAGACCCGTCAGCATTTTGTCACCACCTTTATTGAACATCTCGAAGGTGTGGATTTTGAAAAACGGGAAACGGTGCGTATTCGTAACCGTTATGATGCCAGCGTACCTTCGGTGATCGGTGAGGTGGCCCGGAAACAGCCGGTGTTTGTGGAAGATGCCAAGTTTTTACGCAGCCAGACCACTCAGCCAATTAAATGGGCTTTGCCGGGTCCAATGACCATGATTGATACCCTGTACGATGGTCATTACAAAAGCCGTGAAAAACTGGCCTGGGAATTTGCCAAAATCCTGAATCAGGAGGCAAGGGAACTCGAAGCCGCTGGGGTTGATATTATTCAGTTTGATGAACCTGCTTTTAACGTGTTCTTTGATGAAGTCAATGACTGGGGTGTGGCCACGCTGGAACGCGCACTGGAAGGTCTGAAATGCGAAACCGCCGTGCATATCTGCTATGGCTATGGCATTAAAGCCAATACTGACTGGAAAAAAACCTTAGGCTCTGAATGGCGTCAATATGAAGCCGTGTTCCCGAAACTGCAACAATCCAAAATTGATATTGTTTCGCTGGAATGTCAGAACTCACGCGTACCGATGGACCTGATTGAGCTGATCCGCGGCAAAAAAGTTATGGTTGGCGCTATTGATGTGGCCACCAACCAGATTGAAACCGCAGAAGAAGTGGCCAATACCTTGCGTAAAGCTTTGCAGTTTGTTGATGCCGACAAGCTTTATCCATCGACCAACTGTGGTATGACGCCGTTATCGCGTCAGGTGGCACAAGGTAAACTTCGTGCTTTAAGCGCTGGCGCCGATATTGTGCGTCAAGAATTGAGTGCTTAACGCGCAGGCACATCATGTGGCAGAGCTGATGGGAATGGATGGAAAACATCTGGCCCATCCGCTTAACAACCATTTCAAGCATAACCCAAGAAAATGAAGGAATCCGGTGATGATTGAAGCAGCAGACTTTAGAAATGCCATGTCTTTGCTCAGCAGCGCGGTCAATGTGGTGACCACGGCAGGGGCGTCTGGTGTGCATGGATTTACCGCATCTGCCGTGTGTAGTGTAACCGATACACCACCGACCTTATTGGTTTGCATGAATCAGGCTTCACGCTCACACGCCCATTTTATTGAAAATAAAATCTTGAGCGTGAATGTGCTAGGCGCGCAGCATCAACAAATCTCCAATGTCTTTGCCTCCAAAATGAAGTCTGAAGAGCGCTTTCAATATGGAACCTGGACTGAGCTGGAAACCGGCGCGCCGGTGTTAACAGATGCCTTGACCAGCTTTGATTGCGAGATTGAGCAGATTCAGCAGGTGGGTACGCATAGCATTTTTATGTGCCGTGTGGTGGCCATTCAGCACAGTCAGCAAGAACATGGTCTGGTGTATTTTAATCGTGCCTATCATCAGGTTGGTGAGCTGGAACTTGCTTAAGGCACCTTGTTTTTAATTTCAAATTATTCAGTCAGTATTTTGTGGAAATTATGATTTTTTTAATCATCGGGGCATGCGCAGGCTTTGCCGCTGGGCTGTTTGGAGTCGGTGGCGGAACAATCATTGTGCCACTGTTATATATCGTGTTTATGCAGATGGGTTATAGTCCGGATGTGATTATGCATTTGGCTTTAGGTACATCGCTAGCAACTATTGTGGTCACCTCTATCAGTTCATTGATGGCGCACCATAAGAACGAGGCAGTGCTGTGGCCAGTCTTTAGACATCTAGCTCCGCCTATGGCCATTGGATGCTTTTTCGGTGCAGGGATTGCCGGTTTAATTTCGGGCTTACATTTGCAGATTGTGGTAGGAATCTTTCTGATCTGGGTGGCGTATACCATGTTTACAGGTAGCAAAAAGCCGGCAGAGCAGGGGCGAACCTTGCCCTCAACCGGTCAACAAATCGCTGCAGGTTCGGGAATTGGTTTTGCTTCAGCCATCTTTGGGATTGGCGGTGGCAGCTTGACCGTACCGTATCTCAACCGTTATGGCGTGGTCATGCAACAGGCAGTAGGCACATCTGCAGCCTGTGGTTTCCCCATTGCAGTTGCCGGTGCTTTGGGATTTATAATTTTTGGGATGCAGGCGCAGGTGAATGTGCCCAATACTATTGGCTTTGTTCATATTTATGCTTTTCTTGGTATTAGCATTATGAGTTTCTTTACTGCCAAACTTGGGGCGAAAACAGCACATGCATTATCGCCACAAATCCTGAAAAAATGTTTCGCCGTGTTATTGGTGATTGTGGGCTGTTTCTTTCTGGTTAAGGGTTTGGGTTAAGCTGAAGGCAATTGGAAGATAACGAATACGCTCATAATAGTGGTTTGATTATAGAGCGTATGCTTCTTAGCAGATTCATGATCTAAATAATTATCTTTAGAAGGAGCTTCCTATTCAATTTGGATTACTTGATTTACTTAGAAGAAGTCGGTTACCTCAATTAAAAAATAGAACAATAAATATTAGGGTCTGTTGACATTTACTGTGCAAAAAAAATAGCGAGAAAGTAGAATTTAATCGCCAAACCAAATCTACTCCTCGCTATGCCTCGTACAATGTTGACTGATCAACACTGGTCTAAGTTAGAAAACATTTTCCGTAATTTTCGTATTTATCTCAAACAAAATCTTCGAAATTTTATTGAAGCTATTCTTTATAGAATCCGTACAGGCTGCCCGTGGCGGGATTTACCTGCTGCCTTCGGAAAGCCAAACTCCATATTCAAGAAATTTTCCCGGTGGTCGAAAGATAATAAGTTATTAAAAATATTTAAGTTAATTTCATCTGATGCTGATCTAGAGTGGGTATTTATTGATGCTAGCCATGTGAGGGCTCATCAGCATGCTACAGGAATCAAGGATCAGGCTATCTCAAAAAGTATCGGTGGATCTCTCCAGTGAAGTTGTGCCAACATACAGTTTGTATAGGGCACAATCCCCGACATGCTATTTAACATAATATACATTATACGAAATAAAATATATTAAATAAAAGCCATCCTATAGATGGCTCTTATTCCTTTAATGACCACTTAAATCACTTCAAACTCAATACGACGGTTCTTTTTACGACCCTCAGCTGTTGAGTTGTCTGCCACAGGTTTGTTGGCGCCTAAACCTTCCACACTCAAACTATCTGCAGGAATATTTTTGCCAATCAAATAATCTTTTACCGCCTGTGCACGCTCTTTACTTAAGATCAGGTTTTTATTGGCATCACCAGAGCTATCAGTATGGCCAATAATTTTCACCTGCTTGCCACCAACCTTATTTAAGGCAATCGCCATCTCATCAAGAATTTTTGTCCCAGATGCGGCTAAAACCGCACTGCCAGATTCAAATTCAATAATCCGGTTTTTTAAGGCATCATCAATAATTTTCTGTTCGGCCTGATTTACAGATAACTGTGCATTAAAACGATATGGCGCCTGTACCAAGCCCTGAAAAGCATTTGTGGTTGGCTGGATATCATTTTGATTGGACATTTTTCCATTTAAATCAATTTGCGTACCGCGTACCGACAATTGACCCTGCTTCACTTTTTTTAGGTCTGGCGTGATCATTCGTGTGACCGATTCGCTCCAGCCATTGGGTGCAGCAACCGATTTAACCTGAATTTTATCAATGACTTGGTCCGCACCATACACACTGTGCATTTTAGTCAGGATGGCCTGTTTGCTGGCTTCATTCGGGACCACGCCTTCAACTACAATCGGCTGTGCACATACCCAGCTACTAACACTGAACAAGAGTACAGACAGCCATTGTTTTTTATATGTATTTAATTGATTTTTAATCATTTTATCCATCTATAAAAGTCTGTCTAAAGAGTTTGATTCCCTGGCTTAAGCTAAGCTGGCGTTCACATAAAGCTTGTTCCAACGCCGCCAAACCTGCATTTTGCTCCAGATACGGATCAATCCAGCTGGCATTGACCAATGAGACCCAATGTGAACTGTCCAGGTTTTGGATGAAAATTTCGCTTAAAGCCTGAATATCTGCGCCATGAAAGCCAAAAATCAGCAAGGGTTTGTCATAATGCAGTAAACCGACCAGCAATTCTGTGTTCTGATTGGCGACAAAACGGCTAATCAGACTGACCCAAAATGCTGCAATTTCATAGCAATAGGCATGATTATTAATCGGTAAAATCAGGACTTTATTTAATTTACTGGTGCCTTGATGGATCACCGGTTGCAGCAATAATCCCAGTCCAATCATGCTTTGTGCCAGCTCATAGGTGCTGATTTTCATCAACTGGGCAAAAGAATGTGTCGTATGATGTTCATAAAATGCTGCACTTTCATGCACATCAAACACCTGAATCTGGTTATTCAGTTTGGCCAGCTTGTCCAGCAAAATCTCAGGATCACGAATCGACTTGAGCACCCGGTTTTTCTGAAACAGATCAATCAGGGTCTGTTTATAGCGATACGGTGCGTACAGCAAATGCTCCAGGGGGACATCTACATCTAACAGATGGCTCAGTACCATCGGAAACTGTCGTCCCGAACTGTCTTCGCTGGCAATTAAGTTGGCCACCAGAAATTTATATTCCTGCGGATTGGCAATGAAAAAATCCAGTGATGGCAACTGCGTATAGCGGCTTTGAAACTCTGGAGATTGCATCGCTTTTTCCAGCGCCTCAGTAATCCACTGATCCAGTACCTGAATCAGTGAAGATTGGCCTTTGGTTTTCAAAAAATCGCCTCGGGCCGGACATTTACCATAATAAAATGGCAGGGTTTTCAGCTCATTCATCCCTGCTCTCCCACTCGCCTGTTCTGGCTGATCATGGCTGTACTCCTTCAATTCCTTTTAAAGGCGATGTGCTATTGGTGCGTGCAGTGGCAGGTGTCGGTGCTGTTTGCGCAGCCACGACACGTACCGATTTATTGGTAACCACCTGATCAACCAGCTGTAAACCCGCATAGCCACGGCTTGAGCCAATATTACCCGAGTTGCCGCTAATCAGTCGGAAGTTCAGTTTCACCGCAATATTCGGGTCCTGCTTGCTTTTCCAGACCATTTCAAAGCTGCCGCCTTGCTGGGTACGCTGAGCCGTGTCAATCAGACGGTTAATGCCGTACTCACCCGGTTCATCAAAGACGGTATGGGTTTTACCTTCTAAATCCACCGCTGTAATACGCGCACCCGGAATCGCACCCGGATTTGGCCAGACGAAATTCACCCATTGCTGAATGCCATTTTCATAAACCATACGCTGTCCATCAATATCAATGGTATAGGCCAGTAATTGCGGATTCTGTAATGGATAGAACTGGAAGTTGGACTGATTCACCGGTGCTTGCGCCGCGGTTTGAGACAATTCACCTGTCGCCATGCCATTGCTAGGCGCGACATAGCTCTGGAAATTCATCACAAATTGTGGGTTCAGGCTGATACCTAAATCTTTCCAGGTTTTTGAGGTTAAGGTATAGCCACGACGGATCACCAGCGGATCTAAATACTCTTTCACAAAACGGGCGATACTGCCATTTTCACCAAAAATCTGGCTAATTTCATTGCTGGTCGCCTGTAAGGTCGCAGAGGAATTAAATGGATATTTTTTGCTTAAATTGGCGCTAAATGGCTGATAAGCCTGCATGGTCCAGAGTTTATTGATCTCATCCTGCGCCGGAATTAACAGGCTTTCAAATGAATGCGTTAATGGACTGATCAACAGTTTTTGTAATAGCTGCTGGTCACGTTCATTTAAGCCCACCGTCATCTTCTCATCGACCAGTTTCTGGGTACTGTTAAACACCGAACTTTGATCATTGATGGTCTGTTTCACCAAGGTCATGGCCGATGGACCAATATCGCCCGCACTTTTCAGGTCATTGAACTTGCTGCGCACCTGAGCAATCGCTTGCATATACTCATCCAGTAAAGACTTGTTCTGCTGGTCATCACGCTTACGTACCAGCTGATAGAACATCTGGAATTCTTTGGAAATTGGTCCTTGTGCTCTGGCTACGGCCTGTTCCGCCATTTTCGCTTCATCGCGGTTCAACACTTTACGTTTAAACCAGGCAATAAAACCTTTTTGCGGTGCGGCTAGTTCTGCCTGAACCACCGGATTATCCCACGAGGTTTCCTGTGCAATCCGGGTAATCATCTGACGGATTGGTGAATTTTCCGGTTCACCCAGTTTTTCAATATTCTGCGCAGACTGTTTAAATTCCTTGCCTTTGGCATAGTGCACACCAGCCAGGAATTTACGCCATTCTGCAATATATTCCTGCTTGTACAGATCGGTCAGCTGTTTACGGATCTGATCGGGGCTGCCACTAAAGGTCAGGTCATCGGACTGGGTACTGTTTAACACCCAGTCTTTAGAATCTGTTGGCCGGTTGGAAACTTCATCAATGGCGGTTTCGACGTATTCTGCCCAGGCTTTTTGGGTAAATACACCCGGTAAAGCATAACTGCCCAGCACCACTGCCTGATTGTTCTCACCGACCATCTGTTTGACGGTTAAAGCCGGGAAACGTACCGCTGCACGCATTTTAATTTCGTTATAAACCCGATCACGTGCTGGCATGCCGCGAACTACAGACAATAACACCTGACGTGACTGATCAACCACCAAGGTATCCGCTTCCAGATTTGGGAATTTGGCATCATTGGCCAGGGTCATGGCATAAGATAAAATCTGCTCGGCATCTTTCAGCATTTGGCCGCGCGCCAAATTCCCCCGATTGGCATCTAACCACGGACGCCAGAAACGCGTCACCTGATCACTTAAATGACCGGCTTCACGATATTCCGGATTGCTCATCATCAAGTAGGCTTTCAGTGCATTGTACGCATCTTGCGGATTACTGTCCGATGGCTCCAGATATTTCTGCTGATTGGCCACCTGCTTGATTTCCACATTGGCATGATTGGCCTTCAGGGTTTCTTCATTGGCTTTTACCCGTTGCAGATACTGTGCCATGTTTTGCTGTGCTGGCTGCAGCACAATCTGCTGCACGCCTTGCAAATATTCAGTCTTCAGCTTTTCACGCAGCTCATTGCCCTGGTATAAACCAAAGCCAAATTTTAATGGACGATCTTCAGCAAAACTGTCCAGCTGTGACATACGGTTTTGCAGAATCAGCAAGGCTTCAAGCTGTCCAGCCAGTTCGGTGCCAGAGCGCTGCTCGATTTGCACGACTTTATTCAGGTCTTGCTGCACTTCGGCAATTAACTGCTGGTTATTGCGATACGACCAGACCCACAGTCCCAGAATAATCGACACACCAAATAATGCAGCAATAAAGCCAACATAACGCTGGCGTTTACGCAGTGGATTAATATGCTGTTTGACCAGATTCTTGTCTTTCAGAATCACATCAGAAAACAGCCCTTTCAGGAAGTAACCATGGTTTTGTGAAACCGAACGGGTCGGCACACCATGTTCACTGTTGGGAATCTTGGTCAGTAAAAAGTCCTGTGCAATCTGCTCGGTCATCGGGCTTTCAATGGTGCCTTCCTGTAAGGCACTGGTGAAATAGAAGCCACGGAATACCGGTTTAAACTGGTACGGATTATCTTCAAACAAGGTACCAATAAAGGTTTTCAGCGCTGGCTTTAAGCTCTTGAACTCCAGCGGGAAAGTCATGACACTTGGAGAAATATTCTGTGAATGGCGGCGGCTTAAATGGGTAGTACTTACGCCTTTTAAACCGTCATATAAAATGCCGTAATGCTTTTCAAACAGCTCGACCGCATTTTGAGAAGATTCCGCATCATAGGGCAAGGTTGCACCCCAGACCTGATCAAACTCATTCACTTCATAACATTCAAAGAATTCGGTAAAGCCGGCAATCAGGTCCATTTTAGAAAACACCAGATACACCGGAGGATAAATTTCCAGACGCTCGGTTAAATCCTGAATCCGGGCACGTAAATTCTTGGCCAGCTTAATTGATTTTTCCGGACTCTGACTGACCAGCTCGGCAATGCTGACAATCACAATCAGGCCATTAATCGGTGCCTGAGAACGGTTTTTCTTCAGTAAACCTAAAAAACCGAGCCACTCTGAATGATCTTCGGAATAGACTGAATAACGCCCGGCTGTATCTAGCAATACCCCTTCGGTGGAAAAGAACCAGTCACAGTTACGGGTACCGCTTAAACCGGCAGACACCATTTTCTGATGGCTTTCTTCAAAGGGAAATTTCAGACCGGAATTATAAATCGCCGAACTTTTTCCGGCGGCCGGGTTACCAATCACCATATACCACGGCAATTCATATAAGGCCGCATTACCCTTTTTATCGCCCAGTTTGGACTTGCGGATCAGCTGAATCGATTCTTTCATTTGTTGTTGAATCAGCTGTAATTCTTCTTTGTCTTTCTGCTTGCCGTATTCGGCTTCGGTGTCTTTACTGATGGCTTCGGCCAGCTCTTCGCCCTGCTTTTCATGACGATAACGCTGGATCAAGGCATAAATCCCGTACCCGACCACACCCAGAATATACACTGCCATCAGCGCCCAGAATAGATTGCGCGGAATGGTGTTATAAGATGCTATGAGTGCCACAAAAATAGACAGTGCAATAATCGCTTTCGGATTAGTCACATACTGCCAGACATAGCCTAAAATGGTATAAAACATACTGTTCTCGTTGTTCTAAAATTCGCGCGATACTGCAACATCAGCCCTGTGAGGTTTCATGGGAAACCGGCATAAAAAGTACGTGGGTGGCCGGATGTTCGGTACTGTAAATCATGGAAATAATTCCCTCTGGAAGATGCATGCCCAACATGAAAGAAAACACTTTCGATAAGTTCTGGGTATGACCAATACTTTGTTTTGTATATAAAAAATGATGAGTTTCGATTTGAGACTCAGCAAAACTCTGTTCAATCTGTTTCACGACTTTAATCTGGGTCGGATCATCTGGCATCAGCACAAAAGGCTGTTCCTGATCGAATTGCGCCAGTTCTGTCATCTGATGCTGCTGCAGGTAATGAGCAATATTTTTTTCATTCAACACCAGCTGCAGCATTTTGAATGGTTCCAGCTGGTTAATCTGCACCGCGGTGGAAGCCACAATACAGCTAGAGACAAATTCGGCCGGTAAATAATGGTCGGTCAGCCAGGTTTTTTCATCAATCACGTCCTGATCAATTTCAGAATCGACCAGCACTATTAGCGATACTTCTTCGGTTTGTGCTGCGGTCTGTTCCAGCAATTCAAACCAGTCCTGATAGGCATTTTTACTGCCCCAGTAATGATGCTCGATATGAATCTGCTCCGGAATCACCTGAAAATCCTGGATAAACTCCATGATCATCTGCTGGCTGTCCATTTCATTCCACAAATGCAGCAAATCTTCTGCCAGCACCACATGAATATTAATCCGGTTTAAACGCATAACAGGTTGCACCGGCTCAGGTTCAAGGCTGTCATCTTCCTGATGGTTGGGATCAATCCAGCCCGGATGCATACGGTACTGATAGGCCAGCTCGCTGTCATAAAACAGTGCCGACTGTTTTAAATGTTCGGCAATTTGCATCAGTACATCGCTGTGCTGAACCAGCTGCTGCTGGACCAGCCGGCGTATGCGTAAACTGCGCTGGCTGTCGACGCTATATTCATCTGCATCGTCATCCAGCTCGATTTCATCATCCAGGTCTTTAATGCGATAAGACAAAATTGGCAAGCCGTAGGCATTTAACAGCTGATGATCCAGCTCCGGACTAGTGAAATTTTTTAATTCTTCGACAATCTGTTCATTTTCACCAAAAGCATGCTGGCTATAACCACTGTACAGGTTCAGCGCCACCGTTCTGACCGGCTCCGCTTTTTCTTCAGGAGTCTGCTGCTGGGCAAGTGCTGCCTGCTCCTGCTGCTGTTTTTGTTCTTCCTGTCGTTTTTTATAATGCTGGACTGCGCTATAAATGATGAAAGGTGACGTCAGCAGCAGCGTAATCGCCAAAGGTAAAAATACAAAAAATGCCAGCATATCTGCCGTATCGGGATCATGCTGAATATCGCGCCAGTAAAAGATAATGGCGGTGCTGACCAGAATAAAAATACTGACAAAAGTGCCAATGATCCACTTGATCATCTTTGATCCCCCAACAACGGATAACAGCTATCACGATTATCTGCCCATGCCTGTGGCATTAAAAAAGCCCCTTGCCCGAGCCCTGCGCGATGACTGGAGTTCAGACATAAAGGCTGAATGTCTTCTTTGCTCAGCACCAAACGCAAGTCGACCATTAAGGTCGGACTGCACCAGGTCTGTAAGAGTTTTTTCAGTTTAGTGCTGGCTCGCTGTCCCGGTAAAAATTCCTGATATTGCTGCCGGTTTAAAGGCCCAACTTCAATTTCAATCTTGCCATCAATCTGGCGGATGGTTTCCCCACAAAAGGTATTTACTCCAAGCAAGGCCGGATTGCTGCCACCTAAACAGGTTTTATGCGCATCATTCAGTTTGAATTTTTCTTCAATAAATTCATGCACAGTAAAATCGGTTTTAAAAATACAGTTCAGCACGGTTTTTAAGGCATGTGCAGTGTTGTTCTGGCCCTGCATCAGGCCTGAAAATTCTGCAAAATAATGGTCCATTTCATCCTGTTCATGTTGTGAACGGATGTAACCATTGAGCGCATGCAGAATATCCAGATAATGATTGTCGTGTTCGACCTCATAACGTACCGGCAAGTTATAAGCCAAGCTGGCTTCAATATATTGTCCGGTCAGTTTGTTATTAAACAAACTGAGGAACTGCACGGTTTCTTCACGCTGGATACGTGGACTCTGGCGGATGCGCTGGGTATAGGTATACGGTAAGGCCCCCTGAATGCCGGTGAGTCCCACCATTAAATTGGTCAGCTGAATCTGATCATCTTCAACCGCCAACGTTTCAATTTCTGCCGCCGGAAAATTCAGATTGAGCGAGGTCTGAAACTGAAAGCCCTTTTTCCAGTCGGTCTGTACGGCCTGTTCAGGTGCATGACGCAGCAGCCGCGTGGCCTGAATAAACTCATACGCCGTCGGCTGTTCAACCAGATCTGCAATTACAGAAGTTTCTTGCCACCAACGTTCTGCACGCATTGGTATAACTCCTGTAAGCTGTTGGCATCGCGCACCACCACATCCACAAAGCTGTTCATCTGAACTTTTAAGTTAAAGATATGACTGAGCAAGGTACTGAAAATATAAAGGCTATGGCCACGAAATACCTGTGGATCAATATCCAGATGCACTTTCAGACCACGGACAAATAAAGGAAAGGGTTTAGCTTCGACCATTTTCTGGGTTAACGAAAACTCGACCGCTTTAATTGAGTCAATAATTAAATGATTTTCTTTAGATTTTGGTAGGTTATAAAGTTCAAGCAGCTCTTTGATATGACTGATCGCATCGCCTTTCATCAAAGACAAGGTGTTTAAGGATAAATGCGAGATCACCCGCCATTGTTCCATTTTATTCTGCTCAAAATAATACGGCTTATTCGGACGCTTCAGTACCAGAGCGCGCCGTGCCAGACTGCTGTCATTCAGATTTAAAATATTATTGGCTTGGCTTAAAGCCTCATGTGGCAAGTCACGGTTAGAGCAAAGCAGTTTGGCGCTGATAAAATCCGACTTGGTGTGCTGCGGTTGTAATTGCTTTGACAATACACTGTAGCCCGTTTCCACAAAACGGTTATGCAGCTGCTTGGCATTTAGGGCGTAATAAAACTGAATATCTTCATGCCGATAATGACTCATGGCAAAAAATGGATAAACCGGAAAAACCACCTGATCCTGATTGGTTTTTTCCCGGATCATGTTCATTTCCTGAATGCTATACATCTGATAAAACTCAGGATGATGCGCATCGGTCACCAGTGGATATTCCAGCTGCTTGTGATCAATTTTTTGCGGTTCGGCCTGCTTCTCAAACAGGTTCACCACCGGTGTGGCAAATAATTTAAAGTTAGCCACGTTCAGTTCGGAATAATTGCGAATCACCATCTGATCATTCAGATTCAGTTTCAGATGAATCAGCAATTCAAACTGGCTCTGATCTTCGAAATAATGCAGAAAATCCAGATTCAGACTCAGGAAATTAAACTTTTCCGGAAAGCAGAAATATTCCAGCAATAACCGGTAGGCATGATGGGTATGCTCATCTAGCGGCAGTACACTCTCCTGCTCATGCATACCCATCAGCTGAAATGGATTAGCAATCTGAATTTGGCGCTGGCCAATTTTTAGCGAAAATCCGGTACTGGGACTGAAAATACCATCGAGTACCTGGAGTGGAAAATTGGAAATCGCATCAAGATAAATTGGCAACTGCTGTTGTTGCAGCAATGTGTGTGCCTGATTAAAAATTTCAAAACTCAGACTTAAGGTTGCGTTCTGGTTCAAGTGCATATGCGCACTCGGATTGCTCTTGAATTCCAGCTTGTTGAGCTGAATTGGCAATAAATTCACGCTGTGTGTGCTTGAAAACTCGCACTGAACGCCTTTGAAACTCCTGGATTTTAACGCCGTGCCTTTGGGAATTGTATGTGCTTCGGTCAGCTGTTTAATTTTATTGAGATCTTCAAAGCTGACCACAGAACAGGCCGGAAAAGGCTTTAGGTACTGTGGAAACATGACCTCAAACAAGGCACGGGTAAAAATGTCGTAGCTGTCTGCCAGTTTTTTATCAATACGTGCGGCTATTAGTGAAAATGCCTGAATTAAACGCTCGATATGCGGGTCATCAATCTGTTCCTGATTTAAAGACAGACGCTGGGCAATTTTAGGATATTTTTGGGAAAATTCACGAGATTGCTGGCCGAATTCTTGCAGCTGTTTTTCGTAATAAGGTAACAAGTCTTCAATCACAGGAATCCCACTTATGCACGTGCCGAAATAACATATTGTTGTGTTGTTGGTTTTAATAAAGCATCAAAAATCACAGGTTCATATAAAGGATGAATATTGATATAGGCCTGAATACTCAAGCACAAAGCCCCCATATCCTGTTCATCTAATAACATTTCAACTTTAATCTGTCTTAAACGCGGTTCATGTGCCGCGATGGATTGTGCAATAGACTGGCAGATTTTATCGCGGTCACTTGGATTAGCGGTCGATAAGCCGACAAAATCAATAATCCCGAACTGCATAATGGACTTTTTGACCAGTGGAAAATCATCAATCTGTTCATGCAAAGATGCCATGCGGCTATTGAGCAGGTCTTCCAGATCTGCAGCAACAGATTCGCGAAGTTCCTGTAATGACAACCCCTTTAAATGATAATCTTCTGTAGTTAAAAGCCGGTCAAATAATGTAGTTCTAAAACCGTACGGATAAAGCTGGTCTAAATTCATGTATTACTAATTAAGTATAAAATCAGGTAGAGGCTGGCATAGCGCCAGCCTCCCGTGGTCATACAAATTAAGCAGCGTAAGATGCTGTGTTATTTGAAAGTGACCATTTTTTAGTAACTGCACCTTTTTGAGTACCGTTAATGTCTTGCTGGTTATAAGTCCACTCGACTGCGGCATATTTCAAACCGAATGATTCAGTTGGAACACCTTCTTCATTCACAGTTGGCGTTACGCTTGAAACCAGTACATGTTTCAGTTTGATTTGCAGGTACTTGATACGCTTGTCACCGTTAGCACGATAGAAATCGATCTGTACTTCATCGAAGGTATAACCCGCAGAACATGCTTCCCAAAGTTTTGGGCTGGTTGCATCCAAATCTTTAACAAAAATCATGTCTGAGTGTTCTACACGCTCAGCAGTATGACCACCTACACTTGAAGAAGTCGCTGATTTAGGCTGACGGATATTGTGCGCCCAAGAATTTACTTCTAGCCAATCTTTGTGCTCTGCGTCACGCGATTCGCCATCAACTTTATACTTCCCTCGAAACTGTACGTAGATATCTTTCATTTTATAAATTTTCCTGTTTTAGTTAAAAGTTATTATAAGTTGCCTCAATTTGAGGACTGAGGTAACTCAGTAACAAGTCGCAAAGAAACCGACAACTCGTCCAACTGGAAATGTGGTCTTAAGAAAACCACAGACTTGTAGTGTCCCGGCTGAGCAGGATTTTCTACAACCTTTACCGATGCTTCACGAAGTGGATATTGTGCTTTCGCTTCCTGAGAGGCACCGTCGTCAAGCAAGACGTATTGCGATAACCAGTCATTTAAAAAGGCTTCAACATTGCCAGCAGAGGCAAAGCTGCCGACCTTGTCGCGCATCATGGCTTTTAAATAATGGGCAATACGCGAAACCGCCATAATATATTGAATCTGGCTAGATAAGGCCGAGTTGGCATTGGCGCTATCGCTGTCGTATTTCTTCGGTTTTTGTGCAGATTGCGCACCAAAGAACGCCGCGTAGTCAGTATTTTTACAATGTACCAGTGGAATGAAGCCTAAATCGCTTAATTCTTTTTCACGACGGTCAGTAATGGCAATTTCAGTTGGACACTTGAAGACCACTTCGCCATCGCTGGTTTTAAAGGTATGGACCGGCAGGCCTTCGACCAGACCACCACCTTCAACGCCACGAATTGCCGCACACCAGCCATGCATATCAAAGGCATTGGTTAAACGGGTACCAAAGGCATACGCCGCATTCATCCATAAATATTCATCATGGTTTTGGCCCGACACTTCTTCAATAAAGTTAAAGCCTTCAGTGGCTGCACCATCTTTCGGATGGAACGGTAAACGGCCCAATACACGCGGCATGGTCAATGCGACATAACGTGAATCTTCGCTGTCACGAAATGAACGCCACTGTACATATTCTGCAGTTTCGAAAATCTTGGATACATCACGTGGACGGTCAATATCGGTAAACGATTCCAGCCCCAGAATGCTCGGACTTGCCGCAGAAATAAATGGTGCATGCGATGCCGCAGCCACGTGCGAAATCTGCTCCAGCAGATACATATCTGAAGGCGTACGGTCAAATTCGAAGTCACCAATTAAAGTCGCATACGGTGCACCACCAAATGAACCATACTCTTCTTCATAAATTTTCTTGAACAAGGTACTCTGATCAAAATCAGTCGCGCCCTGGAAATCTTTGACCAGTTCTTTTTTGGTCGTATTCAGCATGCGGATTTTAATCAGCGGATTCGACGGTGTTTCCTGACAGAAATAATATAAACCGCGCCAGGTCGATTCAATTTTCTGGAACTGCTCATGATGCATGATTTTGCTGAGCTGGGCAGAAATCAGCGCATCAATTTCAGCGATACGTTTGTCAATCGACAAAGTCATGTTTTCAGAAACAGTAATTGTCCCGGCCATGACTTCTTTGGCCAGTTCACCAATCAGGCTTTTGGCACGGTCATGTTCTTCTTCATTGCGGGCAATCCGGCTTTGCTCGACAATCGAGTCCAGCAAAGTCAGTTCTTCTGCAGTCTGGGTTTGCGCCTGAACGGCCTGAGCATTAGTCATGATCGGCCTCCGCGCTTAATTTACGAATCTGGTCGGTATTTTTTAATACTTCATCCAGCAGATCTTCCAGACGTTCGCTATTGGAAATCTTGTTACGCAAATCGGTTAAACGCTCACGTGCTTCGACCAGTTTACGCAGCGGATCAACCTGTTGCACCACGCTTTCCGGACGGAAATCTTCCATGGAAGTGAAGGTCAGATCCACCGACATGCGACCGCCCTCTTCAGTTAAGGTATTTTCCACATCGAATGCTGCGCGTGGCGCCAAAGATTCCATCACCTCATCAATGTTATCCAGGTCAACATTAATGAATTTTTTATCTTTTAATTTGGTCTTTTCCAGTTCAGAAGCAGCAGAGAAATCCCCCAACACCCCCACCACAAAAGGCAATTCTTTCACTTCTTTGCCATCACCCACTTCAACATCGTAAGTCAGTTGAACACGTGGAGGACGAATGCGCTGAAGTTTCTTTTGTACACTTTCACGTTTAGCCATAATACAGTGATCCTGTTTTATTATTTTCGTAGCGATTCAAATGGATTATTTGAAGCCGCTGGTTTTGCTGCCGGAGCAGTTGTTCTTGTTGCAGTTGCTGCCTTGGTCGATGCGGTACGTGTGGTTTTAGCACGACTTGCATTACTGCTTGCTTTACGTGCTGCAGCACGTTGGGCTGCAGCTTTTTTGGCAAGCGATGCATTGGTAATGGCCTTGGCAGAACTGGTATCCGGAGCAGGCACTGAAGCGCGGATAGTATCCGATAATTCCTTGGCCGCTGGATAGGTCACTTCGTCAGATAAAAAGCGCATTTGCTCGGTACGCATATAGTTTAAGGCATTTTTGGCAATCGAAACGCCTGCTAAAAAGTGCGCATCAGTCAGGTCTGGATGGCGTACGCCCTGGTTTTCCAGCTGTTCTACCAGCTGCAGGGTCTTCATATTTTTACCAAGTTCCTGAAAACGTTTTGCGGCTTGAACTTGCAGTTCTTGTTTCACCTCTTGATTTTTTTTATTTTCTTTGGCACACACTTGCTGATAAATCCCCAACAATGCCTGATCAGTTTCTCCCTTAACCAGCGGATAATCCTTGATACAGCCTCGTTTTAGCTCAATCTGCTCATCTGCATAAGCAATTGGGGTGGCACAAAGTGTCGCCATTAGGGGAAAAAGAAGAATACTTTTTTTCAAAACGAGCCTCTAATTTCTAAATTCATTTATAGTGAATGGGTGTATTTGAAAACTGAACACGAACAATTTTTATCAAAAAAAAACATCGCGCAAATTTAACAAAAAATAAACTTCTGGCGTCAAGACAAATTCTGCCAACTATCGACAATAATTGTCATATTTTTGTTTCCGGTAAAATTATTTTTGTCTTATTTGTTTTCATTTTTGAAAAAATTTTAGGTAGAATACTACAACCCTAATATTTATATCAATATAAATTATTGATATGTAAGTAAAATTTATTTTATTTACTGAAAACGATGTTCAGCCCATGGTCGCTACTTTAACCCATTTGGACTGGAATTATAACTAGAGCGTGTTATGAATAATTTAAAAATTTTGATTAATAAACTATCAAGTCATGCCAGAACAGCCTTAGAAAAGTCTGCCAATGCCTGTATTAATCAGCAGAACTACGAAATTGAAATAGAACACTTTTTCCTAGAATTATTAACCCAAGACCATAAAAATGACCTGAGTCTCCTTCTCGATAAATATAAAATTTTAAAACATGATCTCATTCATGATTTAAAAGAAAGTGTCAGTCACCTGCCAAAGGGTAATTCTCGTACACCTATCTTTGCAAAATCTATCATTCGTCTGTTAGAGCAAGCCTGGTTATTAGCCTCGGCCGAGCAAAATCCGCAAATTCGTAGCGGTCACTTACTGGTTACTTTGCTAACCGCACCTGATCTTTATCAGATTGCAGTGCGTGCTTCGAGCCTGTTTGACCTGTTCCCAATTGACACCATGAAGCACAAATTCTTAGATGTATGTGTCAAAAGTGTCGAAAATGAAAACGCTACTGTCCCGGGAACGGCTGAAACTGAAAGCGTCACAGCTATCGAGCCTGCACCAAATAGCAAAAAAACACCTGCGCTGGATCAATACACCATTAACCTGACTGAAAAAGCCAGAACGGGCGCAATTGATCCGGTGATTGGCCGTGAATTTGAAATCCGTCTGATGCTGGACATTTTAATGCGTCGCCGTCAGAACAATCCGATTTTAACGGGTGAACCGGGTGTCGGAAAAACTGCGGTGGTAGAAGGTTTGGCACTTAAAATTGCCAATAACCAGGTACCCGATGCGCTGAAAAACGTGCATTTGCATGTGCTGGATATGGGCCTGTTACAGGCTGGTGCCAGTGTTAAAGGTGAATTTGAAAACCGCTTAAAACAGGTGATTCAGGAAGTTCAGGCTTCGACTCATCCGATTATCCTGTTTATTGATGAAGCGCATACCTTAATTGGTGCTGGTGGTCAGGCCGGTCAAAATGATGCCGCCAACCTGCTGAAACCAGCACTGGCTCGTGGTGAGTTACGTACTATCGCGGCCACCACTTGGGCCGAATATAAACAGTATTTTGAAAAAGATGCCGCGCTCAGCCGCCGTTTCCAGGTGGTCAAAGTTGAAGAGCCAACTGAAGAAGTCGCAATTGATATGCTGCGCGCCATGATTCCGGTGATGGCCAATCACTTTAAGCTGAATATTGATGATGAAGCAATTGTCACGGCTGTGCATGCCTCACATCGTTATATCAGTGGCCGCCAGCTTCCGGATAAAGCGATTAGTGTATTAGATACCGCCGCTGCACGTGTGGCGCTGACTCAAAATGCCCAGCCGGTGAAACTCGATCAGTTACAGGCGCAGCTGCACAATTTAACACTTGAACGCGAAATTGTTGAAAAAGAACATGCACACTTCCCGATTCATCATGAACGTTTAGACGGTTTAAATCAGAAAATTACTGCTCTTGAGCAGGAAATTGCCGATACACAACAGCAATGGCAACAAGAACTGGAACTGGTTCAGCAGATTCAGACGCTAGAACAGCAGACCGAAGCCGATGAAAACAGCCAGACCCAGATGCAGCAGTTACGCAGCCAGTTGCAGCAACTGCAAGGTCAACATCCGCTGGTATTTGAACGCGTCAATGCCCAGATTATTAATGAAATTATCTCGGACTGGACCGGTATTCCTGTCGGAAAAATGATTAATGATGAAATCAAGCAGGTTCTGACCTTAGAAGATAAACTTTCTGAGCGTGTTATGGGGCAAGACTATGCCCTGCATCAACTGGTGCAAGGTATTAAAACCTCAAAAGCCAAGTTGGAAGATCCAAACAAACCGCAAGGCGTGTTCCTGCTGGTCGGCCCAAGTGGGGTTGGTAAAACTGAAACTGCCCTGGCCTTGGCCAATGAGTTATACGGTGGTGAATCGCATCTGATTACCATCAACATGTCGGAATATCAGGAAGCGCATACGGTTTCATCTTTAAAAGGTGCGCCGCCGGGTTATGTGGGTTATGGTCAAGGCGGTGTGCTGACGGAAGCCGTACGTCGTAATCCGTATAGCGTGGTCCTGCTCGATGAAATTGAAAAAGCGCATAGTGATGTGCAGGAACTATTCTATCAGGTGTTTGATAAAGGCATGCTCGAAGATGGTGAAGGTCGCCTGATTGACTTTAAAAATACCACCATCCTGCTGACCTCTAACGCCGGTTCCGGCGCCATCATGCAAAGTTGCCTGCCGCTGCCGGTAGATGAATGGCCAAGCGCAGAACAGCTGATTGAAAAGCTGAAACCAAGTTTGTACAAGCAGTTCAAACCGGCCTTTTTAGGACGTATGCGGATTGTGCCGTATTACCCATTGCATGATGATTTACTGGTGCAAATTATCCAGCACAAACTCGGTAAAATTACCGCGCGTCTGGAACAGCAGTACCAGACCAAAGTCAGCTATTCCGACGATTTAATCGAATTACTGCTGAGTCGCTGTACCGAAGTCGATAGTGGTGCACGTAATGTCGACAATATTCTGAATTCTTCGGTGCTTCCGGCCTTGGCGACAGAAATCCTGATGGCACTGGCCGAGCAAAAAATTCCGCAACTGATTCATATTGATGTCAAAGACGATGAAATCATCTATCAGCTCGATCCGGAACAAAAAACGGCCAAAAAACGAAGCAGTAAAAAAGCAAAGATGACTGAAGCGTAATCAAGGATTCAGAACAGCAATGAACCTCAACCTCGATGTATTGTTACACCCCATTTCTGCCGAACAGCCTTGTGGAGAAGACTATTCTTTTTCCAATGAGTTTCATGCCATTAAAAAGGCCAAAACTCAGGATGATCCGCTTCTCGATCAGGGCGATTGGGTCTCCGAACCCAAACAGGCCGATTGGGGTTTTGTACATAGCAAATCGACTGAATTACTGGAAAGCAAAACCAAGGATATCCGTTTATATGGCTGGCTGCTGGAAGCATGGAGCAATTTGTATGGTTTTGAGGGTATTGCTCAGGCCATTCAACTTAGCCATCGCAGCTTGAATGAATACTGGTTGCAGCTGCATCCGGAAATTGAAGATGATGATCTGGATCAGCGTATTGGTTTATTACAAGGTTTGATCAACCAGATTCCGGTGCTGATTAAAACCGTGCCGATTGTGACTGCACCGCACCTGAGCCTGCGTGATTATGACAATTTTCTGTATCAGGACAATTTGCGTCGCAAGCAAAGTGAAGATTCATCTGATCAAGCAGCCACGCCACAGCTGGAGCAGTTTGATCAGGCGCTGTTGAATACCTCGAAGTCGCTGCAATACCAGAATTACCAGCACTTTCTGGACATTTTGCAGCAGTGGTCAAGTTTAAAAGAAGTACTGGATCAATTAATGGGCCTGGATGCACCAAGTTTTGCCGCTATTGACTCACAGCTTGATTCGATTCATTCCACGCTTAAAAAATTATATAAAACAGATGCCTTTGCCGCGCAGACTCTGGTTGAAGCACCTGAACAGAATAACATTGTGACTGCTGATGCCATTAATGCTACAGCAGCCCCTGCCATAGCGATGCCCATCATGAATGCACCGACCGGTTTTCAACCGCAACCTCAAAACCATCTGGCCAACCGTGAACAGGCCATGCAGGTTTTACAGGAAATTGCCGATTACTTTCAGGCCAATGAACCCCATAGCCCGGTCAGCTACATGCTGCAAAAAACCATTAAATGGAGTCAGATGCCGCTGCATGAATGGCTGACTCAGGTAATTAAAAATGACAACCCGCTTGAAAATATTCAGGAATTACTGGGTGTGCAAAGCTCTAATGAAACAAATAGTGATTGGTAAGTGCCATGTTTAAAGCAGATAAAATTCTTTGGGGCGAAGGCTTATTTTTACGCCCGCAACATTTTCAGTTGCAAGACAGCTATCATGAACAGCGCCTGAACCATACTGTTCGTTCCACCATTCCATTTGCTTATGGTGTGCAATCTATAAAGTTTGATGAAGCTCAGCTAAATACCCATGTGCTGGCTTTAGAAAGTATTGAAATGCTGTGGCAAGATGGAGAAATCTATCAGGCGCCAGCACGTGATTTACTACCTGAACCGGTACAGCTGGATGACCTGAATCTGCGTGGTGAAATGCTGGTTTATCTAGCGCTACCGATTGTACAGCCAAATAAAAATAATGTGGTGTTTGAATCTGGCGCTCAACCGGGCCGTTACCATTCACATCTCACTCAAACCCATGATTTATTCACCGACGCTACCCCGGCAGATATTACCCTGCTGAAACGCCGTGCCGAATTTAAACTGCTGGATGCCCAGTTTGAACCAAATCATGAAATGGATGGCTTTATCTATTTGCCGGTGGCCAAAATCAAACGCCACAGTTCCGGCCATTTCGAGTTTGAGCGCAAATTTATTCCACCAATTTTACATATTGAATCGAGCGACAGCTTGCTGCAAGGCCTGCGCCGTACCTTGAATGTGATTAAAGCCAAAATCAAAACCATTCAAACCAATAACCGGGAAAATGAACAAAAACTGATTGAATTCCGTTCTGGCGATATTGTTTCGTTCTGGCTGGTGAATGCCTTAAATACTGCACATGCGACTTTAAGTCATGTTCTGCAATATCCTCAGATTCATCCGGAACGTCTATTTTTTGAATTATTACGTTTAACCGGTTCTTTGCTGACCTTCTCGACGGCCTATGAAGTCGATCAGTTGCCGCGTTATAAGCATCATCAGCTACAGGACAGTTTTGAACAGCTGGATGTCATTCTGAGAGAATTGCTGGATACCATTATTTCCAGCCGTTATATCAGCATCGCCCTGAAAGAAATCCGTCCGTCTTATTGGGTCGGCAGTCTGGAATCCGACAAGATTACTCGCGATACCCGTCTGTATATTGCCGTGTCCAGCTCGATGATGCAGGCGCATGAACTGATCCAGATTGTGCCACTGCGTTTTAAAGTCGGTAATACGGTTGATGTTGAACAGCGCGTGATGGCTGCCTTACCGGCTATTCCAATTCATCACCTGATGCAGGTTCCGACCGCTATTCCGGTACGTTCCGGAGTGAGCTATTTTGAAATTGAGCCGAATAATGACCTGTATCAACGCATGCTCGACTCGGAATCGATCTGTATCTATGTGCCGGCCGGCTTCCAGGATCTTTCTATTGAACTTATTGCTGTCATGAACGGTTAAGGACATTTTTTCATGAATACTCCACATCATGCACCTTCCTTATTTGATGATGGTCAGATTGGTACTGGTCTGACCCCACCACAGGTCAACCCGAAAATTAGCAATAGTGCCAATCTGGTCGATTTACTTCATGACGGCTTCTATATTGTGTTCTTGATCAAGAACCAGTATGTGCCAGGCAATGTTGAAGCATTCCGTGAAAAAATCATGGATATGCTGAACCGCTTTGAAACCCAGGCAAAAAAACTGCAGTTTTCAGCCGATGATATTCACGATGCCAAATATGCGTATTGTGCCTTGCTGGATGAAACCATTGTGACCCAGCAGGACCCGCAATTTTTTGATTTGCAGAATCACTGGCTGATTAATCCCCTACAACTCAATCTGTTCGGTTCGCAGCTGGCCGGCTATCGCTTTTTTGAAATGCTGGAACAGCTCAGAAGTCGTGGCAAAGAACGTCTGGCGGCTTTAGAGGTTTATCATTACTGCATGCTGCTGGGCTTTCAGGGCAAATATCGTATTGAGTCGATGGAAGCACTAAACCATATAGTGGCGCGTGTCGGCGATGAAATTGATTATCTGAAAGGCAAGAAAACCGCGTTTTCCCCTTTTGCTGCCTTACCGGATCAAATCAAACATATTATTCACCGTGAATTACCTTTTTTCTGGATTTTGCTGTTTTTAGCCCTTTTTGCCTTATTGTCCTTTGCTGGCCTGCGTTACATGCTATCCAACCAGAACAGTAGCGCAATGAGCCAATATCAAAACGTGATTACTGCACCCACGGAACAGGCGCATATCACCATTCATTTACCATAAAATTTAGATAAAACATGGCAAACGAAAAACAAACTTCATTACGGATTTTACAAAGTAACAAGCCAAAATCGCCGTCGCCACTTTTATATAGTCTGGGCGGTTTTGTGGCGGGGGTCGTGGTCACCGGTTTAGCCGGTTATGCCTATTTTTATGCAGGCCAGCCATCGACAACACTAGCAGAGTCCACTCAGGCAATGGCCGCGCCAGCGGCTACTCCATCGGAACTGCCGGCAGAACTGGAAGAATTAAAAAACCAGATGACCGATCACTCTGGCAGTTTTGACGAGCTCGAAGATGTGCAGGCTGAACATCCGGTTGAGTTTCAGCAACCCAATGATGGTGATTTAAGTAAAATCTTTGCCCATCAACCAGCAAAAGTTGCTGCCCAGCCTGCGCCAAATCAAGCGCGTGTAGCTCCGAACTTTCCGCAAGACATGGCCAGTGCTCCTGCGGCGACAGCAAAACAGCCGCCTGCACCAAAACCAGCTCCAGCACCAGCCAAAGCTGTTCCTGCTAAACCGGCTGCACCGGTCGTGGTACCAATGGCCGCCGTAGAACCAGAAGAAACACCACAGGCCAGTGTCCAAATTTCGGTCACCCGTAAACCGGTAGAAAAAGTTGAAACTGTAAGCGTGCAGGACACTGCTGTTCATCCATGATTGCGGTTATTTTTATTGCCTTTGTGCTTGTTGCCTGTAGCCTGGCGCTATTGTTGTCTTATGAATTACGCGCCAAGGTGTTATCCGGTTTTCAGGCACTTATTCCCAACAGTAAAAAACAGTTGAGCTCGGTGAAAAGTCTGGCTCAACAGTTTAATCATGCGGCTGCAGCAGAACAGACTCAAACCCATTGGCATATTCAGCAATGGTGGATTCTGATTGCCGGATTTTTTCTGTTTTCCAGCATCATCCTGTTTGCCTTTACCCGCCCGATTAGCGCCACCAAAATTGAAGCTGACTATTTAAGAGAAGTCGATCCTCAAGTTTATGCCCTGCTTGAAGGTGAAATGCTGTCGCCACCACCTGAAGTAGAAGAAGCACTGGTTGAAGCCGCCGTGGTTGAGGCCATGCAACTGGAAAATCAGTGGGCGGCTGTGCCGGCAGATCAGCATAGTTATGATCCGGCAGTGGAAGATTTACATGCTCATTCTCATGTCAATCCATCAATTGTGAGCGCTGACCGGAAGTGGCATAAGATGAATCCACGTTATAAACAGCGCCTGCTGATGGTGTTTAAAATCATGAAAGAACGCCATGGCTATGAGCTGGTGTTATTGGAAGGTTATCGTAGTCCGGAGCGACAAAACTCGCTGTCCAAAAATAAAAACACCACCCGTGCCCGTGGTTATCAAAGCTATCATCAATTTGGTT
This sequence comes from Acinetobacter sp. Brlt_5, assembly GCF_051949055.1. Taxonomy (NCBI): domain Bacteria; kingdom Pseudomonadati; phylum Pseudomonadota; class Gammaproteobacteria; order Moraxellales; family Moraxellaceae; genus Acinetobacter; species Acinetobacter sp. Brlt_5. Next base: position 204,045 of record NZ_JAYJLP010000001.1, read on the forward strand.
TAGCCGCCGATGTGGCCTTTAAACGCAATGGCAAAGTGGTAATTTCCGAGCGTGACCCGTGGGCAATGCGCGGTTATGAACTGTATGGTGAAGTGGCGGAGTCGGTCGGCCTGACTTGGGGTGGCCGCTGGAAATCCATTAAAGATTACGGCCATACCGAATACCGGATGCCAGGCTTAAAGAAAACCCGGGAAATGGCAGAAAAGCTGACCTCGGAAGGTCAGCTGATGGCCAATGCACTCGATTAAAAATAATACCGGGCTTATGCAGATAAAAACAGCTGGATTTTATCGACCACTTCAGCAGTTTTCTCTGCATGCAGCCAATGGCCAGCATTTTCAACAGTTTCAATGCTGGCCTGACTGAACTGCTGTTCAATGGCAGCATAGTGTTCCGGTTTAGATAAATGCGGAGATGCACCGCCACGAATAAATAAACTTGGCACATCCACCTGAACTGGCTGCCAAGATAAAATTTTCGAATAAGATGCATAAAGCGCATCGACATTAAATAACCACTGCCCTTTACTAAACGATTTCATCAGAAACTGAATCACCGCATCTTCACGCAAATGCTGCTGCATAATCTGGGTGGCATCCTGGCGCGATTCTACTTGTGCTTTTTTGACGGCAAATAACGCCTCAAACACTTGGTCATGATGATTTTCCTGATAGGCAAATGGCGTCATGTCCAGCACCACCAGTTTTTCTACCCGCTCTGGTGCAAGTTCAGCCAGTTGCATGGCAATTTTTCCACCCATGGAATGGCCAATCACGATAAATTTTTGTACCTGAATCGCATCCAGGGTTTCCAGTACATCTTGCGCCATCTCGGTATAGCTCATGCTCTGGCGATGTTCTGATTTTCCGTGGTTACGCACATCAATCTGGATGACCGGATAACGTTCCTGTAACGCACGTGCCAACATACCCAAATTACTCAGGCTGCCAAATAAACCATGAATAAGAACAACCGGAATGTCGGTGCTTGATAGATGTTGTTGTGAAGTCTGGAAATTGAGCAGCATTTTTGATTCCTTGAATGCATCGGTTTTGGCTTTCTCGATATTATAGGATAAGTGTTTTATTAAAATTGTATTTTTGCTTAGGCTATTTTGTATCAGGCCAAAAATATCGGCCAGTTGCATGAAGGCATTGGCCGATCCAGTTTATTTGTTGAAATAATTGAGTGGCAGTTTCAGATAGCGCGTGCCATTGGCTTCCGGTTCAGGGAAATGTCCGGCCACCATATTGATCTGAATGGCAGGCAGAATCAGTTTTGGCATCGACAAACCGGCATCACGGCGATTACGCATTTCTACAAACTCAGCTTTTTGCGTGCCATCGTGAATATGGATATTCTCGGCTTTTTGCTGCTGGATACTGGTTTCGTGTATAAAGACCTCACGCCCTTCAGGCAGATAGTCATGACATAAAAATACCCGTGTCTGTGCTGGCAACTTATACAGTTTTTGCACAGAATCAAACAGTTGCTCTGCACTACCCTTCGGGAAATCGCAGCGTGCAGTACCATAATCCGGCATAAACAAGGTATCGCCGACAAAGACTGCATCACCAATCACATAGCTTAAACAGGCCGGTGTATGCCCTGGTGTTGGAATATTGTAGGCCGTTAATTCACCAATACTGAATTGCTCATGATCATCAAACAGATAATCAAAGGCTTGATGCGCATTCAGATATTTCAAATCCAGATTATAAATACGGCCAAACGTATCCTGCACCACAATAATCTTGTTACTGATGGCAATTTTTCCACCGAGCTTTTCTTTTAAATACTGGGCTGCGGTCAGATGATCTGCATGCACATGGGTTTCTAAAATCCACTCAACGCTTAGGCTATTTTGCTGAATATAGCTAATGATTGCGTCTGCACCTTCAGTCGAGGTAGATGCTGAAGCCGCATCATAATTCAAGACGCTATCAATAATTGCACATTGCTGCGTGGCTGGATCGGTCACTACATAGCTGAATGTATTGGTCTCTTTGTCAAAAAAATGTTGTACAACTGGCGTAGCGGTCATGATTTTTTCCCTAAAAGTCGATGATGGAGATACATGCCATACATCATCGCAGCAATAAAGTACAGCGCCTGATAATAGCCCAAACCAATTAACGTAAAGCTAGGTGCAGGACAAATGCCGGCAATTCCCCAGCCAATCCCAAACAAAGCGCTGCCGATAATCAGTTTAGAATCTAGCTGATTTTGCCGCGGTAACTCAATGGCCTCATGATACACCGTCTTAGGTTCGGCCTGACGTACTGCCTTTTGAAACGGAATAAAAGCCACGGCGATGGCACCCATCATCACAAAAGCCAGACTGGCATCCCAATCCCCAAAAATATCCAGAAAACCTAGTACTTTTTCCGGATTGGACATACCCGAAATCATCAGGCCCAATGAAAATAATCCGCCAAATAGAAACGCCCAGATATTTTTCATTTTAGAATGCTCCTGTGATATGGCGGATGACATACACTGTCAATACGCCCGTCAGCATAAAGGTCAAGGTCGCTACCATCGAACGTTTGGATAAACGGCTGATTCCACAAATACCATGACCACTGGTACAACCCGAACCTAAACGGGTCCCAAAACCAACCAAAATACCGGCCACCACCATCATGAGTGGTCTGGCGTCAAGTTCAATCTGTGGCTGCTGCCAGATTCCATAAATAAACGGCGTAACAAACAGTCCCAATAAAAACCACAGCGCCGGTGTTTTAAAGATGGTGCTTGGCTGCATCACCTGAGCCAGCAAACCACTAATCCCTGCGATTCGTCCGTTCACATATAAATAGCCGACCACGGCGGCCCCTAATAAAAGACCACCTAAAAACGCAATCAGGAAATCATGCATCGCCATACACCCAAAACATTATATTTTTTTATAATATATAAAATATCAATAAATAGCTATCCTTTCTTACAAAGAGCTAACCATCCTCCCCCCTTCCTTTATTCTGGCTTTTGCATTGTCATTTGCTGATTAAGGAGAGTATTGCTTAGGCTATTTTAGGGATAAAGGAATGAGAATGAAGCGTTTAAAAAATAAGGAAAATAAAAAAGCTTCCACTGACTAGAGGCTTAGCGCGGCCAGCACATCTCTAAAAATAGGACTTGGATAAAGACTATTTTAGTTTAATAAACCGCCTTACAGGTCGTAAATGGAAAACAATTTGCTAGAAAAATCATGTGAATTAATTAGCTGATCTTGATAGTTGGGCAAATCCCCCGAATATATCCTCGGGGAATTTTGTACTTCGGCAGAATATTATGTAGTTTGGCTTTAATTTCCTGGTGTTTTAAAGCTGCTGATCAGAAATAGAGATGAGTACCCATCCAAGTGAACTGACTTACTCAAAAGCATTTAAAACTTTCTCTACAAACCACTCTGGCAACACCTGCGCCTCGGGATTTATTTTTAACAGTTCGGCATTTTCAATTTCGGCCAGGAAAGATGCAGCTTGACCATCCGTTGAGTTATCAAAAAAGTAGGTTCGGTCTGTGGCATCCACCGCCTGCATCAATAAATCCATACTGCGGTAGTAACGCTGTTTAATCTTCTGTTCAGGCACGCCATGCCCGCCCTTCTCTACGCGATACTGCACCCGTGCAATATTAATCAGCGGATCAACCGTGGAAACATAGTACAGATAGGTTTTAAATCCGTGGCGTTTTGCCTCATGTAAAAATTCTACCTTGGAAATATGCGACATCACTGTTTCAAAGGTAAAACTCACCTTTAAACGTAAAAACTCCAGGCGAATATAATCAATAATACGCGCGCATAAATAGGAGTCGATTTCCGCAGGATCAAACTGTACGCAGCTTGCACTAATCAGTACCGGTGGCTGACGTAATAAAGGCACCCATGTATTTGCCTGCGGTCGTTGTTTTTGTTCTAGAAAGGAAATTAAAGCAGCTGCATTCAATGCCCGATGATAATGGTCCAAATGCAAAACTGCAGAGTGTTTAAGCTGATATTCGAGTTCATCTGCATTTAAATATGCCCCAATATGATGGGGCAACAAATATTCCTTAATGGTACTTTTTCCTGAACCATTCGGACCTGCAAACATCCTGATGCGGGGTTGTGGCATAAATTAGTGAACGGTCTGTAATTTCTTTTTACGTGTCAAGGTTTTTGGAAGATGCTGCGCACTACGATAAGCCGCAGATACATCCTTCATTACGCTTTCCTGACCATTCGGCTGGCGCTGTACCAGTTGCTGATCTTTCACATACACCACAGTTGAAGACGCACATGCCTGCTTAAAAGCATCACGGAATGCGTGAATCGCCAGTTTTGGAATCATATCATCCTCCACCTTGCCTGCTTTCATAATCGTATAAGCTGTCATTGGACAACTCCTGTTCACACTGTGTGTAATATGTCTTTATCTTAGCACATCAGGGCTATTTGTCTATTTATACAGCACTTCGCCGATACAGAGTTGTCACAGGCTGAATTAGATAGATCTGTCTTACTTAGGCTAAATTAAGATATTTGTCGCTTTTAAGAAGATTTCCCCTTAATAAAGCAATACTGTTATTTTTTAATTCTAAAATCAAGGCCCTACTCGCCAAATCAGTTTAGGCAATACGTGAACTATCAAATTTTGCCAACCTTGCCTGAACGGCTTTCGTACAGAAAGACACGAAACTGTCTTTTTCAATGAAAGAATTGGTCAATGACTTCCTGAAAATAAATCCAACACTTTTGAATCCACTCTACTCTAATTCTCTTCACAATGACTGTTCATAATCAGGATTGCTCATCTCTTGTTAGCGTCTTAACCTATTCCCATACACCCTCTATCTGAAAGATCAGCCCAACTATTAAGCACATGCTAAACTGATCTAAACAGCACGCTAATGACTGATCTAAGTACTATATCCCAAGCACAAAATAAAGATAAATATTTGTAATTCAAGAATAAATAAAGATAGCAACACGGTAGTTTAAAGCCAGATAAAACAGAATCTATAGCGGCAACCTCTCAGCAGATATATTGAATGGTATAAATTTTAAAACGCGGCCAATTCAATATAGAAATCAGGAGGAGGATAAAAACTCCCCAAATTCAGGGATAGCATTCCGGGGGAAATCCAGAGATAAAACCGGATGCACATGCAGGCCATCTACTTGGGCTTAAACTCATCAAACTATTTTGCGGCAAACCTGTGAATGGTTTTGGTCAATTCTCATTACAATGTAAAAAACCGTAATTTCGTGCAAATTTGGAATCTTTTAACATTGCGAATTGTATGCAAAGTTTGCATGATATAGCCATATTTTGCGACATGCTTTTCACGTAAATTTAAAGAAATTATAAAAAAAATGTGGAATTTCATGCCATAATAAGCAAACTTTGCAGACATCTTGCAAAGACTATTTGCAACTTATTAATTGGAGCAGGCTGGATGAGTTCAACCATTTTGGTTATTCATGGACCGAATTTAAATTTGCTAGGAAAGCGAGAACCTGAGGTTTATGGACACCTTACCCTTGAGGATATAAATCAGCAGCTCATGACACAAGCGCAAAATGCATCATTTTCGCTAGAAACTTTCCAGAGTAACTGGGAAGGTGCCATTGTCGACCGAATTCATCAGGCAGGTCAAGAAGGCGTTCAATTCATCATTATTAATCCTGCAGCCCTGACCCATACCTCAGTCGCAGTACGTGATGCACTTCTTGGCGTTGCCATCCCGTTTATTGAAGTCCATCTGTCTAACGTGCATGCACGTGAAGCATTTAGACATCATTCATATTTGTCCGATAAAGCTGTAGGCGTGATCTGCGGATTGGGTGCAAAAGGCTATGCTGCTGCACTTGACTACGTTATCGAAAAAATTCAACTCACTTCGCAATCTTAATTAGGAATACTGTCTCATGGATATCCGTAAAATCAAGAAACTCATCGACCTGATGATTGAATCTGACTTACAAGCGATTGAAGTTAAAGAAGGCGATCAGGCGATTGCGCTTACTCGTCGCAGTCCAGTAGTAGCGGCAGCAGTTCCAGCAATGCCTGCTCCAGCAGCAGATCTGCCATCAGCACCGAAATCTTCTCCACGTGGCGCAGTTGAAACTTCTCCAATGGTTGGTGTGTTCTATGCAGCACCAAGCCCAGGTGAAGCACCTTTTGTGAAAATCGGTCAAACCGTTTCTGCAGGTGAAACCTTAGGTATTATCGAAGCCATGAAAATCATGAACCCGATTGAAGCGACTCAAAGCGGCGTGATTGAAGAAATTCTAGTTAAAAATGGTGAAGTGATTCAGTTTGGTCAACCACTCTTCCGCTACCGCGCTTAAGACCACGGGGACTCACAATGTTGCAAAAAGTTTTAATTGCAAACCGTGGTGAGATTGCGCTTCGCATCACCCGGGCCTGCAAAACTTTAGGAATCAAAACTGTCGGTATCTATTCCGATGCCGATAAAGACCTGATGCATTTACGTTTCTGTGATGAAGCCGTGTGTATCGGTCCGGGCGCGAGCAGCGACAGTTATCTGAATATTCCTGCGATTATTACCGCAGCAGAAATTACCGGTGCTGATGCCATTCACCCGGGTTATGGTTTCCTGTCTGAAAATGCGGAATTTGCCGAAATTGTAGAAAGCTCAGGCTTTATCTTTATTGGTCCGCGTCCAGAACACATCCGCTTAATGGGGAACAAGGTTTCTGCCATTACCGCCATGCGTAAAGCCGGCGTACCGACGGTACCAGGTTCTGCCCATGCAGTAACACCACAAAATGCCCTGGCTGAAGCCAAAGAAATCGGCTTTCCACTGATTGTTAAAGCAGCTGCCGGTGGTGGTGGTCGTGGTATGCGTATTGTTGAACGTGTCGATACCCTGCTGGAATCGGTACAAGCGGCGCAGCGTGATGCGGAAATGTGGTTTGGTGATGATACGGTCTATATGGAACGTTTCCTGCAAAAGCCTCGTCACGTTGAAGTGCAAGTACTGGGCGATGGTAACGGCCATGCCATCCATCTGTATGACCGTGACTGCTCTTTACAGCGTCGCCATCAAAAAGTTCTGGAAGAAGCACCAGCACCAAACCTGCCAGAGCAAGCACGTGCAGATATTTTAGAAGCCTGTGTCAACGCCTGTAAGATGATGCAGTATCGCGGTGCCGGTACTTTCGAGTTCCTGTTTGAAGATGACGAGTTCTTCTTTATCGAGATGAACACCCGTGTTCAGGTAGAACACCCGGTAACTGAAATGGTCACAGGTATTGATATTATTGAACAACAACTGCGCGTTGCCGGTGGTTTAGGCCTCGACATTCAGCAGGAAGATGTTCAGGTGAAAGGTCATGCCATTGAATGCCGTATCAATGCGGAAGATCCATCAACCTTCCTGCCATCACCAGGCAAGATTGAAAACTTCTACGCGTCTGGTGGTGCCGGTATCCGCTTAGATTCACATATCTATCCGGGCTATAGCATTCCGCCTTATTACGACTCGATGATCGCTAAACTGATTGCGCATGGTAAAGACCGTAGCACCAGTATTGCGCGCATGCGTCAGGCGCTGGATGAAATGATTTTGACCGGTGTGAAAACCAATATTCCATTACATAAAGATCTGATCTTGCAAGATGAAAACTTCTGCAAACAGGCAATGGATATTCACTACCTGGAAAAGCATTTGTTAAAGCAGCTTGAAGGTGCCAACAAGGAAGCCTAAGCGTTTCCTTGTGAAAATAAAAAAACCGCTGATTTCAGCGGTTTTTTTATGGCTGAATTTCAGCTTTAAGGCAAAACACGGCGCAAAGTGGCAAAGCACTGTTCGGCTTTTTCATTACTACAGAAATGAATGGTATGCGGATTTTTCCATTGCACAAAATATTGTGAAATTTCCCCGGTCTGATCTTCCTGATAACCGGAACAATCGACCTCATTATTGTCATATTTAATTTGCATGATTAAGGCAGGTAAACTGCTGGCCGGATCTTCTGCCGGCTGATAGTCATAGATGCCAGACGACCATTCCTGACCGCTTTTGATAATGACATCGTTATCACCCCGAAAATTATAATATTCAATACATTTGCGGTTATTTGGAATTTCCATGCCCCACAATCCCACAATTTCAGGACGGGTAATAACACGAACGGTATTGGCATTGACAGGCGCTTTTGCAGCAGTTGCGGCAGCACTATTTGTTGTTGTCGTTTTTGTTTCATTGGCCATCACGGCAGTGCAACATACTAACATTAAACTGGTGAGATAAAGTTTTTTCATACATTGATTCAATGATATAAAGTACCCGCTAACGTTAGCATATTTTTTGCAATAAACTTAGTGCATAAACATAACTCAACAATTTTTTTAAGCCCCAAAATCGCTAATTTTTACTGTTTAAATTTTAATCTCGCCTTGCAACTTTGCGTAAAATCTCTTACAACAGTTTCTGACAATTTATATTTTCAGGATTGAAAATGAAGTTACAAGAATATTTAAAATATGATGGTCTGGGGCTGGCCGAATTAGTGGCAAAAAAAGAAATTCAGGCATCGGAACTGCTGGAACTGGCCGTACAACGCGCCGAACAAAGCAAAAGCCTGAATGCAATAATTATTCCGATGCATGAACATGCCCAGCAACGCGTACAAGGACCATTGTCTGGTCCATTTGCTGGGGTACCCTTTCTGGTCAAAGACCTGTTTCAGGAATATGCGGGCTACCCAACTTCTTATGGCTGTCAAGGCTTAAAAAGAATGGGCTATATTCCCGAAACAAACGCTGAAATTGTCAATCGTTGGGAACAGGCCGGAATTGTGACTTTTGGCCGTACCAACACTCCTGAATTCGGAATCAAAGGCATTACCGAACCGGATGCTTGGGGCAGCTGTAAAAACCCGTGGCATTTAAAACATAATAGTGGAGGCTCATCGGGTGGTTCTGCGGCTGCTGTGGCCGCCGGTATTGTGCCACTGGCCGGTGCCGGCGATGGCGGTGGGTCGATTCGTATTCCTGCCTCTTATTGCGGCTTGTTCGGTTTAAAGCCGAGTCGTGGCCGTACCCCATGGGGACCGTCCATGAGTGAAGCCATGCACGGCGCTGCCATTCAGCATGTGTTGACGCGCAGTGTCCGGGATAGCGCTGCCATGCTTGATGCAACCCACGGCGAAGAACACAGCTCTTTATTTAAGATTCAGCGCCCGGAAGGTCAATATCTGCAGCTGATGCAGCAAGCACCAAAAAAACTGAAAATTGCGTTTAGCACCCGCTCTCCAATTGGCACCGCTGTATCTAAAGATGCTATTCAGGCGATTGAGCACACTGTAAAACTCTTAACCAGCCTTGGGCATGAAGTAATTGAAGATCAGCCGGCTATTGATGGCATGCAACTAGCCAAAGATTTTATTACCACCTGGTTTAGTCAGTTCTCTTATATGCTGAGTCAGATTCGCGCGCAGTATCCTTCACGCAATGATGATTTCGAGCTGGATTCACTGGCGCTGGCCGCATTTGGCGCCAAAACCTCTGCGCTGGATTATATTCATAACCTGAATAACTGGGGCGTTTATACCACGCAAATGAACCAGTTCTTTGACCGTTATGATTTATATCTGACCCCAGCCACAGCCTCTGTGGCACCCCAGAATGGCGAAGTTAAAACCCCAGCCTGGCAAAAACCGGTGTTAAAAGCCTTGCTGAAAGTCGGACAGGCGCATCTGTTAACCCAAGGCAAACTGGTCGATCAGATTGTACGGGAAAACCTGAAATGGGTACCTTTTACCCAGCTGGCCAATATTACCGGCTTACCGGCGATGTCTGTGCCACTGTACTGGAATAAACAGCACTTGCCTTTAGGTTCTCAGTTTACTGCACCTTTCGCCCGTGAAGATGTATTACTACAACTGGCTGCACAACTGGAACAGGCTCAGCCGTGGTTCCCGCAATATCAACACATCAAAATTTAAAGACTTGAATAGCCTGATTCAACAGCCGGTCGATATGACCGGCTTTTTCTACGCCTGTTTTTGCAGCTGTTTCGGCAAACCAAAGACCAGTAACAAGCCCAGCAATGTAGATAAGCCAGCCCAGATAAAGACCGTTTGCCCTGAAAAAATATCCCAATAATAACCGGCCAGAATACTCCCCAACGCCACACCCATACCCCACATAGTGCTATAGATAGCTTGCCCTCGCCCTTGCTGACCCAAACTAAAATTCTGAAAAATCACCCGCATCGCAATCACATGGAATAAGCCAAAACTAAAGGCATGAATGGTCTGGGCAAAAAACTGGGCGATAAAACTGTCAGGTAACATACCCACAATAATCCAGCGTAAACCGGTCAGCAGCAAACAGGCCATCACCAGCGTTCGCCATGACCAGCGCGACAGGAAAAAGGTTGCATAAGCAAACATGATAATTTCCGCAATCACGCCTACTGACCACAACAAACCAATTATTGAAGTACTAAAACCAGCCTGACTCAGATAATTGCTATAAAAACTGTAAAACGGCGCATGCGAAAACAGCAGAATAAACTCAATGAGGAAAAAACAGGCCACCACAGGTCGTTTTAACACCGGCCACAAAGGTTCCAGCTGTTTTTGGGAACTAGGTGCAGCGCTGGGTTCTTTAATGCTAAAAGACCAGATAAATGCCAGAAACGCGATACATAGCAACAATACTGGCAGCATGGAGATTGGAATAATTTCCAGCAACGCGCCGATACCAAATACCGCAACAATAAAACCGACCGATCCCCATTTACGCACCTTGCCATACAGCTGTTCACGTTGATCGCCCAGCCAGAATAAGGTCACTCCTTCAAACTGGGCCAAAATGGCATTCTGGAAAAAGCTGAAAATCAGCATCAACAATGCCACTGACTGGAAACTATTCGGAATGATAAACAGCATGAACCAGATACAGGCTTCCATCCAGGTGGCAATACGCACCAGCAACATGCGTTTCCCGGATTTATCGGCAATCCAGCCCCAAATAAAAGGGGCAAAAAACCGGGTGATAATTGCAATGGAAGACAGAATCCCGATTTCCTGATAATTAAAGCCCTGATCTTCCAGATACAGGCTCCAAAACGGCATGAAGGTTCCAACAATGGCGTAGTAGAAAAAGTAGAAACCGCCGAGCCGTGTACTGATTGCAAGTGATCGCATTAGCCGCCCAATCCTTGCATGTTAAATCTGTGATGGAACTTTATGAGTGCATTGGGTTGCATGTATTTTCCTTTGCTTGCAGTTGAGGATACTGCTGAGAAACTCTGCCGAATTTCAGTATTTTAGCACTTGCTTTGTGACGCAACTCAACAGATTGAAAAAAGAAATCCTTAAGATGAGATCAGATGCAGATCATTTAATATGCAGCCAGAAGCCCCTTATCTTTCGTGATCACTGATCATCTGGGCGATTTAACTCAATAAATCGTCTAGTAGCGCAATCTATTACAAGCTTCTTATCGAAGCCTAGAATTGACCAATGGGCGCTATTAAGATTGTTTATACAAGTCAAATTTTCTCATTTTTTTATCATCCCTAATCGAATGAATGTGTGATCCCCCCAAATCTAGAACGCTACGTTGCATTTGTCCGGTTTCCGAGCAAACAAGAACAGATTAGGATAAAACGGATCTTTTTATCCTCTTCTAGAATATGAATAACACATCACTCTACTACACCCGCACCGCCCAAGTCTTGCACTGGCTTATGGCAATTATTTTTATAGCGGCCTGGATTATTGGGTTTTTATAGCGGTAACTTTTTGAGTTATGAAGCAGATGGCAGCTTTAAAGGCGATGTCATTAAACTGCATAAAAATATTCCACCACGCTCATCTTTCTAATTGTAATCCGAATCTTCTGGCGCTATACCCATCCGGTACCAAAACTCCCCGACACCATGTCGCCACTTATGCAAAAACTGGCTCATCTGGGTCATTTAGCTCTGTACTTTATGCTACTGGCCTTGCCGATTACCGGCTGTTTATTTAGCTGGAGCGCCGGTCATCCGGCACCGGTACTTTATCTGTTTGAAATTCCACGAATGGTACAGGCCAATCTGCAGCTGTTAGCCATCGTCAAACCCTTACATATCTATTTATCCTGGGCAGCAGGCCTATTATTGATAGGTCATGTACTGGCTGCATTAAAACATCATTTTATTGACCACGATCATGTACTCAAAAGTATGATTTCGAGCGATAAATAAATAACTGTTTTAAATTAGAATAAATCAGGCAGTTTATCCACTTAAACTGTCTGATATAAATAGGATAATCCTGTCATAAATAAAATACTTTTGTATATAAATAAAACCCACGCCTCTCTTTATTCTATTTAAAAGCATGTAACCGTTTAATACGACGTGAATATCTGCCGCTGATTTGTATCGCTTTTATTGCTTTTCATCTTTTGTACGATAGCTTGCATTAGAGTGAAAAAATCCTGTTCTTGAGGCAGCAGTATGGCCAAGTTTCGTCATCATGTGCAACAACATGCGGAGGTCTTTACCGCTAACGGCGTTCATCTGGGCCAAATTGAACAGTTTCTGGATTTAGATCGAATCCAACTAAGTCAGGATGCCGAAGGCAAAGCACATCTGATCCCGCTATCATGGGTGGGTGATATTTGTGAGCAGCGTATAATCCTGATTAAAAACCTGCAAGAAGTACAAGAAACCTGGATTGAAATACCGCAATAAATTTTGATATCAACCGGACTTTATTCGAGGATCTGCTTATGAATCAGCTGCCGCATCTTTCATCCGTTCAACAATCTTCGCTTTCAATACAGGCCTGTCTGGAATGCATTGTTGCTTGTCAACGCTGCGCAGATGCCTGTTTACACGAAGAACATGTGCAGATGATGCGAACCTGCATCCAGCGCTGTCTGGACTGTGTTGAAACCTGCAAACTCTGTGTTACCTTTGAAGTTCGCAACTCGGAGCTACATCATTTAGCCATGGACCTGTGTGCCAAAGCCTGTGAACTGTGTGCCGAAGAATGTGGCCAGCATGAAGATGAACATTGTCAAAACTGTGCCCGCGCCTGTCGTGCCTGCGCAGAAGCCTGTCAGATTGAAGGTTAATATGGTTTAACGAATCTCAACTGGCAAATAAAAACCACCCGAAGGTGGTTTTTATTTTTAAAAGAGTACGACTCTGGTTTGCCCTAATAAGTAAATCATACAGGTGATAATACATGAAGCACTCACCAGAACCGTAATATCTAAAGACCGTCGTGTATTCACTTTCATATCCATACTCCTTTCTTATTATTGTTCTGTTCTTATACCAAGAAATAGTGATATGACCAATTGCATTATATTACAAAAGCTCACCCATTTATAATATACATCCCCCACATGTATATAAATCTAGAATACTTGGTAATTTATATTAAATTTTTATCACCAAAATTAGCAAAAAATAACATTTATTTTTTATCTATTTAAAAATACAGATTATTCTTTTTCTACAAAACTTAATTCATACTCATCTTGGGTCACTTTTAGCTTGATTCCACGATAACGGCGCTTGTCCGGATCAAGTGCAGAATCTCGGACTTCCTTGGAAAAACGCATATCATGCATAAAATGCGCATACAATTTATAGCCCAAACGTAGTTTTTTCGGTTTCTTGCCCTCTTTTAGGCACTTATCAATGGCCTGATTTAAAAACTCCAAGCTGACATCGTTCATCTGCTTTAACCTCACTTTAACCTTTATTCATTAGTTTTAAATATAAGTAGCAAAAGTTTCATTTTTAAGAATATAGAAAAAATAATATATAGATATATAATATAAAAAATATCAGTTATTTAGCTTTGCTCGATTTTTACCATTGTTTAAAATATTTTAATAAATTACATTTCTATTAAAATCCAGGCAAAAAAAGAGTCCATACGAGGGATGTATGGACTCAAACTCATAAAGAGAAAAGTCAAGAGAAAATAAGAATTTACAGCGCATATTTCTTGATTAAAATTGTCCTATTTTCCTGGATTTCCAGCATTGGCAAAAGCTTCCATTTTTTATTTTTTTTAAACGATAAGTCATATTTTTCAAAGTAATTTCAAAACGTTACTTGTCACATTTTATTGACTAAGGTGCTGGCGTTAGCTGATAACCCAAGCCTTGCGCCGCACCCAGTTGTGTTGCCGAAATAGTAAAGATGGCAGTCTGGCCGGTACTGGCACCACATACGGTAATATGTACCAGACCATCATGCCCGAGTGCTTCATTATAAACTTCTATCCCGGCCTGCTGCAGTTGCTCTTTCAGCTGCTGTAAACGCACTTTGGGATCATCCCCCTCACACTGCTTTAAACCTAAGGACTTGGTTACATCTACCTGTTGTGCTGGTATAGAAGGTACGCTTTGACATGCCATCAGCGTACAACTGGCAAACATGCCAAATAATAAACCGATCTTCATCTTGCATCTCCTTGATCAAACTGCTGCGAGCTCTGCGCTATACTGATGCTTCCTGCCCTGCAACACGTTTGATTTAACTATGAGAAAAGGAGCTGATGGATAAACATCCCCCAGACTTAGCGCTGTACGGCGGTATCCTGTTTATCTCTTGGATGTTGTGGATGCGGATTCTTTTTATTTGGAATCACTTGTGAATCGGTCTTGGGTTGAGGTTGCTGTTGCTGGGTCTTTTCATTCGAGGTTTTTTCTGGTTTAGCCATCATCGACTCCTGTCTTTATTGTTGTGTTGAACTGTTTTTATTGTTCATGATTTAAGACAGCCGCGCTGTATGGCTTTGGTCAATATTTCAGCTTTATTGTTAATTCAGGCTTTGTTATTGCAACAGTTTTTAAAAATAAGGCGTATAAAAAAGCCGCCCGCAGGCGACTTTCCGTATTATGCTACAGTCACGACTTTGACAATAATACGTTGCAGGTTTTCTGGCTCTGCTGCGTTCTGGACGCGTTTCAGTTCTTTACTAATCACTTTAAACTGATGGTTCTGATAAGAAATTACTGCAGGAATCTGGTCAAAATATAAAGCATCGGCCTGTAATTCCTCCTGGAAAAGTAAGGTTCCTAACTGATAGTCGAGGTCTTTTAAGACCATATATTTCACAATCGTTTTCATTGTATTAACCTACTTTCACTAAGCACTTTATTTTTAGTTTTACCATTCTTTTGCAGCAGAATAAACCGATAATTTCGAGTTTCGCCTAACTGCTATACAATTGAAATCGGAACGCGCGATCTTTAGCGCTAAATGCCTGAATCCGCAACAAGATTGAGACTGATCTTGCTTAAAATCGTTTGGAAAAGAAGAAGAAATGGAGATTCATCATGCTGAAACGCTGCTGTGATGCGCTGGAACAACAGCAACTGACCATTGCCTTTATTGAAAGTGCCAGTTCAGGCTATTTATGCAGCCAGTTTTCAATTTATAAGAATAGCGGCGCAGATATTTTACTCGGGGCGCTGGTCAGCTATGACCCGAGCATTAAAGCCAACCTGTTACAGATTGATCCGGCACTGATTGCGCATTACACGGCGGAATCTGCGGAAATTACCACGCAGATGGCCTTGCATGGCCAGGCTCTGTTTAAACAGGCCAATATTGTGGTGGCCTGTACCGGTTTGCTAAAACCCGGTGGCAGCGCCTGCGCAGAGAAACCTGAAGGCACTTTTTATATTGCCATTCACTATCAGCAGCAATTGCATAATTTTCATTATCTGCTGGATGGCAGCCCGATTGAACGGCTGGATCAGCTGACCCAATTGGTAGCACAGGAAGTATTGGCGCTTATTTTATCTTCACCCGCCTAGATACACTGTTTCTCATCTTTTCTCCATGATTTTGGCTTAAAGTAAAACCATATCCTGTAATGTGGAGTCGAAGTATGAAACTGGTTCAACCATTATTATTTTCTGCTTTAGCCTGTCTGCCCATCATCAGTTTTGCCACCGTCGGCGGCCAGCAAAGGATTGAAGTGCTGGGCTATGACCAGAAAGATCAAAAAGTCTATCTGCTGCGCCATTATGAAGATGGTCGTGGCCGTTTACCGCAGCTGTATTATTACAACTTTAAATCGAAACAGCCGAATCAGCTGGTTCAGGTCAATTCGCTGTATATTAATCCCAAGACCAAAAAGATTGACTATGACCAGCCGCCTACCCGTTTTAATGCCGAGTTGGCCAAAATTAAAAACCGCCTAAAACCCTTGACCAAGGTTAGAACGCAACAGGCGCAAATTAAGGTTTTGCACAGTAGCAAACGTAGTGCCGACTGGATTAATGGTACGGAACCGGTACCACAGTGGCAATATTGCTATCGCGTTGATGCAGGGAACTTCCGCAGTACCGTCCAGCAATCCACCAGTTACAAGCAAGGCTTGAACATTCACCAGGCCTATAACATCCCGCAGCAGTCCAAAATGCTGGTGACTGTGAAATATTTAGGCATTCCGTTTGAAATGGGCTATCCGATTGAAGATCCGGTTCTGCTCAGCAATTCTCAATAACAGCAAAAATATAGCGGAAAAAATATAGCAACAAAAAATAAAGCCTCAAATGAGGCTTTATTCAATGACACGGCAGATTAAGCCGCCGAGGTACGCTCTGCAATTGGCACCACTTTACGCAGCTCTGGACCGGTATAATCCGCGCTTGGACGAATAATACGGTTATCTGCACGCTGTTCCATCACATGCGCCGCCCAGCCGGTCACACGCGACATCACAAAGATTGGCGTGAACAGCTTGGTCGGAATACCCATAAAGTGATAAGCCGAAGCATGGAAGAAGTCTGCGTTACAGAACAGTTTTTTCTCGCGCCACATCACTTCTTCACAGCGGACCGATACCGGATAAAGTACGGTATCACCTACATCTTTGGCCAGACGCTCTGACCAGACTTTAATAATGCCATTACGCGGGTCATTGTCCTTGTAAATAGCATGACCAAAGCCCATGATCTTTTCTTTACGCTCTAGCATGCCCAGCATTTCACGCTCAGCTTCTTCTGGAGAGGTCCAGTTTTCAATCATTTCCATGGCCGCTTCATTGGCGCCACCGTGCAGTGGACCACGCAGTGAACCAATCGCGCCGGTAATACATGAGTGCATATCAGACAAGGTTGATGCACACACGCGTGCAGTAAAGGTGGATGCGTTAAACTCATGCTCTGCATACAGAATTAACGATACGTTCATCACCTGCTCATGCAGCTCATTGGGTTTTTCACCACGTAACAGATGCAGGAATTGCGCGCCAATTGAATCATCATCGGTGTTTTCATCAACACGTACGCCGTCATGGCTAAAACGGTACCAGTAACAGATAATGCCCGGTAAAGCGGCCAGAATACGGTCGGCAACATCTTGCTGCACATCAAACGACTGTTCGGTTTCCAGATTGCCAAGCATCGACACGCCAGTACGCATCACATCCATTGGATGTGAATCGGCCGGAATACGCTCCAGTACTTCTTTTAGTGCATCTGGTAACTGACGTAAAGATTTCAGCTTGGCTTTATAGCTGGTTAGCTGTTCGGTGGTAGGTAATTCACCAAAGAAGATCAGATAAGCGACTTCCTCAAACTGGCAGTTTTCTGCCAGATCCTGCACGTCATAACCACGATAGGTCAGACCCGCACCGCTTTTTCCAACTGTCGATAATGCGGTTTTCCCTGCGACTTGTCCGCGCAATCCAGCGCCAGTCAGTACTTTTCCTTCAGCCATTGTTTTAATTCTCCTGCTTGAACAGTTTATCTAATGTGTTTTCAAAGGTGTGGTAATCTAAAAATTCATATAATTCTTTGCGTTGCTGCATTTTATCCAGCACATGGGTTTGTGTGCCATGCTCACGAATCGACTGCATCACTTCCAGTGCTGCTTTTTGCATTGCACGTGTTGCCGACAATGGATATAACACCATACGCACGCCCTGCTCAGCCAGTTCATCAGTGGTGTAATACGGTGTATCACCAAATTCGGTAATGTTGGCCAGTACCGGTACACCGACTGCATCACAAACAGTTTTGTACATGGTAATGTCGGTCATGGCTTCTGCAAAAATGGCATCTGCACCTGCCTCGACACAGGCACAGGCCCGGTCAATCACCGCCTGTAAACCTTCTTTTTGCAAGGCATCGGTACGCGCCATCACCACAAAGTTGGGATCAGTTTTGGCATCGACTGCCGCTTTAATACGATCCACCATTTCCTGCTGGGTCACAATTTCCTTGTTCGGGCGATGGCCACAGCGTTTTTGCGCCACCTGATCTTCAATATGCACCGCAGCAGCACCTGCTGCAATCATTTGCTTGATGGTACGGCCAATATTAAATGCACCGCCCCAGCCGGTATCAATATCCACCAGCACAGGTGTATCGACACGTTCTGTAATACGGCGTACATCTTCCAGGACATTATCGAGGCTGGTCATGCCCAAATCCGGCAAACCGTAGGAATAATTGGCGACACCTGCACCCGATACATAAATGGCTTTATAGCCGACCTGTTTTGCCATCATGGCTGCATAGGCATTGACTGTACCGATAATTTGTAAGGGCTTTTCCGTGTCCAGCGCCTGTCTGAATCTTAAGCCTGCAGATGTTTGTTCTGTCATCGTCCTTTCCACAGTAGTTTCTAATTATTGAGGCTTGAGTATACTCAGAATCTTTGCCTAAACCATGACCAATTAGAATAAAGTCCCTAAAACTTTAGTCAAATATTCAAGTAAATCTGTAAGAAAAAAGTCAATACATTTCCGTCTACGCTATTCCATGCCAAGCGGTCATATATTTGCTACAATTATATTTATTCCTTACCAATTGGCGGCCTGCTCCCTGATTATGCATGATTTGGCTCAGTTAGAACCCTTTAGCAAAGATGTCCCTCCGACCAAGCGTGGGCATGAACGCTGTCTGGCTTTATTATTGAGCGCCAATGACCTGTTTCTGGAACATGGCTACGATGCTGTCTCGCTGGATGATATCGTGCATCATGCCGGTGGTTCCAAGGCCTTTATCTATAAATATTTTGGCAATAAAGAAGGCCTGTTTACCGCCATTTGTGATTATCGTGCGGAAAAGTTCTTTAAAGACATTTGCTTACCCTTTGAATCTTTTGAGGGTGATTTACGGGCTTATTTAATTCATACACTAGATAATTTTAAAAGCCATTTAAGTGTGCCGGCCAATTCTGCCTTTTTAAGGTTAATTTTGGAGCGCACCCAGCACAATGTGGAACTGGCGCGTTATATCTATGAACAAGGCCCCAAGCATTTGCAAACTTCCATTGCACATGCGCTGGATCATGCCGCCGCCCAGGGTCTGATTCGCTGTGAGAATTCACTTTATTCAGCGCAGCTGTTCTTTGGCATTCTGCGTAATCTGGAATGGCGGATTTTAATGGGCTTGCCTGTTCAGGATGACCCGCAAACCACAGATGACTATATTCATTACTGTGTCGATCACTTTCTGCAAGGTCACCAAATCGTCTAGTTTTTTGCAATTTCGATTCAATATAGTATATTAGCCGATTCCCTGTTTTATTTAACCAACCAACAACTAATTGTTGTTTTGATTTCAATTTCAGCAATTATTGTGGAGTAACGAATGGCTCTACGTCACTTTCTCACTTTACGCGACCTGTCGACTTTAGAACTTAACCAGATTTTGCAACGCGCAATTGAACTTAAACGCAAGCAGCATCAGCATGAAGTTTTCCAACCTTTTATTGGTAAAGTTTTGGGCATGATTTTTGAGAAGTCGAGTACCCGTACCCGTGTATCGTTTGAAGCTGGTATGAATCAGTTTGGTGGTAGCGCAATTTTCTTATCTCCACGCGACACCCAGTTAGGTCGTGGTGAGCCTATTGAAGATTCAGCACGCGTGATTTCAAGCATGCTGGATATTGTCATGATTCGCACCTTTGGACATGACATTGTGGAGCGTTTTGCTTCTTATTCCAAAGTGCCGGTGATTAATGCCTTAACTGACGATCATCATCCATGTCAATTACTGGCCGATATGCAAACCTTCCTTGAGCATCGCGGTCCAATCGAAGGCAAAACCGTGGCCTGGATTGGTGATGGCAACAACATGTGTAACTCGTATATTGAAGCGGCACACATGTGGGGCTTCAAGCTGAAAGTGGCCGCACCTAAAGGTTATGAGCCACAAGAAAAATTCCTGTCTGAATTTGCTCACTGTGTTGAACTGGTCGATTCTGCTGAAGATGCCGCAGTCAATGCCGATTTAATCGTGACCGACGTGTGGGCCAGCATGGGTCAAGAAGAAGAACAGAAAATCCGTGAACAGGCATTTGCCAACTATCAGGTTAATGAACGCCTCATGGATCTAGCGCATCCAGATTGTCTGTTCATGCACTGCCTGCCTGCACACCGCGGTGAAGAAATTTCAGAAAATATGCTGGATCATAAAAATTCTGTGGTTTGGGATGAAGCGGAAAACCGTCTACACGCACAAAAAGCCCTAATGGAATTCCTGATCAACGAGCATTTAAAATAATTGCTAACCGCATCAAGATAAAAAAGCACCGTTCATTCCCGGTGCTTTTTTCGTTTTGATCAAGTCATGAAATCCGGATTAATGATCATCTTTTAAATAGCGCGCTTCACGAGGAATTTGCAGACTATAGAAGAAACAGATCACCAGCATCACAATCACATAGATAAAGAAACTGTTTTCAATACCGGCTGATTTAAACTGTAAAGCCAATGAAGGGGCTGAGCCGCCAAATACTGCATTACCAACCGCATAAGAGAAACCAACACCGAGTGCACGCACATGCGGCGGGAACATTTCCGCTTTTACAATTCCACTGATCGAGGTATACAGACTTAACAGCATCATCAGGAAAATCAACAGCAAGGCCACCATCATGGGTGAATCACTAAAGGCACGCATCCCGATTGCCATAACAGGATAAATGGCAA
The DNA here is from genome assembly GCF_051949055.1 of Acinetobacter sp. Brlt_5. Lineage (NCBI taxonomy): Bacteria > Pseudomonadati > Pseudomonadota > Gammaproteobacteria > Moraxellales > Moraxellaceae > Acinetobacter > Acinetobacter sp. Brlt_5. Next base: position 224,989 of record NZ_JAYJLP010000001.1, read on the forward strand.
TCGCCATCAGACCACTAAACAGCAGCATCGAATTTCTGCGACCAATCCTGTCTGATAAAATCCCGAAGAATGGCTGCGCCACCATCAGAATAAAAATACAGCCCGTCATGATTAGCCCGACCGTCTGCGAATCAATGCCGATATTGGTCAGATAGGTTTTGGAATAAACCGTAATCACATAGAAACTAAGTGAACCCGCCGAGGTATAGCCCACCACCAGCAAGAAAGTTTTCCAGTGATTTTTAAACAGCTCTTTTAAGCTGCCCGACTCTTCTTTATCGCTGTCTTCATGTGACAACGTTTCTTCCAGACGGCTTCGTGCCAGCAGTGAGGCAATGGCAGCCAGACCACCAATCACAAACGGAATACGCCAGCCGCCATCCTGTAACTGCTGCTCGGTCATAAAACTCAGGAAAATTACACCCAGCAAGCTGGCCAGTAACTGTCCGCCGGTTAAAGTCACATATTAGAACGAGGCAAAAAAGCCGCGCTGACCTTTTAAACCCAGCTCACTCATATAGGTGGCAACCGCACCATATTCCCCGCCAACCGACAAGCCTTGTAACAAACGCACCAGCAACAGCAGGAACGGTGCCGCCATCCCGACTTGCTCATAAGTCGGCAATGCAGCGAACAGAAAGGAACTGAAGGCCATCAGGCAGATGGAAATCACCATGGACTTTTTACGGCCATGTTTATCGGCAATACGTCCAAACAGCCAGCTGCCAATCGGACGCATAAAGAAGCTTGCCGCAAATACCCCCCAGACATAAATGGCCTAGGTAGAACTATCCATGTTCGGTGCAGTCAGCGCTTGGGTAAAGTAAACCGCAAATACAGCATAGATATAGAAATCGAACCATTCGACGAGGTTGCCCGAGGCCGCCCCGATAATTCCCTTAATTCGACTGGCTTTTTCCTGTTTGGTTTAAGCTTGGCTCAAGGTTTATCTTCCTCATTTTTAATTTATTGAAATTTCTCATGTAGAGGCGATAAGCTCTTGCCACATAAGGAGATATTTTTGCTTAGATACAGCATAAGCACGTTGCCAATATAACTTTTAATGGAAACTTCACACAAAAAATAAAATGTAATTTTTGATCAATTTTTTAGTTAAAAAGTCTTTAAACACAATAATTTATAGATAAATAGATTATATATTTCTTAAATTTATAGAGATAAAGCCAGATCGGATGGTTGCTTATCCGCCCTATTCATGTTGATATAAATGTCTAGAATACAGCTCATAATGTGTGACTCGAATGAACAATAAAATCTATTTGTCGACAGTTTTAGCCCTCGGACTCAGTGCCCTTTCATTCACCAGCCATGCCAGTGAACTGGACCAGTATCTGCAACAAAAACAGATCATTGATGCCGAGTACAAAATCAAGAATACGACCGGACTTAATGAAATTCTGAATATTATTAGTGTGGAAGATTCACGCACCCTGCCGTATCAGGTCGATCAGAATACGATTATTGAACAGATGCAGCTATTTGCAGACCGAGTTGAAGTGAAAGGTTTGATTAGCAGCCCGGATTTCGAGCAGTTTGCTCAGGATGTTGGCCATAGCGAAGTGAAAAAAATCATGAAAAAGAATTTACTGCAGAATTGCGAGATGATTTTTGAGCATCAGTTCCAACGCGTCAATCCCTACCGGATTGAGCTGCAGTTAAGCTCGGCGCAGCAGCAGTATCAGTTACAGCTAAAAAATTCGGAATGTCAATTCTAAACCAACCCGATTAATCACTAACTGCGGTAGTAAATCCTGCCGCAGTAAATTCCCATTTTCAGCCCACAATAACAATAGAAAAATTAACGCACCAGTCCTTGTGGCTGCAAAATAATAATCAGCGCGCCGCACATCACCACCAGACCACCCAGCAGATCCCAACGACTTAAACTGACTTGATCGACAAATTTCAGCCACATCAGCGCGGTAAAAATGTAAATTCCACCATAAGCGGCGTAAATTCGCCCTGATGCTGCCGGATGCAAGGTTAACAGCCAGACAAATACCGCTAGAGCCAATACCGTAGGCAACCAGAGCCAATGTGATTTCCCCTGATTCAAAATTAAATAAGGAAAGTAACAGCCCAAAATTTCCGCCACCGCCGTCACCAAGAACAGGCAAACCGTGGTCAGAATTTTAGTGATAGAAAAATCCATAAAAACTCACAATACAAGTGACGCGCAGCTTTCCAATAGAAAGGCAAAAAAGGTAAGCCTTAAGCAAACAAAAGCCCGTGCGTACACGGGCTTTTATATTCAAGTACAGGATTAAGCCGGTTCAGCGGTTTGATCTTCAAATACTTCGAGTTTCAAACCGGTGGCTTTACCGTTTTCTTTCTTGACCGATACAGCTACATTGCCGCCATGTTCCGCCAGCTCACCAAACAGGATCATCTCTGCCAGTGGTTTCTTCAGGTGTTCCTGAATTAAGCGCTGCATTGGACGTGCACCCATTAAACGGTCATAGCCATGTTCAGCCATCCATTCACGCGCATCTTGATCAACCTCCAGAATGACTTTTTTATCATCCAACTGCGCTTGTAATTCAGTCAAGAATTTATCCACTACATTTTCAATTACTGTAGTAGGTAAAGCTTTAAATTGAATGACCCCATCCAAACGGTTACGGAACTCAGGTGAGAAGGCTTTTTTCATCGCTTCTTGGTTGTCATTACTGTTGTCTTGATCCATGAAACCAATGCTCACGCGGGAAATACTTTCCGCACCAATATTAGTGGTCAGAACCAAAATCACATTACGGAAGTCTGATTTACGACCATTATTATCGGTCAATGAACCATGATCCATAATTTGCAGCAATAGGTTAAATACATCAGGATGCGCTTTTTCAATTTCATCGAGTAGCAGCACACAATGCGGATTTTTATGAATCGCATCGGTGAGTAAGCCACCCTGATCAAAACCGACATAGCCTGGAGGTGCACCAATTAAACGTGAAACGGCATGGCGCTCCATGTACTCAGACATATCAAAGCGAACCAATTCCACACCCAACAGTTTTGCCAACTGCTTGGTAACTTCGGTTTTACCAACGCCTGTCGGGCCAGCAAATACAAAACTACCCACTGGTTTGTCTGGTGTTTTTAAACCAGCACGTGACAGTTTAATTGCTGATGCTAACGCTTCAATAGCTTCATCTTGACCAAAGACCACACGTTTTAAATCACGCTCAAGATGTTCAAGTACAGTCTTGTCATCTTTCGATACGGTTTTAGGTGGAATACGTGCAATTTTAGAGACGATATCTTCAATGTTTTCTACTGTGATTAAAGTATCATCTTGCTCAGCTCTTAAACGGCGCTGCGCACCTGCTTCATCAATCACATCAATGGCTTTGTCTGGCAAGAAACGGTCATTGATGTATTTAGATGACAACTCAACCGCAGAAACCAGCGCTTTATCGTCATATTGCACATGGTGGAAATCTTCAAATTTCGATTTCAGGCCACGTAAAATATCAATAGTTTCAGGAATTGATGGCTCATTGACATCAATTTTCTGGAAACGGCGCGACAAGGCATGGTCTTTCTCAAAGACCTGACGATATTCCTGGAACGTGGTCGAACCGATACAACGCAAAGTACCATTGGCTAGCGCCGGTTTAATCAGGTTCGAGGCATCCATGGTGCTGCCCATGCTGGAACCGGCACCAATAATCATGTGGATTTCATCAATAAATAAAATCGCTTCCGGCTTTTTCTTTAGCGCGTTTAACAGCTGTTTCAGGCGTTTTTCAAAATCACCGCGATATTTGGTTCCGGCCACCAAGGCACCAATATCCAGACTGTAAATTTCTGAATTGAGCAATGGTTTTGGCGCTTTACCATTCACGATTAACCAGGCCAGACCTTCGGCAATTGAGGTTTTACCCACCCCCGGATCACCGACCAGCAGCGGGTTGTTTTTGCGACGGCGACATAAAATTTGCGCGGCGCGTTCAATTTCTTTTTCACGGCCAATCAGTGGGTCAGTTTTACCCTTCACCGCTTCATTGTTGAGGTTGGTGGTGTATAGCTCCAGCGGACCGCTATTGGCCGAAGTTGAGCTTTCCCCATCGAGTTCTTCAATTTCTTCTTCGGCTTGCGATTCTTCTTTACGCGTACCATGAGAAAGATACTGAGTTAAGGTTAAACGGTTAATTTGATGGCGTTTTAATAGATATACGGCAAAAGAATCCCGTTCCGAATACATCGCAACCAGAATATCTGCGCCTTCGACTGTGCGATCACCACCACTGGATTGCACATGGAAAATTGCTCGTTGCAAAATACGGTCAAAGCTTTCCGTTGGATGCGGTGCCTGATCGCTGTTTTCACCGAGTTTAGGGGTATGTTGTTCTACATATTCTTCAAGTTCTTTGCGCAGCACAATAATATCTGCCCCGCATGCTTTTAGCGCATTTACTGCAGAATCATTGTCGAGCAAAGCCAATAATAAATGTTCTACCGTCAGAAACTCATGTCTCTTTTGACGAGCCATGCTAACAGCCAAACGTAATGATACTTCTAATTGACGACTGAGCATGTAACCCCCTTAGTTTTTAGGCTCAATCTGACAAAGTAATGGATGACCTTGAGATCGAGCGTAATTATTGACTTGGTTTGCTTTGGTCTCTGCGATGTCTCGCGGATAAACCCCTGCAATACCTTTTCCTTCGTAATGTACAGTTAGCATTACTTGAGTCGCTTGGTCAAGATTCATTGCAAAGTATTGTTGTAAAATTTCAATTACAAAGTCCATTGGGGTATAGTCATCGTTCAATAAAACGACAGCGTATAGTGGTGGACGCTTTAATTCAGGCGGTGCCGTCTGTACGGCAATGTCTCCGTCCTCATGCTCATTCGGCTCATCCGTACTTAAACGCGGATTAAAATGCCAGTCCACCATGCCAGACTGCTGAAAAGACTGTTTGATTTCGTTTAAACAAATTGGTCGTTTGTTACTTCGCATAAGAGATTTATTTCACAGTTATTGCGCAGTGGCTTCTGCTTGCGGTATTTCAGAGATAAAGGCAGAAGGCGCTTCCGTGGCTTTTCCACGTGCCCAGCTGAATCGTTTGGTCACAGGGGTACTACCAGTTAAACGCACTTCAATAAATTGCGGACTAAAGCCTTTTGGCATGGTCCAGCGGCCGGTCAGGCGCTCATAATTATCAAAATTGAAATTATTGTCTTCCATGGGCACCACCAGCACCTCGGTGCCCTGAATCAGACGCAGTTCAACATTGCCTGAAGCACGGCGCTTATTCGGGCTGATCTGCACCAGATCGAGCTGATATTCATAGGCATTATCGGGTAAAGGTTTAATCCCAATATTCTGGATGGTCAGACTTAAACCACCCCGATCACGCAGCACTTCACGGTATAAATTGCCCATGCCATCGGCCTGGATTTTATCATTACGTGCCTGATTCAGGGCCGCATACAGGTCATTGGCATTGCTGACCGCTACATCACGCTCCTGAACCGCTGCATTCAGGGTTTTATTCAGGCTTTCCAGACGAACTTTCTGTTCCTGTACGACTTCAACCAGCTGCTCTGCATCGGCATCATAACCGACCACAGTCAAACCCTGACGATGCCCCACCGAATAGCCCAAAAAGCCGCTGCCTAACATTAATACAGCTGCACCGAGTACGAGAGGTAAATTGCTTTGCATAAAAGGTTTTTTCGGTGGCGTCGGTTGTGACGTGGTATTGGTATCCGTATTCTGCATCGTCATCTCTTGTTTTGATTGCATTCAAACCACACATTTAAATCGAAATCTAAATGTGTGTGAAGTCGAAAAGCGTTTCTTATGGTAATAGACCAATCACCTCTAGGCCAGCCTGCTCTGCAAAGCCAAACATCAGGTTCATGTTTTGTACCGCCTGACCGGCTGCCCCTTTCACCAGATTGTCCTGTGCCACCAGCACCACCAGTTTCTTCGGTTGCGGCTTGTACAGCGCAATACGTAACTGGTTGGCGCCGCGTACTGAACGCGTTTCCGGTGAGCTACCTACTGGCATTACATCTACAAACTGCTCTTGCGCATAAAACTGTTCATACAGCGCCTGTACATCTGCCGCATCCCCTGCATCGGTCAGGTCAATATACATGGTGCTGAGCATGCCACGAATCATCGGTACTAAATGCGGCACAAACACAATGTGGTTAAACACATCTTTTTGACCAGAAATGTTTTCCAATGCTTCCACAATTTCCGGATGATGACGGTGACCTGCCACCCCATAAGCCTTGAAATTATCGGCATTTTCAGAGTAAATCATGCCCAGGCTGGCTTTACGGCCGGCACCAGATACGCCTGATTTGGCATCAATAATAATGCTTTTAGGTTTAATCAAGGTTTCAGCAGATTTTAATAATGGCGCCAAACCTAATTGCACGGTAGTTGGATAACAGCCCGGGTTGCCAATCACCTGTGCTGTTTTAATCTGCTCACGGTTCAGTTCAGATAAACCATAAACTGAATCTTTAAGAATGTCCGGACACGCATGTTCCATGCCGTACCATTTTTCGAATTGGGCCAAATCCTGTAAACGGAAATCTGCCGCCAGATCAATCACTTTGGCATTGGCAGCAACCAGATCGGCCGCGTGTTTCATGGCAACACCGTGCGGCGTGGCAAAGAACACCACATCACACTGTTTTAAATCTTCAATATTTAAATCTGAATAGCATAAATCGGTATGACCACGCAGACTTGGGAACATATCATCGACACGGCGACCAGCTTCAGTACGTGAGGTTAATACAGTGACCTGTACCTCTGGATGTCGTAGTAAAAGACGTAAAAGTTCAACGCCTGTATAACCTGTACCGCCGACAATACCTACTGAAATCACGTTCATACCTCAATCAAGTGTGCTATGTTCAATAAAGCAGTAGTATGACAGGAAGTTTGTGCTTTCTAAACCTTTTTACTCGGTATTGATGGTTTTTTGTCTTATGTGCCTATTGGATCGATCAGAGTACTGATTTTTCAAGAAAATGAACGAGGAATGGGTGAGTTCAACAAGGATGACCCGGCACCCTCACCCCAACCACCAATATGGCAACTGAAAGCGTTTTAAAAATTGTCGATGCTGCTGAAACTCAGGATCATGCCGCGCCACCTCTGCCCAAAAGCGCGGGCTATGATCAAAATGGCGGGTATGCGCCAACTCATGCACACAGACATAACGACAAATCGCTTCTGGCATTAATACCAGCGCACTATTCAGCATAATATCGTGGCGGGCCGAGCAACTGCCCCAACGGGTTTTCGGCTGGCGGATATTACAGCCGTTAAAGTTCAGCCCAGTATCCAGACTCAACTGTTCTAAATACAGCGGCAAATGCTGCTTGGCATAGGCAATAATAAAAGTTTTTAAATAAGCTTCAGGATGCCGATCACTAATCCACAGCTGTAAAGCAGATTCATCCCAGATAAAATTCTGTTTCTGGCTCTGATAACTAATCTGAATAGGCGTATTGAGATTAAACAGTTGTAATTCAGCAGGCAGGCTCTGATCAACCCGCTGCAACTGGGCCTGTTGCGCTTGCCAGGTTTTTAACAGCCAGCTTTCGGCATCGGCAATAAATTTCTGGATTTGACGATTGCTACAAAAAACAGGCGCCGTGACTTTAATCTGCTGACCATCGACACGTAAACGCAGTCGCGTCGCACGAACATTACGGGTGATTTGAATTTCAGGAAGGTCGGATAATGTCATTATTGTTCTTTTTAGAGAGTCCTCCCCGACCCTCCTTTAATAAAGGAGGGAGAAAAGCCCCTCTTTTTTAAAGAGGGGTTTGGGGAGATTAACTCTTAAAGCTGTTAAGTTTAAATTGCAGTACGCTCTTCGATACCGTTATTGGTTGCAACAATAGCAATATCAGCTTTGTTTACAGCAAAAATACCGTTACACACCACACCCGGAATATCATTGATGGTTTTTTCCAGTTCCAGTGCATTTAAGATATTCAGGTTATAAACATCTAAAATCACATTGCCGTTATCGGTTACCACACCTTCACGGTACGCCGGATCACCCCCAAGTGCGACCAGCTTGCGCGCCACAGCAGAACGCGCCATTGGAATTACTTCAACCGGTAGCGGGAATTCACGGCCCAACTGTTCAACCCATTTTGAATCATCGACGATACAAACAAATTTTTTCGCAATCGACGCGACAATTTTTTCACGGGTTAACGCCGCACCGCCACCTTTAATCATGTGCATATGACGATCAATTTCATCTGCGCCATCGACATAGGCATCTAAACCGCCCACGCTGTTCATATCCACGACTTCAATACCCAGCTTTTTCAGGCGCTCTGCCGTTGCTTCAGAACTGGCTACAGCCGCTTCCAATTGCAATTCAGGCAATAAATCGATGAGGAAATTGACGGTACTGCCTGTGCCTACACCCAGAATCCCGCCTTTAGGCAAATGTTTTAAGGCTGCTTTTGCCGCAGCTTGTTTCTTCTCATCTTGGGTTGCATACAGACTCATGACTTCGCTCAACTATTTTTTGACATTTGATGCTGATTTTACAGCCCAAATGTACAGGGGTTTGTTACAATAAACCCCTATTTTAAACTGTTAGATGGAAGATTAACATGCTGTCTCGTTTGGTTCGACAAATTTTACAAGCAACAGTCTACGATGTTGCAATCGAAACCCCACTCGAAGCAGCGCCACGAATTAGTGAACGACTGAATAACAACATCCGCTTCAAGCGGGAAGATTTACAACCGGTCTTTTCTTTCAAACTACGCGGTGCCTATAACCGTATTAGCCAACTACCTAAAGCGCAGTTAGAACGTGGCGTGATCACAGCTTCAGCCGGCAACCATGCTCAAGGCGTGGCTCTTTCAGGAAAAAAACTGGGGATTCGTGCCATTATCGTGATGCCTAAAACCACGCCAGATATTAAAGTACAGGCGGTAAAACGTTTAGGTGGCGAAGTAGTACTACACGGCGATTCGTTTGATGTGGCCAACAAATATGCCATTCAGCGTGCCCAGGATGATGGCATGACCTTCATTCCACCTTATGATGATGAACTGGTCATGGCCGGCCAAGGCACCATCGCCAATGAAATTTTACGTCAATGGCGCGATGTCGATTATGTCTTTGTTGCCGTAGGTGGCGGTGGCCTGATTGCCGGTGTAGCAGCGTACTTGGGTGATGTCGCTCCGCATGTCAAAGTCATTCCAGTGGAATATGATGAATCAGCCTGTCTGAAAGCAGCCTTAGAAGCCGGTGAGCGTATTGTTCTGCCTTCGGTTGGTCTGTTTGCCGATGGAACCGCCGTGGCACAGATTGGTGAAAAACCATTTGATGTGATTCGCCTGCAAAAATCAGACAACTCTGGCCCGATTGTCGAACCGGATGTGGTGCTGGTGAATACTGATGAAATCTGCGCTGCAATTAAAGATACTTTTGATGAAAACCGCAGCATTGTGGAACCATCAGGTGCTATGGCCTTGGCCGGCATCAAAAAATATGTCGAGCAGCATGAGCTGATTGGCAAAAATATCGTGTCAATTGTTTGCGGCGCAAACATGAACTTTGACCGCCTGCGTTATATCGCCGAGCGCACTGAACTCGGTGAGCGCAAAGAAGCGATTTTTGCGGTGACTATTCCAGAACAGAAAGGCTCTTTCCTGAACTTCTGCCGCGCCCTGCAAGGCCGTAATATTACCGAGTTTAACTATCGTGCCAGTGATGCATCGGCCGCACAGGTCTTTGTCGGCATTAGCTTAAAAGGCGGTGAAAAAGAACGTCATGACATCTTTGAGGCCTTGAAAGTGCAATATGATGTTGATGATCTGTCCGATGATGAAGTGGCCAAACTGCACATCCGCTATTTAATTGGCGGTCATGCCGATATTGAAAATGAACGTCTGTTCCGGGTGGAATTTCCGGAGCGTCCAGGCGCCCTGCTGACCTTCCTGGAGCGTTTAGGCCCGACCCATAACATCACCCTGTTCCATTACCGTAACCACGGCGCCGCCGAAGGCCGTGTGCTGGTGGGTCTGGAAGCCAGCGATGCCAAACAGAACCCGGACGGGCTGATTGAAACCCTGGAAAGCATTAGCTATCCATATGCGGAAATTAGCAATAACTTAGGTTATCAGCGCTTCCTGAAATAAAATCCAGTTTAAAAAACCGCCATTTGCTGGCGGTTTTTTATTGGTTTACACAAACACCCTAAGAAAAATGATGTAAATATCCACCTGATCTTTAAAATAAATTTATATTCACGCTAACCATAAAAATGTAATTAGGAACACACTATGGCGCAATTTGCAGTCATTGGCTTAGGCAGTTTTGGTGCCACCGTTGCCACGCAACTGGTCAGCCTGAAACATGATGTGATTGGCATCGATATTAATAAAAAGTATGTGGAAAATATTGCCGAGGAAATTACCCATGCCGTGATTGCCGATGCCACCGACGAACACGTGCTACAGGAGCTGAATATCCAGAACTGTGATGCGGTGGTGGTGGCCATTGGTGAAGATATTGAAGCCAGTATTTTATGTGTGCTGCATCTGAAAAATATGGGGCTGGAAAAAATTTATGTCAAAGCCAAGTCCAAAGCCCATCACATGATTCTGACCCATCTGCAGGTCAGCAAAATTATTCATCCGGAAGAAGATATGGGTGTCCGCATTGCCCAGTCACTGAGTTATCCGATGGTCAGCCGCTATATGGCGCTGGAAGATGACCACTTTATTGTCAAAGTGGAAGTCACTGAAGCCTTAAACGGTACGCGCTATCATGAGTTTATCGGTCATGCGCCAGAAGTGAAAACCCTGCTGCATAAACGCGGCAGCGAGATTCAGTTCAGCCTCGATCCGCAGTTAATTATGCAGCAAGGCGATATTCTGGTGCTTGAAGGCCAGGTTGAACAGCTGAAACGCTTATCCAAGCATTTTAAATAGCCATGAACCACATGACGAAGAATAAGACTGCCTATAAAAATACGGCGAAGCCCAGCACAGCAACCACGGTCAATTTAAGCCCGCCGAGTCTGCTCGCACTGGGATTTTTAAGCTTTATTGTGATTGGGACCTTGCTACTTAAACTGCCCTTTGCCCATGAGGGGGACCTGAGCTGGTTACAGGCTTTATTTACTGCCACCTCTGCGGTGACCATTACCGGCTTGTCGGTGGTCAATGTCGGCGAGGCCTATACCGTATTTGGCCAGATTGTGATTATGCTGTTGCTGCAATGTGGCGGGCTGGGCTTTATGACTTTCGCAATTCTGGCCGCCATGAGCCTGTCACCGAAAATTGGCTTAAAACAGCAGATGATGGCCCAGGAAACCATTGGTCAGACCAGTCTGGCGACGGTGGGCTTTACCATTAAAGGCGTATTACTCTATTCACTGTTTTTTGAAGGCATCGGCACCTTTATTCTGACCTTGGCCTGGCTGCAGGATTATGATTTTCTGGAAGCCTTTTTCTATGCCGCCTTTTACAGTGTCTCGGCTTTCAATAATGGCGGATTTTCATTATTTCCCAACAGTTTAATGAGCTTTGCCGACCAGTACCTGATTACCTTTACCATCAGCATGCTTTACATTATTGGCGGTGTGGGCTTTGTGGTGCTAATGGACATTAAAAAAACCCGGCGCTGGCATAAACTCAGCGCCAACAGCAAGCTGATCCTTTCCACTATTCTGGGTTTAAACCTGTTTGCTTTTATCACCATCTGGCTGCTCGAAGCCAGCAATCCTGCGACGCTGGCCGCCATGAGCCTGACCGATCAGGCCTGGAATGCCTGGTTCCATGCCACCGCCCCCCGTTCTTCCGGCTTTAACAGTCTGGATATTGCCAGCATGAGTGATGCTTCCAATTTGCTAACCATGTTTCTGATGTTTATTGGCGGAGGCTCTTTAAGTACCGCCGGTGGCATTAAAGTCGGCACCTTTATTATTGTGGTGTTAAGCGTGATCAGCTTTTTAAGACGCGCCGATGAAGTGCGGGTGTTTAATTATTCGGTACCGGAAAAAACCACCTTTAAAGCCTTGGCTGTGGTGTCAATTACTGCATTTTTAGTCTTTGCCGGGATTTTCAGCCTGTTGCTGCTGGAACCTGAACATGAGTTTATGGACTTGCTGTTTGAGGCGGTTTCTGCGGCCTGTACCGTGGGTTTATCTCGCGGGATTACCGGGGAATTACAACCCTTAAGTCTGGTGGCCTTAATGCTGCTGATGTTTGCCGGCCGTTTAGGCCCACTGACCTTAGCCTATTTAATTGCCACGCCTAAACGCAGCCGCCTGCAACATCCCACCACCGATATTCAGATTGGTTGATGCGCGAGTTCCGTTATCAACTGAAATTAAAAAAGCCACTGTCTACAGTGGCTTTTTGCGGGTGCATGAATTTAGAACCAGTTCATTAACGATACACCTAGGCCGACATAGGTCGCGCGGTGGTTATAATCAATCAGGCTTTCTCCATAGCCATCAAACAGCTGGAAATGCCCTCTTAATTTGCCGCTAATCGGGAATACCCAGTCAAACTGGGCAGCGCCATGCGCATCATCTCCACCTTTTAGGCTATGCCGTAACATCAGCGAGAAATCATGATCTTTCCAGCGGTAGAATGCCAGCATATCGCCACGGCCAATATAGTTTTTAATATCCGGGTTGTTGTCATCACTGCGGTCTTCTTCAATGCGATACCACGGACGCAACATCAGCGCAAAATTGTTCTTTTCAAAGCCCAGATTCAAAATGACCCGGTTCCAGCTCCGTGACAGCGGATCGGAACGGCCATTGGACTGATGGTTCAAGGTCAGGCCTAACAAGCGCCCATTCAAGCCCAGAATCTCATAATTGGTTCTGAACATTAAACTGGCTTCAGGTTCATAATTGGTTTCACGAAATGGGCGTGATTCTTCACCATTATAAACCTGCCAGCGTGAGGACTGGGTATAGCCGAGCCAGAGATCGCCATTATCGCCCAGCAGGTTTTCAACCGCTTTGGTTTTTAGTGACAACTGGAATTTGGCTTCGGTTGATGTCAGATTCTGCTGCTGCGCTTCAGTAACGGTATTGTTTTCATTCGGACTGGATGGACGTTCGTTTTTATCGGAGGTCCAGAAGCCCGGCATCAGATACACCGGTTGATAAGCCCGGATATTCCAGGTGCCCAGCTTGCTTTCGGGTGCCAGTTCCCAGCGTTTATCCAGCAATGACACGTTCGGATCAATATGTGAACCTTCCAGTGAAAACAGGTTGTTCACCCCGGCCACAATTTTTTCTTTAACGGTTTCTGGTGGAGGGGCCAATTGCTGCGCTGCCTGACGCTCGGAAACCAGATCTGCCTTTTCCGCTTCCGGCAGCTTGAATAAAGCATCATAACAGGCTAAACGCTCGGCATTGGACTCCAGCGCCACACAGGCTTCCGGTGTCGGTGGAATGGTGACCACCGTTGCTTCCAGCGCCTGTACATGTGTCACAAACAAAGCGCTGAGTGCAGTAACACTCAGCGACCAGCTTGTGCGCTCAACAGGATTGAACGCCATAGAACTTCCTCTATTGTTTTTTTAATTGACTTGTTTGATCTGGAAACCCAGCTCCTGCAGCGCTTCACGTTTCGCCACCGGTGCTACCACCGATTTCACCGGGGTTTGCTGACGCAAATAAACGTCGGCCACACGTTTCAGATCATCTAAAGTAACCGCCAGTAAACGCTCACGCAGTTTGGTTCTAAAGGCCGGGGTGCGCACATGTAATAAGGCATAACATGCGGTAATTGCTTCACCGGCTGGAGAGCCTGGTTTATCCATACTGGCAATCAAACCTAGAATGGCTTCTTCCAGCTGATACGGTAACTGCTCGGCATTCAGCAACCAGTCCACACTGGCCTCAAAATCCTTAAAGGTTTCAGCCAGACGCGGGTCACGGTAGCTATAGAAACGGAACGAGCAGGCATTGCCATCATAGCTGGCACCGCCACCATAGGCGCCGCCTTTTTCACGGATGGCACTGTGCAGGAAGCCATTGCGCAAATACGCCGCCAAGACCATCAATGGTGCTGCATCTGGATGCGATACTTCCACCGCAGGATACGCTGCCGCACAGAACTGTACATTGGCCTGAATCAGCCAGGCTTCATCTGCATTGTTATTTTCAACAGGCACTTGAGTTAAAGCTGCCTCGTGCGGTTCAATTGCCAGCTTGTCCCACACGGTCTGGATTTCTTCAATCAAACGGTCTGATTGTGGCTCTTCACAGACCAGCAGGAACTGTTTTGGCGCTTGCAGCAACATACTGTGAATCAGCTTAAGCTCATCCATCAGCGCATCAAAAGCAGCATCATCCTGTTCAATTTTGCTGACCAGCTCGCTTAACCAGTTCAATGCGCCCAGACCAGTATTATGATAATCACGCAGCGCTAAAGCACTGTGGTTACGTGAAGCGGCCTGCATGGCATAGCTATGTCCTGCACCCGATACCCGGGACTGCCAGCGCGTTTTACGTTGCTGTAATAGCTCGATAATCCGGTCTTTTTCATCAAAACGCAGTTGCTCAAAGGCAATTTTTAGTAGGCGGATAGCATCAAAATTATTTACCAGTGATTTGGTGGTTAAGGTCAGCCAGGCACTAATCCGGTTTTTGTCATCGACCTTAGAGCGTAAGGATGCCCCCATACCCAGACCGCCACTCACTGCAGTTTGCAGCTGTTGCAGTTCCAGATAATCATATTCACCGGCACCGACTTCACCCATTAAAATCGACAGCAGATTAAAATAAGGCGATTTCACGATCTCATCGGGAATACGCACCAAGACCTGCTGGTAATAAATACCGTTGGTACCGGCATGATACAGGTTTAATGGTGTATCAATGCGGTTGCAGATAATCTCACGTAGCTGCCCCTGTACAATTTGCAATTCTGCCGGCACATCTTCGAGGCCGACTTTTGGCAGCAGGTTTAAATCATCCGGGGTATCCTGACGCACTTTTAGCGCTTCGGTCTGGGCGATAATTTCTGCTTTTTGTGCTTCGGTCAGCTGCGCACCAATTTCAGCCAGACGGGCTTTTTCAGCTTCGGCATCTTTGGCTGATTTGCTGGCATCTGGGACCAGGGTCATTTGGACGCGATGCGGATTATCAATCAAGTGCTGCTGAATCAACTGAGACAGCCACATTGGATCTTTCAGTTCTTCTTTAACCTGTTCAATGGCACTGTCAACATCCCAGACATGCACCGGATCACTATGGTGAATCGCGCTGCTCAAGCCGTTTAGAATCAGGCTTAAACCGTATGGCATACCATCGCCGTTAATTTCACGCTGATGCAGCTCGATCTGGTGTAAAATAGCATTGACGGTATCGCTGTCGACCGGTTTAGACGCCACTTCTTGCAGTACCTTGAAGACGCCCTCTTTAAAGGTTGCTGCATGCTCAGGATTAGAACCTTGAATGGCACAGAAGAAAGTCATTTCAAAGTTGGAATCATCCACGCCCATAAATGGCCCGGTTGATTGCGCATAACCACAGGTTTCTAAATAATGACGCAGTGGTGAAGCCGAGTTTTCCAGTAACACACCTTCGACCAGACGCATGCCCAAACGCAGTTTAATATCACTGGCTTCTGGCAATAACCAGCTTAGAACATGGTAAGTTTTGTCTTTTAAATCTTCAGCATCGACCGCATAGCTTTCAGTTACGGTCACTGGCGCAGCCAAACGGCGCTCAGGTTTTGAATACAGGGTTTCGCCCTGTTCAAACTTGGCTAAAGCCAAGCTCTGGAACTGTTCTTGCAAGTCATACGCTGACTGATTACCAAAAGTCATAAATACCGCATTACTTGGGTGATAATGGGATTTATAGAAATCCACTAACTCTTGGTAAGTTAAGTCTGGAATATCTTTCGGGTCACCACCGGAATTGTAATGGTAGGTGGTTTCCGGGAACAAATGATGTGCCAACTGGTGATACAGCTGATCTGAAGGCGAACTCATCGCGCCTTTCATTTCATTAAAGACCACGCCTTTATATACAGGCTCACCATTTTCCAGCTCGATACGAATCCCTTCCTGGGCAAAATCCAGTGGATTCAGGTTGGCTGCAAAGGCTGCATCCAGATACACCTCCAGCAGGTTCTGGAAATCTTTCTGGTTTTGGGTGGCAAATGGATACGCTGTCCAGTCAGCTGCAGTAAAGGCGTTCATAAAGGTGTTTAATGAACGGCGAATCATCAGGAAAAACGGGTCACGTACCGGGAATTTTTCAGAGCCACACAGTGCAGTATGTTCCAGAATATGCGCTTCGCCCTTGGAATCCATAGGCTGGGTACGAAATGCCACCAGAAATACATTTTCATCATGATTGGTGGCCAAATGATAATGCACCGCACCGGTAACCCGATGCTTATATTCAGACACTAAAATGTCTAAGGCTTCAACATGGTGTTGACGTACCAACTGAAACGCAGGATGAACGGTTTGAGAAATGGTTTCAGTGACATCTACAGTCATGCGATCTCCTAATCATCAAAATAAAAAAACTAAAGCCATTATAGCTTTAGTTCTTGATATAATTCACGCTTAAATCCCGACTAAAATTATAGAAATTTGCAACCCAGGCAATTTTCAAACCCCAGTCCGAAGCTCATGCTGCCGTTTAAACCAAATATTTAAAATAATTATAATTGGGATGGTTTTCGACATAGACATAATTCTGCTTCTGGTAAAAATGCGCCGCAGATTTGGTTTCGGTATCCAGACATAGGGCCGAAAAATGAGGACGTGCCTTTTTCTCTAAGTATTGCAATAACAGCTTGCCCACGCCATGTTTACGATATTCAGGCAATACATAGAAACGGCGCACCCGGCCAATTCCCTGTTCCACTTCCTGATCATTCCACTGCTGGTTCAGGCCGCCACAGGCAATCAGCTTGTCCTGATCATAAGCAAAAAGTAAAAATTCCCCAGGCTGATCGAAACGATTCTTGGCACTCTGATACTCATCAATTAAACGCTGTACAAAAGCAAAACCCTCTTTCGATGCCTGTTTTTCAAGCTCGACAATTTGCTCTGGTAATCCTTGCGCTTCTTTTATCTCGATATTCATTTCACTATCCTGATCTGCTTTACTAACTTTCCTCAATGAATAAAACCGTCTAAAAAATGAATTTTATTCACAAATCTACAGCAATCCTGAGCATTGGTGTAAACTTAGCATTTATTTTTTGATGTGATTGAACGACATGGCAACTGTTGACCTCTTTGCAATTGGTAATGCACTCATTGACCAGGAATTTCAAGTCTCTGATGACTTCCTTACTCAACAAAATTTGCAAAAAGGCACCATGCAGCTGACCGATGGCGAAACCCAAGCAAATTTATACAACAACTTACAGCAAACGCAAAGCTATAAAGGTCAAGCTTCAGGCGGTTCGGCTGCAAATACAACAGTTGCCTTTAGCGCATTGGGCGGTTCTGCCTTTTATGCCTGCCGCGTGGGCAATGATGACTTGGGTGAAATTTACCTGAATGGCCTGAATGATGCGGGCATTCGCACCACCGCAAAATCGGTCAGTGAAGGCGTAACCGGAACCTGTATGGTATTAGTCAGCCCGGATTCTGAGCGCACCATGCATACCTATTTGGGTATTACTGCAGAACTCACCGATGCACAAATTGATTTTGAACCCTTAAAAACCGCGAAATGGCTGTATATCGAAGGTTATTTATCGACTTCGGACAGCGCACGTCAGGCGGTAAAACAAGCGCGCGAAATTGCCAAAGCTCACCAGACCCAAATTGCCTTAACCTTATCTGACCCGGCAATGGTGCAATATGCGCGTCAAGGTTTAGATGAATTACTCGATGATGGCGTGGACCTGCTGTTCTGTAACCAGCAGGAGGCCATGATGTATACCGGCACCGAAACGGCAGAAGCCGCTTTGGAACAGCTGAAGCAAAAAAGCAAATACGTTGTCATTACAATGAGCGCACAAGGCGCAATGATTTTTGATGGTCAACATACCTTTAGCGTTGCAGGCCGTCAGGTGCATGCCATTGATGCCAATGGTGCGGGTGATGCTTTTGCCGGTGCGTTCCTGTATGCCTTGAATGCCAACCTTGGCTTTAAAGCCGCTGCCGAGCTGGCCATTTTAATTTCCAGTGAAGTGGTGTCACAATTTGGTCCACGTCTAGAGGTTGAACAGTACGCAACCCTTCTTCAGAGCTATAACAAGGAATGTGCCTAATGCATAAAATCTGCATGACCGAAGATATCCCTGAACGTGAAGCACGCTCGTTCGAGCTTCCAGATGGCGATACCATTTTTATTACCCAGCGCGATGGCATGTTCTATGCCTATCAGAACCTGTGCCCGCATTTACAGGTCGAGCTTGAATTTCTGGAAAACCAGTTTTTAGACCGGGATCAGGAATTTATTGAATGTTCGACCCACGGTGCGCTGTTTGTGGTTGAAACCGGGGAATGTATTTCTGGCCCATGCCAAGGTCAAGCACTTGAAAAAGTAGAGATTACCGTGCATTCTGATGGCGGAATTTACTTAACAGAATAATTTTAAGCCCCATCTGCAGGTTACGCCATGCTTGAGTTTGTATTAGACATCGACTTAATTCCTTTTCATTTAAGTCTGATTGCACTTGTCTTGCTCAGCCTGGCGGAAATTGTGGGGCATTATTTTAATCTCAAGCCCAGCGCGATATTCAAGCAGCTGTTTCCGCAGCGGCTGCTGGACTCGCCCTTACTCAATGTTAAATTCTCCAAGCTGCTGATTTTCGTGTTTCTGCTCCTGAATTTTAGTGTGGCGGGCTATTTCCTGCAGTTTGCGCTCTATTCGCAGCAGCAAAGTTTTGTTCCATCGTATTATCTGATTTTACCAGCGCTTATCATTGCCCTGTTTTTTACCGTGTTTATGATTCACTGTCTGGATCAGGTGATTAAACCGCAAAAAACCATTCAGCATGTCAATTTGCTGGGCCGCCTGGCCACCATTTCCAGTGGCAACGCCCGTCCCGGTTTTTCGGCTCAGGCCCGGGTTCGGGATGAATACGGCCAGCTGCATTACGTGCAGGTCGAGCCGGAATTTGGTGAACTGGAATTTCAGGCACAAGTGATTTTAATCCGGCAAAAAAAATCCTATTACATTGCCAAGAAAATTTCCGCCTCGAACAATCTGTTCTATGGCGAAACTAGCAGCTGATTTAAGCTCGCTCATCTTTCAGCCACGAGTCAGAGACACATCCTCACTTTGTCCAAGATAAAGCTACAACGCCCTGTATCTCTCAGCTTTTCCTCCATCCTTGCCGTGTACGTTCGTTCTTTCCGTTTAAGCTGCTCGATTCACTTTCTCTTGGCCTCAAGATCAGCTGTTCTGCACATTATGACCATCGCTGTGGTTGTTCGTTGTGATTGTTCACTCTGCCCTCCACGTTGAAGACTAAAAAAGAAATTTTCCGTGTCGCTGCTTATTGCACTTTTATCGCACTTCATTGTGCATATTTGCTACAAATTGCTCCATTTTGGTGCTTGATTGTTTTCCGCGCAAATGCTTACACCCCAAGCCTTACAGCCATTTTTTAACACCCAACTATTGAATAAAAGTTAAAAATTAAAAGCTGGAATTTTTAATAAAATCGTCAAAATTTTCAAATATAACTATTTTAGTCAGAATTAAATTTTAATTCACACCATTTTAGTCAGAATAATCATTATTATAAATACAAGCGTTTTAGTCAGGTTTTTAACTGGAATTTTTTTGATTAAAAATTAAAAAAACTTTTTATAAGTTATTGTATTTTAATACATAAACAATATATTTTTATTTTAACTGTGCAGGCTATTTATTTTTTGTATTATTTTGTTTAATAATATAAGACACAGTTTAAAAACAGGCTTGTTTCTATGAGCTTAGTCCCGAAAGATTTGAACCGTCGTGTAACCCGAGAAATAGCAGCCATTTTAATAATTAAGGTTGTTATTTTAATGGCGATTAAAAATATCTGGTTCGATGCCCCTACCATTCCTGAAAATTTTGACTCTCAAGTTGCTGAGCGTATTGCCAGCAATCCTTCCCAAATCAAGGAGACACGTTGATGATTTCTGAAAGCGTGGTCGATCTCTCGCGGTTCCAGTTCGCAATGACCGCGATGTATCATTTTATTTTTGTTCCACTGACACTTGGTCTTGCTTTTATTCTGGCCATTATGGAAACCACCTATGTGATTTCCGGCAAAGAAATTTATAAGGACATGACCAAATTCTGGGGAAAACTGTTCGGTATTAACTTTGCTTTAGGGGTAACTACCGGCCTGACCATGGAGTTCCAGTTCGGTACAAACTGGGCGTATTACTCGCACTACGTGGGTGATATTTTTGGTGCTCCGCTGGCCATTGAAGGCTTGATGGCTTTCTTCCTTGAATCGACCTTTATTGGTCTGTTCTTCTTCGGCTGGGATCGTCTGTCCAAGGTACAACACTTGTGTGTAACCTGGCTGGTGGCCTTGGGCTCAAACATGTCGGCGCTGTGGATTCTGGTGGCTAACGGCTGGATGCAAAACCCGGTCGGTTCTGCGTTTAACTATGAAACCATGCGTATGGAAATGATTGATTTCGGTGCGCTAATTTTCAACCCGGTGGCACAGGTTAAATTCGTCCATACCGTTTCTGCCGGTTATGTTACAGGTGCGATTTTCGTTCTGGCGATTTCGAGCTACTACCTGCTGAAAAAACGTGACCTGCCATTTGCGCGTCGTTCGTTCGCGATTGCGGCTATCTTCGGTCTGGCATCTACCCTGTCTGTAATCTTACTGGGTGATGAATCTGGTTATGAACTGGGCGATGTCCAAAAAACCAAACTGGCTGCAATTGAAGCGGAATGGGAAACTCACCCGGCACCGGCTGCATTTACTCTGTTTGGTATTCCAAATCAGGAAACCCAGACCACCGATTATGCGATTAAAATTCCGTATGTGATGGGTCTGATTGCAACACGTTCAACCACTGAAGAAGTGACCGGGATCAAAGACCTGATTGCCCAGCATGAAGTGCGTATCCGTAACGGTATGGTGGCTTATCAGCAACTTGAACAACTGCGTGCAGGTGACACCTCACCAGAACTCAAAGCGGCATTTGATGAATCTCAAAAAGACCTGGGTTATGGCCTGTTACTGAAAAAATATACACCTAACGTGGTAGATGCGACTGATGAGCAAATCAAACTTGCTGCAGCAGACACTATTCCACACGTTCCAAGCTTGTTCTGGGCCTTCCGTGCCATGGTGGCTTCTGGCTTCTTAATGCTACTCCTGTTCGTTCTGGCAACACTGGCTGTAGCAAAACGTAATGCAGAAAACAAACCTTGGTTATTAAAATTCGCCCTGATTGCCCTACCATTGCCATGGATTGCTGCGCAAACTGGCTGGTATGTGGCTGAAGTAGGTCGTCAACCTTGGACTATTGGTGAAGTTCTACCAACATATCTCTCTGCATCTAGCTTAAGTACTGGCGATGTATGGGGTTCAATCATTGCATTAGCATCGTTCTATACCGTACTGCTGATCATTGAAATGTACCTGATGATTAAATTCTCTCGTCTTGGTCCAAGCTCGTTACATACCGGCAAATACCATTTCGAAAAATTGGAAGCTGCCAAAAAAGCATCTGAGGAGACTCAAGCATGATCGAATATGAATTACTCAAAATCATCTGGTGGGTACTGGTGGGCGTACTGCTCATCGGTTTCGCCCTCACCGATGGTTTCGATATGGGCTCTATGGCGATCATGCCATTCGTTGGAAAAAATGATGAAGAACGTCGTGCGGCAATCAATACGATTGCCCCACACTGGGACGGTAACCAGGTCTGGTTCATTACTGCTGGTGGTGCACTATTTGCTGCATGGCCAATGGTGTATGCAACTGCCTTCTCGGGCATGTACTGGGCGCTGCTTTTAGTCCTGTTTGCGCTATTCCTGCGTCCGGTCGGCTTTGACTACCGCTCCAAGCTGGAAAACACTAAATGGCGTACTGCCTGGGACTGGGGTCTATGTATCGGTGGTGCAGTACCTGCGCTGGTATTTGGCGTAGCGTTCGGTAACATGTTCTTAGGTGTACCTTTTGAACTGGATGAGACTGTACGATCCAACTACACCGGCAGCTTCTTTGCCCTGCTTAACCCGTTTGCTTTGGTCTGCGGTATCGTGAGTCTGGCCATGCTGTGTGCGCATGGTGGTGCATGGTTAATGTTACGTACCGATGGTGCTTTACGCGAGCGTTCTGCCAAAGCCACCAAAATCAGCGGTATCGTGTTCCTGGTCTGCTTCCTGCTGGCAGGTGCATGGTTATACTTCGGTGGCATCCAAGGTTATACCCTGGTTACACCATATGACACCGGTAGCGCTGCAAACCCGTTAGCCAAAGAAGTGATGACTAATGCCAACCCGGGCTGGATGAACAACTACTCGGCTTACCCGATCACCATGATTGCGCCAATTATGGGTATTCTAGGCGGTATCATTGTGATTCTGGCAGCCTCTAAAGGTAAAGCAGGTTTAAGCTTCACTGGTTCTGCACTGGCAGTAACAGGTGCGATTCTGACTGCAGGTTTTGCCCTGTTCCCATTCCTGATGCCATCGAGCATAGATCCTGTATCTAGCTTGACCATGTGGGATGCGGTATCTAGTCAAAATACTTTAACGGTAATGACTGTTGCAGCCTGTATTTTTGTGCCAATCATTTTGCTGTACACCACCTGGTGTTACTACAAGATGTGGGGCGTGATTACCAACAAACACATCAAAGAGAATTCGCATAGCCTGTACTAAGGCTATGCTCTAAAGGAGTAAAGATTATGTGGTATTTTGCTTGGATTCTCGGTATTTTGATGGCCTGTTTTGCAGGTGTACTGAGTGCGCTCTATATCGAGCATCATCAAGACCTGGATGAGGAATAAGTCATGACAGAGGTTGTAATGGAAACTCCAGTAATCGAAAAAAAACCGAATAAACTTGCGATGGTCATTTCTTGCTTATTGGCCTTTCCATTGGCAGCCGTGTTATTACTTCATCCAGCTGCCATGTTGGATGCCGATGGCAATTACAGCCACAGTGCCATGATGTACATCATGATTGGCATTTCCGGCGGATTTATCCATGGTGTTGGTTTTGTCCCACGTTTCTGGCTGTGGAAATGGCTGTTTAGTCCATTTGTGGCCTGGCCATTAATGATCTGGGGCTATTACACCTGGTTCTTTTCTTGATGAAACAAGCTCCCTTCGGGGAGCTTTTTAATTTCTGGGAGATCCATTCTGATACAAAATGGGATCAGCACAATTTCATCACAAGATGATTTCCCACATCCTTTAAAAAAGATCAGCCCGATCTCTTTTAAAAATTAAAATCTATTTTTATCCAACCCCGCTTTTTATTTATATCTGAATTGATGTCTATGTGGATGCTTAATTTAAGGTGGTGATAAAGCAACTAATATTTAGATTCAAGCTCAATCAACTTCTGTATTTATCTCATTGATCGTGGTATTTTCTTAGGAAATTTCAAACGGATACAACCTATCGCCATAAAAAAAGCCGGACATTCAGTCCGGCTTCTTTAATCTGGAATAATTAAGGCTCAATCGGTGCAAATGGCGCCACCACATCGGCATTTTGTGCACGGTGACGTAAGAAATGATCCATCAGCACAATCGCCAGCATCGCTTCCGCAATTGGTGCAGCACGCACACCCACACATGGATCGTGACGGCCTTTGGTCAGTACATCGGTATCTTCACGGTCAATGGTAATGGTTTTACCCGGTGTGGTAATAGACGCCGTTGGTTTAAGCGCAATCGCCACACGAATGGTTTGACCACTGGAAATACCACCCAAAATACCGCCAGCATGATTGGCCAGGAAGCCTTGTGTGGTCAGTTCATCACGGGTTTCATGACCGAACTGTTCCGCCACGGCAAAACCATCGCCAATTTCTACGCCTTTAACCGCGTTAATCGACATCATGGCATGGGCAATATCAGCATCTAAACGGTCAAATACCGGCTCGCCCCAGCCCACAGGCACTTTTTCGGCCAGAATTTCCAGTTTGGCGCCACAGCTGGTGCCTTGTTCACGTAATGAAGTCACCAACGCTTCAAAACGTGGCACAGCATCGGCATCGCCACAGAAAAACGGGTTATTCGGCACTTCATTCCAGTCCAGCTTTTCCGCTTTTTCTGTACCAATTTGGGTCACATGACCACGAATCAGAATCCCGAATTTTTCTGCCAGATATTTTTTGGCAATCGCACCGGCAGCTACACGCATCGCAGTTTCACGGGCACTGGAACGACCACCACCACGATAATCACGGAAACCGTACTTTTGCGTATAAGTATAGTCGGCATGACCCGGACGGAAAGTCTGGGCAATGTTGCCATAATCCTTGGATTTCTGGTCGGTATTGCGAATCAGCAAGCCAATTGGCGTACCGGTGGTTTTACCCTCAAATACCCCAGAAATAATTTCAACCTGATCTGGCTCTTTACGCTGGGTTGCAAATTTGGAAGTCCCCGGCTTACGGCGGTCCAAATCGTGCTGTAAATCGGCTTCTGTCAGTTCCAGGCCCGGCGGTACACCATCAACAATGGCCATCAGGCCTACACCATGCGATTCACCACAAGTCGTGACACGGAAGAGTTGTCCAATACTATTACCTGCCATGTGCAACGACTCCTTTATGAATTAACAGATTGAATGAATAAATCGCGGTATTGACGGCACTGTGCTGCAGTTAGGGCAAAAATGCCTGAACCACCTTTCTGGAATTGTAGCCAGTGGAAATCGACGGTATTAAAGTTCTGTTTCATGGCCCATTCAGAGTTACCGACTTCAATCACAATCAGACCATCTTCGGTTAAATAGTCTGCGGCTTGGGCCAGCATTTTACGCACCAAGTCCAGACCATCCTGACCGGCAGCCAACGCCAGCTCTGGCTCATGACGGAATTCATCTGGCAGGTCGGCCATGTCTTCGGCATCGACATACGGTGGATTCGATACAATCAGATCATACTGATTTTCTGCTGGAATTTTAGAGAACAAATCCGACTCAAGCAGCGCCACCTGATACTGCATGTTGTGATGTTCGGTGTTAATGGCCGCAACTTCTAAAGCATCTTTAGAAATATCGGTCGCATCCACTTCTGCATCCGGGAAAGCATAAGCCAATGCAATTGCGATACAGCCTGAACCGGTACACATATCCAGAATACGACGTGGCATTTGCGGATTTGGGTTGGCTGGCAAGTTATTATTGGCTTCACCCATCTGGCCATTTTCATCCAGACAATATGGCGCAAAACAGTTTTCAATAAGTTCAGCTATTGGCGAACGTGGAATCAACACACGCTCATCGACATAAAACGGTTTGCCATAGAAATAGGCCAGATTGAGCAGATAAGAGGTCGGCGTGCGTTCATTAATACGACGCTCCAGCAGACTTAAAAACTCCTGCTTTTCGCTCGGCAGTAATTTGGCATCCAGAATTTCTGCATCGGCATTCCAGTCCAGCGACAGGGTTTGTAATACCAGCGCGGAACTTTCAGCAAAATAATCTTCTGTACCTTGACCTAGATGTGCATCATATTGACGTAATGCTGTTACACCAAAACGGATAAAATCACGAATGGTGACTAATGTTTCAGCAGCTTCCTGCAAATGTTCAGGGCTAATAGTCGGTCGATCCACCTAAGGTCTCTCCAGTGTCAATTTTTTAAAACGCCTTATGATACCTTGTTTTGTGCGCTTTTATAATGTCTCTGTGCGTAAAAGCCGGATTTCAATCTGATAAATTGATCTCAACTTTCACGGCCTTAGCCAGATTTGGAATAAAGCCCTGAAATGGTAAGTACAGGATTAACGGGCAATAAATTTGCTCTGATAATAATTGGCCTGATCAATCACCTGTGCCAGCGTACAACGCGATTGCTGCAATTTGGCAACATCACCGTTCATGCCCCGATAGCATTGCTGCTTTAAACGCTGCTCCCACAATGCATGTTGCTGGGCAATATTGGCCTGATGCACCCCACTGGCCCGATAATAGGACTTATAGCTTTTCTTTAAGCGTTTTTGCTGCTGTTTCAGTTCTTTATTGACACATTTTTGCAAGACTGATGTTTGCCCATAGGCATGATTGCTACATTGAATATACTGATTTGAATAACTTTCCTGCGCATAGGCCGAACCTGCCAGCAGCGCCCAGACTATTCCCCCGATGAATGCTAAACGCATCATATTCCCCTTGCTGCCAAACACAGCGATTATCTTTGTTTTAATTTATGTAAAGCATATTACTAAACTTCAGGCAAAAAACCTATAGCGATGAACAGGATAAAATTTCCAGATCTTCACAATTTCCTGCCATTTTGCGATTGAATCTGCAAAAATAGACCTTATATTGACTATGAGACTCCCGTGAACCTGTTGATATGAGTTACAAACACAATAACCTGCTGGCCATGCGTCAAAACTACTGGAATGACAACGATTCACCGCGTGTCTTGCAGGAAAAACAGTTTTTACAGCAAATGCTGGTGGAACGCGGCATTTTTCAGGATGCGACTTTGGATGATGCCAAATATCTATTTTTTAACCTGCCCAGCATTATTATTGTCAAAGGCTATGCGCATGGTTTTCTGCATGAATCGGTACAAAGCCTGATTTTAAAATACATTGATGAAAACAAGCAGATGCTGCAACAAAAAAGTACCCTCAAGATTAAATTCCGGATGTGAGTGAGCGAAATTGCATCTTTATAGATTTTGCTTAGGCTATTTCATAGAGAATGCAAAACTTAACTCGACATTCAGCAACTTGAACTTTTTTAATACGTTAAGACCCGTTAATATTCGTTAAACTATGACCTTTCTGCGAATTGCTGATTGAAGGATTAAATTTACATGTCAGATCAGAACGATAAGCTTAAACAATTGAAAACTTCCTCTATGGATCGACGCTTATCGATCGCGAAGGCATCGTTGCTGGCCGGGACACGTTGGGCCGCCTCCAGCGCCGGTTCAATCTTTTCCAGTGAAGAAGAAAAAGAAAAGAAACGCAAAAAAGCCATGAAAGAACAGGCCGATTATCTGGTCGCAGAAATTGGCAAACTGAAAGGCTCTATCGTTAAAATTGGCCAGATGATGGCGCTTTACGGCGAACATTTCCTGCCTGAAGAAATCACCCAAGCCCTGAATACCCTGAATAACCAGACTGTTGCCCTGGCCTGGCCTGCGATTAAAACCCAGTTACAGGACCAGTTAGGTTCCAAACTTAATGATCTCACCATTGACCATGAGCCTTTAGGTACCGCCTCTTTGGCTCAGGTACACCGCGCCACCCGTAAATCTGATGGTATGGAACTGGTATTAAAAATCCAGTATCCGGGTGTGGCCGATGCCATTGATTCGGATATGAGTCTGTTTAAAAACATGCTGAAACTGACCCGCATGGTGCCGCAAACCCGCGAATTTGATCAGTGGTTTGATGAAGTCCGCGAAATGATGCACCGCGAGGTCAATTATCGGATTGAGGCAGCCACCACACGCCGTTTTGCCGAGCGTTTAAAGCAGGACCCGCGCTATATCGTTCCAACCATTATTGAAGATTACTGTACCGATCAGGTGCTGTGCATGACCTTTGAACGTGGCGTACCAATCAACAGTCCGGTGATGCTGTCTTTACCACAAGAACGTCGTAACCTGCTTGGTGAAGCCTCTTTAGAAGTGGCAGTGCGGGAAATTTTTGAATGGGGCGAAATGCAGACCGACCCAAACTTCGGTA
Source organism: Acinetobacter sp. Brlt_5 (assembly GCF_051949055.1). NCBI lineage: Bacteria > Pseudomonadati > Pseudomonadota > Gammaproteobacteria > Moraxellales > Moraxellaceae > Acinetobacter > Acinetobacter sp. Brlt_5. Next base: position 252,850 of record NZ_JAYJLP010000001.1, read on the forward strand.
ACTATCTAGTACGTCTGGGCAATGGAGCAGATGTACAGGATAAAATTGTGCTGCTGGATTTCGGTGCCATTCGCCAGTTTGATGACAACCTGCTCTCGGTCGCACGTAACCTGATTCAGGCCGGCTATCAGCATGACGCGGAGATGATGGTGAAAGCCATGACCGGTTATGAGTTTTTTGACTCCATTCCGCAAAGCATTAAGCCGGATATGGCCAAAGTCTTTTTACTGGCCACCGAAGCCTTTAGCAGTCCTGAAAACAACCCGGATTTACCAGCCGGTGTGATGGATGATCAGCATCGTTATGACTGGAAAAAAAGCCAGCTGCATAGCCGGGTGATGCAACAGGCCTCTAAATCCATGGCTTCACGTTATTTCAGTGTTCCGCCGAAAGAGTTTATGTTTATTAGCCGTAAATTTATTGGGGCTTATACCTTTATGACCGTGATTGATGCCAAAACCAATGTGCGCGACATGATCAAAAAATTCCAGTAAAGCCACACCCGACCCGAATGCAGCTAATGTCATTCGGGTCAATCCTCTCCCTTCCCCGCTCTTTCCAAAAATTAAAAATATAAACAGAAGCAACTATTTAGATTCCTGTTTCATCTTGCAACAACCGTTTATCTTTGACAATTGAGTATGTCAGTTCTGACATGGTTTTTTAAACGGCCGCGTGTCAGCATAAAAATAATCACCCGCATGATGGAACAACAACAATGACCAATATGGTAAACAAGGCCCAAGGATTTGGACTGTCGCTGCTCACTCGGCTTGCCAGCAGCGAGGTTTTAGACCAGCTCAAACTGCGTAAATTTGTAGAAAAATCTTTATATCAGGGTGCCAAAGCCGGCTTTAAAACCTTAAGCGTGACCCAGAAAGCTTTTCAAAAGCACGATGATGTACCCAGACAGCGTTTACCCCATCAGCAAAAATCCCTGTTTGATTTAAGCCTGAGCGAAGAACAGCAAATGACGGTAGATACCATGCAGCAGTTTGCCACAGAGGTGCTTTATCCACTGGCGCATCAGGCGGATCATCTGGAACAGTTTCCCGAAGTGTTATGGCGACACAGTCAGGATTTGGGCCTGAATGATTATGCACTGCCGGAGGCTTTGGGTGGCGTGGCCAGCGAGCAGAATATTGTCACTAATATTCTGATGGCCGAGCATTTGGCCCGGGGTGATTTCAGCCTGACCGCAGGTTTATTGTCGACCTTTGGGGTAATCAATGCCCTGACCCGCTGGGGTTCTGAAAGCATCCAGTCACGTTATCTGACCAGTTTTGCAGAAGATTCGGAACTGCGCGCCAGCTTTGCCGTGCAGGAAGCTACACCGGCTTTTGATCCGCTGCGTTTAAATACACAAGCCACTTTTAGCCAGGGCCAGTACTGGATTCAGGGTGAAAAAACTCTGGTAATGCTGGGTGAAACGGCGGACTTGTATCTGGTAAGTGCTGAATTCAATGGCCAGCCAGAAGTATTTGTGGTGAAACGCGACAGCAGCATTCGTGCACAAAAAAGCCCGGCAATGGGGCTGAAGGCCACAGAAACAGTCACCCTCAGTTTTCAGCATACCCCAGCCGAACGTCTGGGCGATGATGATTTTGACTATAGTGCTTTTATTGATTTGGGTAATTTAGTCTGGTGTGCCATGGCGGTTGGGTGCTGCGAAGCCGTGAAAGCCTATTGTATTGACTATGCCAACCAGCGCAAGGCCTTTGGCGAGCCCATCTCACATCGTCAAAGTGTGGCTTTTATGATTGCCGATATGGCGATTGAAATTGATGCGATGCGCATGCTAGTGCTGAATGCTGCCAGTCTGGCCGAAGCTGGACAGGACTTTCATCGGGAAGCCTATCTGGCACGCTTGTTATGTGCAGAAAAATCCATGCAAATTGGCACAAATGGCGTGCAGATTCTGGGCGGTCACGGCTTTACCAAAGAACATCCGGTCGAGCGCTGGTATCGTGATCTGCGCGCGACCGCGATTGTCCAGTCTGGCCTGCATGCCTAAATAACCATAAAAATAAGGAACAGCCCATGAATTTACAGAACCCGAAAAAATTTAAACTGCTGATTGATCAGGCACATGAGGTTGCCCTGAATGTCCTGCGTCCAATTTCACGTAAATATGATAAGGCGGAACATGCCTACCCGAAAGAACTGGATATGCTGGCCTCAGTGGTCGATGGCATGAATGCAGGTGGCGATGGCATGAACGCCGGCGCTGCGGTGAATAAACGTGGCGATACCGCCAGTGGCAATAAAAATGGCGTCAATATGTCCACCGCTTTAAGTATTGTCGAAATGTGTTATGGCGATACCGGCCTGCTGCTGAGTATGCCGCGTCAGGGTCTGGGGAACTCCGCCATTGCTGCGGTGGCCAATGACGAGCAGTTACAGCGTTTTCACGGCACCTGGGCCGCCATGGCCATTACCGAACCCGGCTGCGGCTCCGATTCAGCGGCAATTCGCACCACAGCGGTCGCAAATGGCGATGATTATATCCTGAATGGCGAGAAAATCTTTGTGACCTCGGGTGAACGCGCCGATGCCGTGGTGGTCTGGGCCACGCTGGATAAAAAGCTCGGCCGTGCTGCCATCAAGTCTTTTGTGGTGCCGAAAGGCACGCCCGGCATGACCGTAGAGCGATTGGAGCATAAACTCGGGATTAAAGCCTCCGATACTGCAGCCATCAGCTTTGTCGATTGCCGGGTGCCAGCCAGCAACCTGCTTGGCAATGCCGAGATTGATGTCTCCAAAGGCTTTGCCGGGGTGATGGAAACCTTTGACAACACCCGTCCTTTGGTCGCGGCCATGGCCATTGGCTGTGCCAAAGCATCCCTGGAACGGATCAAGCAGATTTTTAAACACGAGCTGGATGAGCATTATCAGACCACCTATTTACACAGCTCCCAGATAGCCGCGCAGATTTATCGGATGGAAGCCGAATGGGAAGCAGCGCGTTTATTAATGCTTAAAGCTGCCTGGATGGCCGATAACAAGCAGCCTAATTCCAAAGAAGCCTCAATTGCCAAAGCCAAAGCTGGCCGTGTCGGGAATGAAATTACCCTGAAGTGTGTAGAACTGGCCGCCGCTGTGGGCTATAACGAAGATGAACTGCTGGAAAAATGGGCGCGCGATTCCAAAATCCTGGATATTTTTGAAGGCACCCAGCAAATTCAGCAACTGATTATTGCCCGACGTGAACTGGGCAAAAGTTCCAGTGAACTTAAATAAGATACCGAGTACAGCATCAAGCGACATTTAAAGTCCAATAGATGTGTCTCAAATCTGCTCAAGAGATGAATATTTAGTGATAAAATTCATCTCTTTATCTTTTAGCACTGCGCTTATGTATTTTTTACGCCCGATTCAAGCCCAAGATAATCCTGCACTGGCCCGTATTATTCGTGAGGTTTCCAAAGAATTTGGACTGGCGCCGGAATCCGGTTTTGCCGTGGCCGATGCTGCGGTCGATGATTTATATGCGGTGTATTCACAGCCACACACACAGTATTGGGTCGTTACCAATAATCAAGGCGACATTTTTGGTGGTGGCGGTGCTGCGCCTTTGCAGGGTGATCCAAGCCGCCTGGAAATCCAGAAAATGTATTTTCTGCCAGCAGTACGTGGCTACGGATTTGCCAAACAGATTCTGGAACACGCTTTTGACTTTGCCCAGCAGGCCGGTTTTCAGTCCTGCTATCTGGAAACCACAGCATCACTGTGGCAGGCAGTGAAACTCTATGAAAAGCTCGGTTTTGTACATTTGTCTGCCCCACAAGGCCAGACCGGTCATAGTCATGCCTGTGAAATCTGGATGGAAAAGAGCGTTAAATGAACATGAATCTGGGTAACATCAACCGCCTGCGTACAAAAAAGCCCTACTCACCATAGGGCTGACTAAAACAGTCGAATGGATTTTTCTATACTTAATCTGCCTTCAGGCCGAACTTTTTAAATAGGCTTAAACGGCGTTTCGGCTGGATATTGGCTTTGTTTAAATCACCTTTATAATGCTTGAACACGCGTTTATCCATCATTTTAAACCATAGCGGTGGAATCAGCGCCGGCAGCAACATACTGGCATAACCGCTTGGCAATTCAGGCGCTTCATCAAAATGTCGCAAGGCCTGAAATGGACGGGTCGGATAGGCATGATGATCGGAATGACGCTGTAACTGATATAAAAACAGATTGGTGACAATATTATTGTTGTTCCAGCTATGTTCCGGCTGGGTACGCTCATATTTGCCCTGCGCATCTTTTTGTCGAAGCAAGCCATAATGCTCAATATAATTGACCAGTTCAAACAGGCTGATGGCATAAAAGGCCTGCGTGCTTAAATACGGCACAATGCCTTTCCCAAAGCTGGCCAGCATTCCGGCATGAAATAGCGCACTCATGCCCCAACCTTGTAGCAATTCATTGTCTTTGGACCAGAAATTCTTGCCTTTGCGTTTTAAACGCTGGGTTTCAATTTCAATTGCCGATTTAAACGAGCCTTTCACCGTACGTGGCCAGAATTCATAAAAGGTTTCGCCCATACGGGAAGACGCCGGATCTTCTGGAGTTGCAGCGCGTTTATGATGCCCATACGGATGTTCAATCCGGAAATGGTTATAACCCGATGGTACCAGTGCCAGATGCGACAGATAATGCTCCAGTTTGGAGGATTTATGGCTCAGTTCATGTGCAGTATTAATCGCCACCCCATTAACCAGTCCCATCGACGCACCCAGAAAAATTTTATCCAGCAGCGAAGTCTCTTTACGTGAGACCAGATAGGCCGCATAAATATTGGCGATATACTGCAAAGGAATAAAACTTTTTACCAGACGGGAATAATACGGGTCCTGCTCCAAGAGCTTGACCTCTTCCGGGCTTGGATTGTGCTCATCTTTACCAACCAGAGTATCAATGCTGGGAATAATCACATGAATTAACAGTGGTCCACCTAGGGCAAATACAGTTTTAAATGGTTTCGGTGCAAACTGGTAACCGGCCAGAATCCCAATACCCAAAACCGGTAAAAATGGGCTAATCAGCCATAAATAACGTTTTTTATCTAAAGCCAGACCGGATTTTCCAAGTAAAAATTGCTGTTGTTGTTCTGTGAGCTGTAGCGGAGCATTCATTGCCTGCACTTCCATCCTGCTTAACTTATCTATATATTTCAGCAAACAAGCCACAGAGAACAGTTGCAAACGTCCAAAAAAGCTATGTAAACGTCTTTGGCCCACATTGCCTGAAATTGGCCTTTCATCACACGATAAATTCAGGCTTAATGACCAAATAGCTAAGCTTGAAATAAGAAGATATCAACCCGGTATGGATGCTTTAAGTAAAATTTTTGATGATATTCATCTCAACAAATCTGAATTTATCTATTTGAATCCACAGGGAAACTGGGCATTTCAATATCAGGATCACAGCGCCATTATTGCCTATGTGGTACTAAGTGGTGAATTATATCTGGAATTATCGACCCAGCGTCAGGTCTATGCGCAGGCCGGTGATATTGTGCTGATTCCTTCCGGCGGTAGCCATGTTGGCAAAAGTAGCACGCAACTGGAGTGGCTAGATGCCCTGGATATTAGTGACCTGTTTCAGCAGAAACGCCAGCAGACCATCGAGTTTGGTGAAGCATCCGGTGAAAAATCATTTATTTTAGCCATGCACGGCACAATGGACAGCATTATGGCCAAGCCGCTGTTAAATGCCTTGCCGGACTATATGCATATTCATCATATTATGAGCAGCACTGCGCCGGAATGGTTGCAAATTGGCTTACAGTTTCTGGCAGTAGAAAGCCATCAGATCCGGCCCGGCCGCGATAAAATTCTTGATCATCTGATCAGTATTTTATTTATTGAATGTGTGCGTGATTATATTGCCCAGCTGAATGATTCTAATAACTGGCTCAGTGCCCTGACCCATCCGGAACTGTCCAATGCTTTAACCGCCATTCATGGACAACCGGAAAAAAGCTGGACCGTCGAAACCCTGGCCGAACAATGCTGCATGTCGCGCTCAAAATTTGCCAATCTGTTTGCCCAGATTGTTGGTGAATCGCCACTGGCCTATTTACAGCAACATCGCTTAAGACTGGCGGCTCAATATTTACGTCATGGCCAGCTCTCAATCCAGCAAATTGCCTATAAAGTTGGCTATTCTTCTGAAACCGCCTTTAGCCAGACTTTTAAAAAACAGTTTGCCCTGACCCCAAGCCAGTACCGGCAGCAGTTTCAGCAGGCTCTTATAAAATAGCCAGAATCGCCGCTACCGGGTCTTCACAATTGCCGGATAGCAGCTGTTTATGCATGGTACGATGCTGCATCACCTGAATTTGTGCAGCTTCAATATGCATCAGCTTTTCAATTTCATGCGCCAGACGCTCTGGTGTAGCCTCTTCTTGAATCAGCTCTTCAATGACTTTTTTGCCGGCAATAATATTCGGTAGCGAGTAATACGGAATTTTAACCAGCAGTTTGGCAATCCAGTAGGTAATCCGGTTGAGCTTATAAAAAGTCACCATTGGACGATGCAATAACATCGCTTCCAACGTTGCAGTACCTGAAGCCAGCGCAACAATATCCGCTGCATTCATGACCTGACGGCCAATTTTTGATTCTGTATCGGTATTTTCCAGCAGACTAACCCGTGATCTCAGATCAGCAGCACAATGCTGTAATAAACTTTCAATCTGCTGTTTACGCGCATCGTTAATGGCGGGAATTAAGAAGTGATAGTTTTGATATTTGGCAGCCAGAATTTCAGCGGCTGCCAGAACCAATGGCCCTAAACGCTCAATTTCACCACGACGACTACCGGGCAATAAGGCAATATGCTTTTGCGAAGCTTCCAGCCCCAGTTCCAGTTTAGCATCGGCCAGATTATTATCGACAGGCAACTGACTCGCTAATGGATGCCCGACAAAGGCAGCCGGAACCTGCCATTTTTGATAAAAGGCTTTTTCAAATGGAAATAAACACAGCACCAGATCAATATTGGCTTTAATGCCGTGGACACGGCCCTGACGCCATGCCCAGACCGAAGGACTGACATACTGCACGGTTTTAATGCTTGGACTTTTCTGCTTCAGGCTTTTCGATAAACGCAGGTTAAAATCCGGCGCATCAATCCCAATAAAAACATCGACCGGCTCCTTGCTCCACTGTTCAACCAGTCCATCACGCACGGCAAACAGCTTTTTAATGTCTTTTAAGACTTCAACAATGCCCATGACCGACAAAATATCCATCGGATAATAGCTTTTAAAGCCTTCAGCAATCATTTGCGGGCCGCCAATACCTTCAAATTCAGCCTCAATGCCTTGCTCACGAAAACGGCGGATCAGTCTGGCACCCAAGGTATCCCCAGAAACTTCTCCCACCACAATGCCTATTTTCAGTTTTCGTTTTTGCAAGACCTTGCTCCTTCAATTGCTGCGTGGAATTTTAACATATTCTGCTTGAAGTGACTGTAACGACTGTTTGTCCTGAGCTGAGAAAAAATTCAGGTTTTTCTATATTTTAACTGCTTTGTTTTTATACAGCATGACTATCAGGTTTGATTGATGATGCTGTGCTGGGCCCATTCATTTATCACGCTTTCACCGCTTTATCTCACTCTATTCCACCTGACTTGCAGTTTCATGACCATTAACTGCTTTTTATCATGCTGAAAGATTGATCAAATAAAATCCAAAACCCCAACACATGTCATCCCTATGTAATGACACTGAATACACAAATAATAATTTTAAAGTGAAATTTCCTGCTATTTTTAATCTTTTTATCTTTCCATTTTGCTGCGCTGTCATCACAAAATCCGTCTATTCGGCCCTGCACATCCTGATCTTTTTACTAAAAAATCCCCTTTTTTTCAGCTTTAAATCCAGCAGATTTCAGATAGATCTACTCCACGCTGTTTCACTATAAATGTTGATCTTTTTCTCATCTTTAGCATTTTTTAGAATAAGCAAATCATTAATCATGCCAACGACTTATATCCGAAAGTCATAAGATAAGCACGTTTTTTGATGTATGGCATATCCCCATGTTTGGTGCAGTTGAGTTTATTTTGGCAGGTGTTTTGGTTGGCTTCTGTGTAGGTGTGACCGGTGTAGGCGGTGGTTCGTTAATGACCCCGATTTTAATCAGCCTGTTTAAGATTGAACCGCACATTGCCATTGGTACCGATCTGCTCTATGCCGCAATTTCCAAATTCTGTGGTTCACTAGTCCATGCCAAAAAAATGAATATCGTCTGGCCAATTGTGATCTGGCTGTCTGTCGGCAGTATCCCGGCGTCTTTTGCAACGCATTGGGTACTCGACAACTATTTAAGCCAGTCCACGCATTATAAAGCTGTGCTGACCATGGTCTTGGGCTTTATGCTGACCCTAACCGGCATATCTATTATTTTCCGCAGCCAGATTGAAAAATTCTTCAACAAATATCGCAAACATGAATTGCCAGATATGACCCAAGACCTGGAAAAGGTCGACCTGAAGGCCACCAACAAACGTGTGATGATTGTGGTGATGGGAATTGTCCTGGGTGTGTTCGTCACCCTATCTTCGGTGGGTGCAGGTGCGTTTGGCATTATGGCGCTGGTGCTTATGTTCCCGAACTTGCCGATGATCCGCATTATCGGCTCCGATGTCGTCCACGCAGTCTTACTGACCTTTGTCGCCGGTATGGGGCACATGACCTCGGGCAATGTCGATTTTGAGCTGCTGATGTGGTTACTGGTCGGTTCTATTCCAGCAATTGTGGTCGGTACTTTAGTCAGTTCACGTTTACCTGAAAAAATTATCCGTAAAGTGCTGGGCATTACCCTGTTTGCGCTTGGAGTGAACTTTATGCTGAACCCGGTCAAATCCAAACCGGCACAACCAGTTGAAGCGGCGATGGTGGTGAGCGCTGAAAAAACATCGCCAGTTTAATTTATCTCTGCGATTCATCACTTTTTTTTCAATAATCTATTGATCTTTTTTATAACAATAGGCTGCTATATTCGTGTTATATTCAGGCTATTAAACAATCTTGTATACGATTAAACCAGTGACGGCAATGAACACTTTACAGTCTAACCCTATTACACCTTCAGATATCGATGATGTGAATATTAAAAGCATCCAGCCACTTGTGACTCCTGCTGAACTCAAAGCAGAACTTCCACTGACTGACTCTGCTTATTACACCGTACTGAAAGGTCGTGAAACCATCCGCAATATTCTTGATGGTAAAGACAAACGTCTGTTTGTGGTCATTGGGCCTTGCTCGATTCATGATCCTGTGGCAGCACATGATTATGCAGACCGCCTGAAAGTGCTGAGCGAAAAAGTAAAAGATACCTTATACATCGTAATGCGGGTGTACTTTGAAAAACCGCGTACGACCGTGGGCTGGAAAGGTCTGATTAACGACCCGGACATGAATGACTCTTTCAATATTGAAAAAGGTCTGCGTATTGGCCGTAAACTGCTGCTGGAACTGAATGAAAAAGGTCTGCCTTGTGCCACTGAAGCACTGGACCCGAACTCTCCACAGTATTATCAGGATCTGATTTCCTGGTCAGCGATTGGTGCGCGTACCACAGAAAGCCAGACTCACCGTGAAATGTCTTCTGGCCTGTCTTCACCGGTTGGCTTTAAAAATGGTACCGATGGCGGCTTAACTGTTGCGACCAACGCAATGCAGTCTGTAAAACATGGTCACAGCTTCCTGGGGCTGAACGAACATGGTCAGGTGTCGGTAATTCGTACCAGCGGTAACAACTATGCGCACGTGGTATTGCGTGGTGGTAATGGCAAGCCAAACTATGATGCTGGTTCAGTCGCCGATGCAGAAGCAGCTTTAATTAAAGCCAAAGTCAGCACCAAAATCATGATTGACACCAGTCATGCCAACTCCAACAAAGACCCGTACCTGCAACCACTGGTCTTAAAAAACATCACCGAACAGATTTTAGATGGCAATAAATCAATTGTCGGGATTATGGTCGAAAGTCATTTAAAAGGCGGTCGTCAAGATATTCCTGCAAATCTTTGCGATTTGGAGTATGGTAAGTCTGTTACCGATGGATGCATCGACTGGGAAACCACTGAAAAATCCCTGCTTGAGATGCATGAAGCATTGAAAGAGGTTTTAGCCAGCCGCTAAAACTGACTCAAAAACGCCATCGTCAAGATGGCGTTTCCATTTCAGTTGCAGGAAATTTTATCTGATGAATGAAATTGAAACCGCTTTAAGCCAAATTGATCACTTTCAGTTTGTGCATGAACACCTGTACACATCCGGCCAGCCGAATGCGGAACAGTTACGTCAGATTAAAGAATATGGCATTACCACTGTGGTCAATGTCGCACTGAGTGATGCCGAGCAGCATCTAGCCAATGAAGATAAAATCTGTCTGGAACTGGGCCTGAACTATGTACAACTGCCCATCTCTTGGGAAACCCCATCTGACGCCCAATGTCTGCTGGTTTTAGACCTGATTGATCATCTGGTACAGGATCAGATGGTCTGGCTACACTGCGGCACCAATCAGCATGTCAGCAGCCTGATGTATTTGTATCGTCAGTATTATATGAATATGGACATGCCAACCGCGCAAGAAATGTTGCACCAGATCTGGGAACCGAATGAAACCTGGACCGGTCTGATTCACGCTGTTGCCTTACAACTTCAGGGCCGTAAAGCAACCCAGGAACTGCAAATTTCCTTAATGAAAACCGATCACTTTGCGTGACAAATTAACACCGTAGCTGTAGCCAGAATTCCTTCCTGACGGCCGGTAAAGCCTAATTTTTCCGTGGTGGTGGCTTTAATGCTGATTTGAGTCACATCCACATCCAGCACATCGGCAATACTCTGGCGCATTTCCAGATTGTGCTTAGCCAGTTTCGGGCGTTCACAGGCCACGGTAATGTCGGCATTATTCAATAGATAACCGCGGTCTAAAATCAGCTGATAAACATGCTTCAGCAACACCCGGCTGTCAGCGCCCTTAAATTCAGGATCGGTGTCGGGAAAATGCTGTCCAATATCGCCCAGTGCCAATGCACCCAATAAGGCATCGCATAGCGCATGTAAAATCACATCCCCATCTGAGTGGGCTTTCAGAGCATGGGTATGTGGAATTTTAACCCCAGCCAATGTCACAAAATCGCCTTCTTCAAAGGCATGTACGTCTATTCCCTGCCCAATTCGTATTTGTGCAACCATATTCAACTCCTTCAGAAATAAACGATTGAAATCTTGTATTCACAGTTTCTCTTTCGCTATAGTTAGCTTACGCAAGCTAATGAAAGTATAAGCGATCATGCTGTTGAAAACCGAGATGAATCTTATAAAAATCATTGGAACCCTGTTGTTTTTGGGCGCCGCGGGCACCCCGCTGTCGCATGCACAGAAAATCAATTGCGAGCAGGCCAACACGCCTGCTTTCAATAAAATCTGCCATGCCGATTTACAGGAGATTCGTGAGCAGCTCAATGATCAGTTTCTGACAGCTTTTCTGGTGACCGATGCCCCGCTGCGTATTCTGCAAGATACCCATCAGCTCTGGTTTAAACGTGCGCAGCAGTGTAAAACCACCGAGTGTTTTAAACAACAGTTTGAAGCGCGTCTGGATCAGTTAAATTTCTTTAGCTCGATGAACCAGAGCATGACCCAGCATTATCTGAAATTTGAACAGGGACAACTGGCCAAGCAACCGGTACATTTGCAGATTCATCAACTGAATAAAGACAGTATTAAAATTGAAGGTGTGGCCTATCGCAGTCCAAACAACAAGCTAGATACCCAAACCATTTCCTTACTGGCTTATACCTCACCGCAGCAAAAGCAGCATATTATTGACAATGAACATGACTGCAATTACCAGCTCGACTTCCAGAAGGCTTATTTAGCCGTGCGTACTGAACAAAAAGGCTGCGAGCGTTTTAGCGGTATTTATCGTCTGTATGATTAAAACCTGACAGCGCTTTACATCACCCACCACAAAATCAATGGTAAACTGAACGCCGCACACACAGTCTGCAGGCTAATCACACTAGCCATCAGCTGGCTATCTCCCCCCAAAACTTTGGTCAGAATATAAGCCGATGAGGCCGTCGGTAAGGCAAAAAACATCACCAGAATCTGGGTATGTAGGGCCGGCAGATTCAATGCCAGACAGGTCGCCAACGCAATCATCGGCATCAACAGCAAGCGTCCAAAAGTGTTTAATAACAAGGTCCGCAGATCTTTACGCAGCCCCTGAAACTGTAATGCTGCACCAATACACATCAAGCCCAATGGCAAACTGGAAATGGCAATCTGTTTTAAATAATTTTCAAAGCCAATCCATAAGCGTAAATTCAGCAGATTAAACACCCCGCCTGCAATACAGCCTAAAATTAAGGGATTTTTCAATAATGATAACAGGATGGATTGCAAGCGCATCCCTTCTGAATTGGTCAGGGCCAAAACCGAAAGCACATTGACCAGAGGAATGCAAAACACCAGCAGAATAGCAAACAGCGCCATACCCTGCTGATAAAACAAAGACGCCGACAGCGCCAGACCGATATAGGTATTAAAACGCACCATGCCCTGCATATACACGCCAAAACGTGCCGCTGCAGTGCCATACAGCGCCTTGAGGATATATAACAGACAAACCGCAATCAGCAGGGTCAGACCCGCTCCCAGCATCATGTGGCGAATTTCGCTGGCCTGAATTTCAGCATGCGCCAGGCCCAAAAACAGCATCACCGGGAACAGCAGATAGTAGTTGAGCTTTTCTGCACCGTGCCAGAATTTATCTTCTAAAAACCTAAAGCGCTTGAGTACATAGCCCAACGCAATCAGAAAGATTAAAGGAAATAGCGCAACCAGAATTATATTTGCCATCGTTTATCCATACATATCGCGGTCTGCCCAGGACGGCAGCATCTCAATCCATTTTTTTAATGGCAGTTCAAAATCTTAAAGCAAAAAGATATTTTATTTAAAGCCTGAGTATAAGCCAAATAGTCCGTTGAATTGACAGCGATTTGCTTCATTTTGATGGATTTATTTTGCCAGAACCCGGCAGATGATCAGCATCTCTCCTAAAGCCCTGTTACTTTAAAACAGAGCTTAACTGAATGTTCTCATTACCCGGTCACCGGATAATGCTGCGCAATTTCCTGACTAATCATCAATGCTGTCGCCGCAGATAAGGTCCAGCCCAGATGCCCATGGCCAGTATTATAAAATACCCGTGGATGCTGGCCCTGCCGAATCACCGGCATCATATTTGGCATCATCGGACGTAAACCTGCCCACGGCACCACGCTTTCGGTTGAAATATCAAAATTCCGCTGCACCCAGCGCACCAGTGGCTGAATCCGGTCATGGCGAATATCGCGATTATAACCATTAAATTCGGCCGTTCCGGCAATCCGCAGCCGATCTGTGCCTAAACGTGAGGTCACAATTTTGGCACTTTCATCTAACAGACTGACCCAAGGTGCCTGCTTTTGGCTCTGTTCATCCTGTAAATTGACGGTAATGGAATAGCCTTTGACCGGATAAACAATGACCCGATCACCTACCTGTCGCGCCAATTGATAGCTCCTCACACCGCCGCAAATCAGCACGGCATCGGCATGTAAGGTTTCCACCATCGGCTGATCTGCCAGCGGATCTTCAATGGCTGGCCGATAACTCAGCTGTACCTGCTGGGCGTCTAGCTGAACATCATGAACATCCCGGCCGAAAATATAACGTACACCCTGCTGCATGGTGACTTGAGCCAGCCCCACCGTGAATTTATGAATGTCGCCGGTGGCATCTCCCGGGCAGTAAAAACCTGCATAATATTGCCCAGTTAGACTTGGTTCAATCTGTCGGATTTCATCCAGACTGACCTGATAACGCTCCAGCCCCCCCTGACAGAGCAAATCATTGACCCGAATTGCAAAGTCAAAATCCGCTTTATTATGATAAAAATGTAAAATTCCACGTTTTTCCAGATTGAAATCAATCTGTTCCTGTTCTGCAATTTCAAATAAACGTTTGCGTGCCAGAAGTGCCAGGCGCACTGTTTCCTGGGTATTGTGTTCATAGTTGCGGATATTGCTTAAGAACTCGATCAGCCAGCCATACTTATGCAGATCAAATGCAGGATTTAATAAGAGCGGCGCCGACTTTTGCGACATCCATTTCAGGCCTTTCAGTACAGTGGCTTTCTGATTCCAGACTTCTGCATTACTGGCCGATAACTGGCCACCATTGGCATACGATGTTTCCATCGCCGGGTATAAATGCCGGTCAATCACCGTGACCTGATAGCCTAAACGCATCAGCTCGTAGGCTGAAGTGACCCCGGTAATTCCTGCACCAATGACAACAACATGCGGCATAAAACGCTCCTTGGAACAGCTGTTCCAGACGTGATGCCCCATCTGTCAGGGTACCTGAGAGCTTCGATTGAACTGATGTTCAGCCCAACCATCCCCTTCGGTGAGCACTGCGCGTGCTTCTCTCCAGATTTTTGAATTATTACGGTCCTTTTGCCTGAGAGTTTCCGGGGTCGTTGCTCCTTCGGCGAGCACCAAGTGCCGCTCTCCCGCAATAATTTTTATTGTATAGCTTGAATATGAGCAAAATCCGGGCCAAGCACGAGTAGAAATTTGTATCTGATGTTCAAGAAACCTCAAAATCTGGATATAAAAAAACTGCCCCAATTGGAGCAGTTTTTTGAATCAGCTTCAAACAGCGTGTTAGCGTACAATCCCGCGTTTAGACTGTTCTAAGGAATCAATTAAACGCTGTGCTTCTGGCACTTCTGGCAGAATCTCTGCACGGATTTTCTGAATGGCTTCTTCAGTGGTTAATCCTGATTTGTAAATCAGTTTAAAGGCGTCCCGTAATCCTTGAATCACATTTTTCGACCAGCCTTTACGACGCATACCTTCAATATTCATAGCAAAAGCATGCGCAGGATTACCCGAAACCATCACATAGGCCGGGACATCTTTCAGAATTAAAGATGCGCCACCAATCATACTGTAAGAGTCAATTTTACAGAACTGATGAATACCCGAGTTTCCACCCACCACCACATAATCACCGACATGCACGTGCCCTGCGACACCGACATTATTGGCAAAAATATTGTGATCACCCACGATACAATCATGTGCAATATGTGTATTGACCATCAACAGGTTGTGGCTACCAATTTTAGTGATGCCTTTGTCCTGAACCGTCCCGCGATGCAAGCTGGAATGTTCACGAATCAGGTTATAGTCACCAATTTCCAGCCAAGTTTCTTCACCCTGATATTTCAGGTCCTGACAGACTTCGCCTACACTTGCGAACTGGAAAATCTCATTATGCTCACCAATACGGGTATAGCCACCCACCACCACGTGTGAATGCAGCTTTGTACCCGCACCAATGCTGACATTCGGACCAATAATACTATAAGGTCCAATTTGCACATCAGGCGCAATGACTGCAGAGGAGTCAATTATAGCGGTGGGGTGAATGAGGGGGTTATTGCTCATGCTTGCTCTGTTTTCTGATGCGAAATCATAATTTCCGCGGTTGCTGCAACAATGCCATCGACCGTGGCGATACAATTATATTTGTAAATACCACGTTTCTGCATTACTAATTCAGATTTTAATACAAGTTGGTCGCCTGCAACCACTTGTTTTTTAAATCTAACTTTTTCGGCACCGGCAAATAGGAATAATGCACCCGCAGTCGGTTTCTGATTATTCATAATAAAGCCAAGCACGCCTGAAACCTGTGCCAGCGCTTCTACAATTAACACCCCTGGCATAATTGGATATTCAGGGAAATGTCCTTGTAAAAACTCTTCATTAATCGAAACGTTCTTATAACCCACAATCCCATTGTCAGTTACATCAACGATTCGATCTACCAATAAGAATGGATAACGATGTGGCAAATATTCACGGATGGTTTGAATATGCATTGGCAATTCAGGTTTCGTAAATGTTGGGGTATTCGACTCAGTCATCATAATTATTTACGCAATTTTAAAGTTGATTCAAGGGACTCAATTTGAGTCTGCATATGATCGAGTCTTTTCTGCAATTGGGTCAATGGCACATCTGCTAATTGTCTAAAGCGAATCACCGCGCGTTTCCATTGCGCATTTGGTAATGCACCGGTGCCCGAAGAATAGGTTCCTGGTTCAGAAATACTCTTTGTGACCATTGACATTCCGGTTAAAGTCACGTTGTCAGCAATAGAAAGATGACCAGAGACTCCACATGCCCCTGCCAGAATACAGTTTTTGCCAATGATAGTACTGCCGGCAATACCGCATTTTGCAGCGATCGCAGTATTGGCCCCTACTTTCACGTTATGCGCGATTTGCACAAGGTTATCAATTATGACACCATGTTCCAAAATGGTGTCATCCAGCGCACCGCGGTCAATACTACAATTCGAACCAATTCGTACATCATTACCAATCTGTACTGAACCTAACTGTGCAATACGGTGCCATTTGCCCTGATACGGAGCAAAACCAAAGCCTTCACTTCCAATTACGGTATTGGCATGAATGCGGACCCGATCAGCAATTTTGGCTTCGCCGGTAATGGTGACATGCGAATCAATAAAACATTCTTTACCAATTTCAACAAAATCATCAATTTTGCTGTGCGACTGGATAATGGTTTTATCACCCACCACACAATTCTCACCCACCACCACATAATGGCCAATATAAGCACTTTCAGAAATGATCGCTGAGGGATGAATTTGTGCGGTACTTTCAATACCCGTTTGGGTGTGCTTACGCTCAAAGACATGGGTTAAAATCGCAAACGCCAAATACGGATTTGCCACCACAATAAAGTTCTGATGCGTATCAAGCTGCTGCTGTAACTCGGGCGTGACAATTAAAGCACCCGCTTTAGACACTTTTGCCTGCTCCACATACTTGTCAGCATTGACAAAAGCAATGTGCTGCGGTTTAGCAAGCTCCAGGCTCGCTAAACCCTGGAGACCTAAATCGGCCTGACCGACCAGCTCGCCCTGGACCAGACGAGCAAGTTCTTCTAAGCGATAATGTTGATAACTCATTGATTACTTGATTGCATTAACCTTTTGAATCATTTTATCAGTTAAATCATACTTAGGGTCATAGGCAAGTGCTGAGTTTTTGTTCAAAACCACATCTAAATTATTTTCTTTACGCAATTGTTCTGCTGCCTGCTTGATACGCTGCTCAAAACTGTCATTCATTTTTTGCAGATCAGCCTGCACTTTGGTCTGCAAACTTTGCTGTAAAGTATTAAATTCTTTGAGCTTGGCCTGATACTGCGCCGACAATTTCTGCTTATCGGCTTCAGATAAGTTCGCTGACTGCTGAGCACGTTGCTGTAACGTTTCTAGCTCTTTACCCAGCTGTTCAAGTTTAGTGGTTTGAGGTTTAAGCGATTGTTGCAATGCACTATTTTGCTGTTTTAAATAGCTGCTGCTTTCAACCACACGCTCTAAGCTGACCACACCATAACCTGCCGCCTGTGCCACTGCGGCACAGGACAGTGTGAAACCTAAAACCGCCAGTTGTATCTTCTTCATCTTGATCTATACCTATTTCAAGCATCCATGAACAGACCGTACTTAGAACGTACGGCCAATTTCAAACTGGATATTCTTGGTTTCATCACCTGGTTTTTCATTCAGCGGATATGCATAACTTAAGGACAATGGGCCAATCATAGTAATCCAGGTAAAGCCTACACCGACGCTATAACGCATATTGCCAAAGTCAAAGCCAAAGTTATCTTCACAGTACTGTTTACTACTTACTGAATCCCCATTTACGAAAATATCGTTATTAGAAACATTACATTGAGTATCGAATACTTGTGCACCTTCAGCAAAAATCACCGGACGAACCTGACGTGCCCAGTCCCCTTTAAATGGTACCGGCAAAGCCAGTTCAGTACCAAACTGTACTAAAGCATTACCACCCACTTCTTCTGGAGATGGATCAGTCTTTCTAATATCAGAGAAATAAACACCTGGATATTTTGGTCCTAAGGTACTGTTGTCATAACCACGTACCGAACCATAACCACCGGCATAGAAGTTCTTATAGAATGGTAAGTCATTACCATAACCCACCTTACCATAGCCACGCAGCACAAAATCTTTGCCCAGCGGATAATAGGCCTGTGCATCATAGGTAACTTTTTGATATTCCACATCACTGCCCGGTAAAGCAATTTCTGCATTCACCCGATGCGACATCCCCATTGTTGGGAAAATCGGACGGTTAAGGGTATTATATGACCAACCTAAATTTAGGTTATAAGTCAGGAAGTCACCCTTAAACTCTCGACCATATGGGATGGTTTGAACTAGAGTTCCATTTTCATCCACACACTCCCCATCTGCATTGATATTTGCTGGACAATGATCGCCTCTTTGTGTTTCTCGACCACCATGGCTTTCTAAATAATCTGCCACATAAGTCGATACATAAGGACCAGTTGTCACTTCAGTATTATCAATATTTAAGCCCGCACTAATGCTCTGGTTTTCATCAATTGGATAACCAAAGTTAATTCCGCCACCAAAACTGTCGGTCACATAGTTGTTAACGTTATAGTCATCATCCAGTTTGGTTTTACGGTAGTACATATTATAACCGCGACGTACACCATCAATAGTAAAGTACGGATCAGTTACGCTTAGGTTATAGTAGTCCTGTGTTTCAGAACGCGACAAGTCAATCGACACGGCATTACCGGTGCCCAAGAAGTTGGTCTGGCTTAAACCGGCCTGGAAAGTTACACCGCCACTTTGCGAGAAACCCACCGCCAAGGTACTGGTACCAGAATGCTGTTCTTCCACCGCAACGTTAAGATCAACCTGATCCGGTACATTCGGAACACGCACCGGTTTAATATCCACGGTTTTAAAGAAACCAGTACGTTCTAAACGGACTTTAGACAGGTCAATTTTTTCGTTACTGGCCAATGCACCTTCCATCTGGCGCATTTCACGACGTAGCACTTCATCGGCAGTTTTGGTGTTACCACTGAAGTTAATCCGGCGTACTGTGACTTGCTGACCCGGGTTGATGTAATAGTTCAGATCAACCTGTTTGGTTTCTTCATTAATTTGTGGCACCACATTCACTTCTGCATAGTAATAACCGGCATTACCATACTTGCGAAGCAGCAGCTGCTTAACCGCATTGACCTTTTCTTGCGAATAGGTTTCACCATCTTTATAGATTTGCAGCGCTTTTAATTCTTCTGGTGCATATAAAGCATCGCCCAGGAATTTGGTTTGACCAAATTTGAACTGTTCGCCTTCATCAATCGACACCTCAATGAAGATGTGCTGTTTGTCTTCACTTAAGTTCAGGCTCGAATTATTGATATTAAAGTTGATATAACCACGGTTTAAATACAGCGCACGTAAAGCTTCCAAGCTTGCTGCCATTTTCTCACGCGCATAACGGTCATTACGTGAAATCACAGAAGCCCAGCCACTTTCTTTGACTGCAAAGGCCTGTTTAATTTCGCTGTCTTTAAAGACGGTATTGCCAATGATATTAATATCAAAAACTTTGGCCGCTTTACCTTCAATAAACTCGATAGTCAGGTCGACGCGGTTATTCGGACGTGCTGTGGTAATGACTTTGACATCGGCATCATAACGGCCTTGCTGCATGTATTGCTGTTCAAGTTCCGATTCTAGTGTTTGCAAAGCAGACTTTTTCAGCACTTCACCTTCAGCCACGCCCATTTTCTTTAAGCCTTCTTCAAGGGCTTCTTTTGGAATTAATTTATTGCCTTTAAATTCGACTTTCGAAATGATCGGACGTTCTACCACCTGAAACACCAAGGTATCGCCTTGCTGGGCAGCTTTAATATCATCGAATAAACCTGTGGCATACAGGCTGCGAATTGCATTTGCAATGGTGGCATCGTTGACACGATCACCACTATTTACAGGAATCATTCCATAAACATTGGCTGGCGTTAAACGAACAAGTCCGTCAATTTGTATATCTCTTACGATAAATTCATCTGCTGCATATACTTGTTGTACTGCTGCCATAGCACTAACCAGTGCCAGAGGCATAAATAAATGTGTGTGCTGCATGCCAGTCTTTTCCAATGTTAAATTTATTGCCTATCCACGTTGTTATAAACGCATAAAATCATTAAATAATGCCAGAAGCATCATGCTACCGAGCAATACCATACCAATTTTTAAACCAACTAATTGTATTTGTTCAGAAACAGGTTTACCACGAATTAGTTCTATAAAATAATAAACCAAATGTCCACCATCCAGCATTGGAATTGGCAGTAAATTTAGAATACCCAAGCTTACACTCATTAGGGCCATAAACGAAATAAAAGTTTGCCAGCCCATTTCAGCGCTTTGTCCTGCCACCTTGGCAATGGTAATCGGGCCAGACAGGTTATCTAAACCAATCAGACCACGCACCATTTTGACGATAGAGTTCAAAATCATCGAAGAGATTTGACCGGTTTTATCGACCGCCATCATTAAGGCTTCTGTAGGACTATATTGAATGGTTTGTTTATATTCTTCAGGAATTGTTATTTTTCCAGGGTCACTTTGTACACCTAACATACCGGTGGTGTTGCCCATATTGTCGCGTTTGGCTTGCGGCATAATTTCCAGCTGTACCCGCTGATCTTGGCGCAACACGTCAATCTTCAACAGTTTCTCTGGCGATGCCTGTACCACTTGTACCACATCGTACCAGTCTTTCATGACAACACCGTCAATCGCCAAAATCTGGTCACCTTCTTTCATCCCTTGACGAATGGCCGCACCATCTTCACTCAGTTTGCTGACCACCGCTGGAATATTCGGACGATATGGCGTGAAACCCAGTACCTCAAGCGGTGACTGAGATTGATCTTTCAAGAAATCTTGAATCGGTAATTGAAAGTTTTGGAGCTGGCCATCACGGTTGGCCTGAATATGAATGGTGCCTGTTTCACCGGCACGATCGACCAAAGCAAAATTCAGTTTTTCCCAGGTGCTAACCTGGGTACCATCGACTGCGGTAATCCGGTCACCCGGCTGCATATTCACTTCAGCCGCAGGCGTTTGTGGCAAGACTTTCCCAACACGGGTATTCAGCTGTTCCTGAGACGGTAAAAACAGAATCCAGAACAGTACAATCGCAAAAACCAGATTAATTAAAGGACCTGCCGCGACAATCGCGATCCGTTTCCACGGATGCTGACGGTTAAAAGCAAAAGGCAGATCTTTTTCTGCCACATTGCCCTCACGTTCATCCAGCATTTTGACATAGCCGCCCAAAGGCAAAGCCGAGAGCTGATACTGAATACCTGATTTCTTCGAGGTCCATTTCAGCACTGTCGGGCCAAAACCAATAGAATAAACCAGGACTTTGACCCCCAGTTTGCGTGCAACAAAGTAGTGCCCAAATTCATGAATTGCAATTAACGGCCCCAACAAAAGAATGGCCGCAACAATAATAAATAAGGCACTCATGTCTTAGCTTCCTGTCTGAATCACACACTGCTGTGCAAAAGCACGGGCATTCTGGTCTGCCTGAAGAATGGTTTCAATTGAATCTGCGGCGCGATTGGCCAGATGATTCAGGGTCTGTTCAACAATTTCTGGAATCTGGGTAAACCCAAGCTGGTTTTGCAAGAAAGATGCCACTGCAATTTCATTGGCCGCATTTAGCAAGGTCGGTGCAATACCACCTGCCTGCATGGCCTGACGTGCCAGCTTTAAGGCCGGGAAACGCGTGGTGTCCGGTGCCTGAAAATTCAGCTGTGAATGGATAAATAAATCCAGCGGCGGAACATGCGTCTGCAGACGTTCCGGCCAGGCCAACGCATGCGCAATTGGCGTACACATATCCGGATTACCCATTTGCGCCAAAGTTGTTCCATCGACATATTGAACCATGGAGTGAATAATACTCTGTGGATGCACCACCACTGTAACAAATTGTTCTTTTACTGCGAACAAATGGCAGGCTTCAATCAGCTCCAGACCCTTGTTCATCAGGGTGGCGGAATCGACGGAAATTTTTTGACCCATAGACCAATTGGGATGTTTACAGGCTTGCGCCGGGGTCACACTGTGTAACTGTTCCAGACTATGATTTAAAAATGGCCCACCCGATGCGGTCAGCAGAATCTGCTGCACACCCAGTTTTGGTTGACCATTACGCTCGACCTCAAAATAGTTTTGCGGCAGGCACTGGAAAATTGCATTGTGTTCGGAATCGACCGGCAATAATAAAGCGCCATGATCACGCGCTGCCTGCATCATCAGGTCACCGGACATCACCAGGGCTTCTTTATTGGCCAGTAGCACGCGCTTACCGGCCTGCACTGCGGCCAACGTTGGCATTAAACCTGCGGCACCAACAATTGCCGCCATCACCACATCCACTTCAGGATGTGAAGCCACAGCTATTAAACCAGCTTCATCACAGAGGATTTCAATATCGGCAAGATTGGCCTGCTGTAACAGCTGTCTTAAGGAATCGACCTGTGCAGCAGGTACCACGGCCACTTTGGGATGAAACTGTTTGCATATTTCAACCAACTCAGCAATACGACTGTGAGCCGTTACGGCATATACCGAATATTTTTCAGGATGTTGTTGCAGTATTTTTAAGGTGCTTTGACCAATTGAACCTGTAACACCCAATATACAAACAGCTTGTAACATCTATAAATCTACGCCAATAAGTTTCAGTACATACATGCTTGCAGCAAAGATTGGAGCCGCTGCGAGCAAGGAGTCAATGCGGTCCAGCACTCCACCATGTCCTGGCAGAATACGACCAGAGTCTTTAATTCCGGCACGGCGTTTGATCATGGATTCAAACAGATCGCCCAGTACCGAACTAAACACGGTTATCATGGACAGAATCAGGAATAAAATATGTTGGGTCAGGCTTAAGTCCAGATAGACAATTTCTACAAACAGCACAATCAGGATGGCGGTAAACACGCCACCATATAAACCTTCCACCGATTTGTTTGGACTGACATGTGGTGCCAGTTTCTTTTTACCAAACTTGCGTCCGACAAAATAAGCGCCAGAATCTGCACCCCAAACCAGCAGGAACAGATACATCAGCCACCACGGTGAATGGGTCCAGACCACATAAATGGCAGTCACGGCGGCAGAAATGAGCACAAAGCCAATAAAGTTCAGGCTTGGATTGTACCAGCCATCATATTCAGGATAGGATTTGACCCAATACAGGCTGAGCAGCCAGGTTAAAATTGAGGCTGACCAAAGCAATAACGCAATATCACTAAAATATAAAGCAAGCGCGGAAAGAGCGGCGGTCACCAGACCATAACCCCAAGCCATGGGCTTGATGACATATTTTGTTGTTCTTGGCATGAGTTTGAACCACTCATAGCCCGCAACCCCTGCTGCAAAAATCATCAGCACAAACATTGGATAATGGGACTGAGTTGCAAACATACAGCTCAGCACCACAGCGACCAATACCAATGCGGTAATTATCCGCTCTAACATGTATTAATTCTCAAGTTTCTCTTGTTGGATTTGCTCTGAAGTTTTTCCAAAGCGACGTTCGCGTCCTGCAAACACATGAAACGCATCATCCAGCTCTTCCACACTAAACTCTGGCCACAAGGTCGGAGTAAAGTACAGTTCGGCATACGCGGCCTGCCAAAGCAAGAAATTGGACAGCCGATAATCACCACCCGTACGGATCAACAGGTCCACAGGCGGTAAATCGCCCAGGCACACATATTGACCGAACAGCGTGCTATCAATCTGTTCCAGCACGACTTTATTGGCCAGTACATCAGCCGCAATCTGTTTGGCTGCTTCTGCCATATCCCACATGCCCCCATAACTGATAGCAATGGTTAAAGTCATGCTACTGAACTTAGCAGTCCTTTGTTCAGCATGCAACATCAAGTCACGAAGATGTGGGGATAAACGGCTGCGATCGCCAATAAAACGCAAGGCAATCTGGTATTTTTCCATGCGCGGCATTTGCTCATGAATCGTGTCTTCCAGCAATTGCATGAGTAAATCAACTTCATATTGCGGACGATTCCAGTTTTCACTTGAAAATGCAAAAACGGTGAGTGCCTGAATGTGTTTGCTGCGACAATAGTCAACAATCGGATCTAGAATATTTTTACCTTCACGGTGACCGTCGCCTTTTTGCAATTGATTTTTCTTGGCAAAACGGTTGTTGCCATCCATGATGATGGCAACATGTTTTGGAAGCGTCTGACAGTCTTCAGATGTGGTCATCGACAATTAGACCTTCATCAACTCAGCTTCTTTGGCAACCAAACGCTTGTCGACTTCAGCAACATATTTGTCGGTGATTTTCTGGATATCATCGCCTGCACGACGTTCATCATCTTCAGAAATTTCTTTTTCTTTCAATAATGCTTTGATATCGCCTAAGACATCACGACGGATGTTACGAATCGCCACTTTGGCATTTTCCGCTTCAGAACGTGCAACTTTCTGCATGTCTTTACGGGTTTCTTCAGTTAAAGCTGGTAATGGTACACGAATCGAGTCAGCAGTAATCGGGTTCAGACCGAGGTCAGACTCACGAATCGCCTTATCAATTGCAGACACCATAGTACGTTCAAATGGCTGTACGATTAGAGTACGTGAATCTTCAACACCCACGTTCGCCACCTGGTTTAACGGCACATCTGAGCCATAGTAAGGAACCATCACACCGTTCAAGATTGATGGATGGGCACGGCCGGTACGAACTTTGGCAAAACCTTGCTCCAAAGACTCCAGAGTCTTTTGCATACGCTGTTCGCTGTCTTTTTTAAGATCGTTAATCATATGATCTTCCTTACTTAATTCTTAAAGATGTAATTACTAAAATAGCGTGTAGTATAAAGAGCTTTCAGGCCCACGTACATTAGTTCGTAACGTGAGTTCCTTCTTTTTCACCCATAACCACTGAAAGTAAAGCACCGGCTTTATTCATATCGAATACCTGTAACGGTACATTGTGGTCACGGCATAAGCAGATTGCGGTTAAATCCATCACGCCGAGCTTTTCATCTAACACCTGATCGAACGTCAGGGTGTCATATTTCACCGCATCTTCGTATTTGCTTGGATCTTTGTTATAAACGCCATCTACCTTGGTGGCTTTCAGAATCAGATTGGCTTCAATTTCAATACCACGCAAGCAGGCTGCCGTATCTGTGGTAAAGAACGGGTTACCTGTACCGGCAACGAATACGCACACTTCACCTTGAGTTAGGTGGCGAATTGCATCACGGCTTGAATAAGATTCTACAACGGTACCAATTGGTAGTGCTGAAAGCAGACGTGTTTTAATGTTACGGCGTACTAAAGCATCACGCATGGCCAGACCGTTCATCACAGTCGCCAGCATACCCATCTGGTCACCAGTCACACGACCGACCAGACCGTCTTTTTGTAACTGGCTGCCACGGTACAGGTTACCGCCACCAACCACGATACCCACTTGCACACCCAGACCGACCAGGTGCGCAATTGCCAAAGACATCTGATCAAGGATTTGGGCATCAATCCCCATATCCTTGTTACCCGCCAGTGCCTCGCCTGAAAGCTTCAGCAAAATACGTTCATAACGTGGCTTTTTAGAATCCAACATCATCAAACTCCAAAGTATTTAATTTAAATTTTTTCTGTATACCAGTACTTAAGCAGATTTGATCGCAATCAGCTTGGCAAATAAATCGTATTCATCTGCATCGGTAATTTCGACTTCAAGCAAATCGCCTGCTTTAATTTTTGACTTGTCGATATCTTCAACAAACACGTTACCATCAATTTCAGGTGCATCTGCATAAGAACGCGCAACGGCAACCGGGAATTCTTCTTCCAGATCATCCACCAGCACAGTCATGGTCTGACCAATACGTTTTTGCAGTTTTGCGGCTGAAATTTCCTGCTGCACCTGCATGAAACGTTCATAACGTTCCTGCTTGATTTCTTCCGGCACATGGTCTGGCAGATCATTCGCGGTTGCACCTTCAACCGGTGAATAGGTGAAGCAACCAACACGGTCAAGCTGCGCTTCTTTCAACCAGTCCAGCAACATCTGGAAGTCTTCTTCGGTTTCGCCCGGGAAGCCAACCACGAAGGTGGAACGAATCACCAGATCCGGACATTTTTCACGCCATACATTTAAGCGCTCTAGTGTATTTTCACTGTGCGCCGGACGTTTCATCAGCTTGAGGATTTTCGGACTGGCATGCTGGAATGGAATATCCAGATACGGCAAGATTTTACCTTGCGCCATCAGGTCAATCACACCATCGACATGCGGATAAGGATAGACATAGTGCAAACGGACCCAGATACCCAACTGGCCCAGGGCTTCACACATGTCATAGAATTTGGTTTTAACCGGCTGGCCGTTCCAGAAATCCAGCTTGTATTTGGTATCCACACCATAAGCTGAAGTATCTTGAGAAATGACCAGAACTTCTTTTACACCAGCACGTTTCAGCGCTGCGGCTTCTTCCAGAACAGAACCGACCGGACGGGAGACCAAATCACCACGCATGCTCGGGATGATACAAAAAGTACAACGGTGGTTACAGCCTTCTGATATTTTCAGGTAAGCATAATGTTTCGGGGTTAAACGGATCCCCTGTTCTGGCACCAGATCAATAAACGGATTGTGCTTTGGTGGCTCCGGCACATACTGATGCACGGCATCCATAACTTCTTCATAGGCTGCTGCACCAGTCACTTTTAAGACATTCGGATGCATTTGACGAATCTTGTCTTCGTCTTTACCTAAACAGCCAGTCACAATGACGCGACCATTGGCATTCATGGCTTCGCCAATGGCGTCTAAAGACTCTTGTACTGCAGATTCAATAAAACCACAGGTGTTAACCACGACTAAATCAGCACCGTCATAATCCGATGCGACATCATAACCTTCAGTCTTTAACTGAGTTAAAATTCGTTCAGAATCTACCAATGCCTTAGGACAACCTAAAGAAACAAAACCGACTTTGGGGGACTTCATGAATCTGCGCTCCACTAGAATGCGCGTATTGTATGACTTTTCTGGCCATAAAAATAGAGAAATAGCCCACTCTTTGCATAATGCACCAAAATACAACCACTAAAGCCGGCTTATACACAATATTGCACCATTTTGATTCACTTTTGGTTTACAGCACTGGCGTTATCCGCTATACCTGAATCAACCCGTCCATTTCAGCGCATTTTTCTCATAAATTGGCTTGATTTACAGGAATTTGAACAAAGTTGGCGTGCATTTTGCTTAATTTGCATCATTAACGTTCTTAATTCAGAAACCTATTGCTTTATGAAGATGCCATTGCGCTATTTTAATACAGGATGCCACCGCTAATGGATCAAAGCCCGGCTATCGACTATCGCCTTTTAGTGGACAATTTGACCACTGCCATTTTACTGGTTGACAGCAACCTGAATATTTTTTACCTCAATTCCTCTTGTGAGGCGCTGTTTGATATCAGTTTATTACGTGCTGCCGGACAGCCGGTAATGAATTTACTGCATCTCCCGACCGATGAATTTAATACCTACGAAGCACTACAGAATACTTTAAGCACCGGACAGCCTTATACCCGCCGTGAAGCCACCATTAATGTCAACTTTAAAGACATTCATGTCGATTACACCGCTTCGCAGCTGAATGCCGGCAAAAGCTATCATCCTTTATTGCTGATTGAGCTGAATCCGATTGACCGGATGCTGAAAATTTCCAAAGAAGAAAACCTGATTCAGCAGCATCAGGTGGCGCGGCAGCTGGTGCGCGGCGTGGCGCATGAAATTAAAAACCCGCTGGCCGGCATTCGCGGTGCAACCCAGCTACTGGCGCGCAGTCTGAATGACTCTCAATATGCAGAGTTTACCGACATTATTATTAATGAAGTCGATCGGCTCAGAAATCTGGCCGACACCATGCTCGGTTCACGTCAGTTACCGAGTTACGAACTGGTCAATATTCATGAACCATTGGAACGCGTGCGCTCGCTAATTGCCAACCAGACCAAGAAAAAAGTCAAAATCATCCGGGATTATGACCTGTCGTTACCGGAAGTGATGGCGGATCGTGACCAGCTGATTCAGGTCATGCTGAATATTAGCGTCAATGCGGTACAGGCCATGATGGAAAACAAGGAGTTCTTTGTAGAACATCAACCCGAACTGATTTTAAGAACCCGTATTCAGCGCCTGGTCACCATTAATGGCGTGATTCACCGCTCGGTGGTGCGGGTTGATATTGAAGACAATGGCCCCGGTGTGCCGGAAGAAATTATTGAATCGGTGTTCTATCCGCTGGTTACGGCGCGCGCCAAAGGCACCGGACTGGGCCTGAGCATCGCACAGAATATTATGCATCAACACAACGGAATGATTGAGTGCCAATCTGTTCCAGGAAAAACAATATTTAGCTTATATATACCTTGGGAGTCTAACCATGTCGCGAAATAAAATTTGGGTAATTGATGATGATCGTGCCATGCGCTGGGTACTGGAAAAAACCTTCAAGGAAGAGGGCTTTGACGTCACCAGTTTTGAAGAAGCCCAATCTGCTCTGGAGCAACTGGGTGTCGATGCACCGGATGTAATCCTGACCGATATCCGTATGCCGGGTATTGATGGCCTGACCTTCCTCGGTAAAGTCAAAGCCAGCTATCCGGATTTACCAGTGATTATTATGACTGCACATTCAGATCTGGAATCTGCAGTGTCGAGCTATCAGACCGGCGCCTTTGAATATCTGCCAAAACCGTTTGATATTGATGAAGCGCTGGCGCTGGTGAATCGTGCCATTTTGCATATCACCAAATTACAGCAACAGGAATCAGCCAAAACCGCACAGCCCATTCAGTCGACCGAAATTATTGGTGAATCACCGGCAATGCAGGAAGTATTCCGTGCCATTGGCCGTTTATCACAATCGCATATTACCGTACTGATTAATGGTGAATCGGGTACCGGTAAAGAACTGGTGGCACATGCCCTGCATCGCCATTCACCGCGTAGCAGCAAACCGTTTATTGCGCTCAACATGGCCGCCATTCCGAAAGACCTGATTGAAACCGAATTATTTGGTCATGAAAAAGGTGCATTTACCGGTGCCAACACCCAGCGCCAGGGCCGTTTTGAACAGGCCAATGGCGGCACCTTGTTCCTGGATGAAATTGGCGATATGCCATTTGAAACCCAGACCCGTTTATTGCGCGTATTGGCAGATGGTGAATTTTATCGGGTCGGTGGGCATATTCCGGTGAAGGTAAATGTGCGTATTGTTGCAGCAACGCACCAAGACCTGGAAAAGCTGGTACACGAAGGCCGTTTCCGTGAAGACTTGTATCACCGTCTGAACGTGATCCGGATTCACATTCCAAAACTGGCGCATCGTAGTGAAGATATTCCAATGCTGGCGCAGCACTTCCTGGCGCGTGCCGGTAAAGAGCTAGGCGTGAGCCCGAAAATCTTGCGTCCAGAAACCCAGGAATATATGCAGCAATTGCCTTGGCAAGGCAACGTGCGTCAACTGGAAAACACCTGCCGCTGGTTAACCGTCATGATCACCGGCCGTGAAGTCTATCCGGAAGATTTACCTTCGGAACTGAAACAGATTCCAATTGAAAAATCAGGCGATGTACCGGCCAATCTGCATTTAGATCGCGTTTCAATCCATCACTGGGATGAGCTGCTGGGTCAATGGGCGGTACAGAAACTGAAAAACGGCGAAATGAAAATTCTGGACATCGCCACACCGATGTTTGAACGCACCCTGATTAATGCCGCGCTACAACAAACCCGTGGCCGCAAACGCCATGCCGCTGAACTGCTGGGCTGGGGACGTAATACCCTGACCCGCAAGCTGAAAGAACTGGGCATGGACAGTGCTGATGATGATGTTGAGGAAGAAGTTGAAGGCTAAACCAGTCTCATCTTCATGATAAAAAATAAGCTCCTTCGGGAGCTTATTTTTTTAATTGGATTCTGGTACAGCAATGCCGATATAACGCGATAAATCCTGTACGCCCAAATCGGTGCGAATGATCAGATAATGCGGAAAGCTGGCTGTGGTCAGTTCCTGAAACATATTCAGCTGATCATCATGTGCGTGAATTTCATCGACACTACGCGCCATGGTTGCTTCAAATACATCGGCAATATATTCAAAACCCAAATCCAGCGCCACAAACAGCGTATGCTCACAGGGCTGAATATACTGCTCTTGTGACCAGTCAATAATCGCCTGCTGGCAGCAAGGACAAATCACGTTGGCATCGGCATCGGGCTGTTGAATCAGTTGATAAGACATGTATTGATCATCTCATGGACTTTATCCTTAGTGTAAAGGATTTGTAGCCATAACTTAAGCTCGCCACACATCACAATGGCGAAAAGAGACGCTGCAAAAACCGCATAAATCAAATTGACAGCCCAGAACAATCATAATTTAATCTGCTTATCGTTGCATAAATGGAATAACTACACATGCTTTCGGACCTCGATGATTTTTACTGCTTTGCCCAGGTGGTTGAGCATGGCGGTTTTAGCGCAGCAGAACGTGCAACCGATATCCCCAAATCCAAACTGAGCCGCCGTGTGCACAATCTGGAAGAACGTTTGGGCGTGCGCCTGATTCAGCGTAATTCCCGCCATTTTGCCGTCACTGATATTGGCATGAACGTGTATCGTCATGCGCAAGTAATGATGAATGCTGCCCAAGCCGCGCACGACTTGGTCGATCACCTAAGTATTCAACCGCGTGGTGTAATTAAAGTCAGCTTACCTGTTTCAATTGCACAAAATGAAATTGCCAAAATCTTGCCTGAGTTTTTGAAAGCCTACCCTGAAATTAAAGTACAGCTAATTGTCAGCAACCGTCGTGTCGACATCGTCAACGAAGGGATTGATATTGCACTGCGTGTCCGCTCAAATTTAGATGACGAACCAAGTTTGGTGATTCGCAAATTCAGCAACATCGAACAACATTTATTTGCCAGTCAAGCTTATTTAAACGAATTTGGTGATTTGAAAAAACCTGAAGATTTAAGTCATCATAAAATTTTAAGCATGTCGGATGAGCATTTAGATCAATACATGGTTGTGCATGATCAACAACAGCAACCGAAAAAAATTAAGGTCAATCCTATGGTTATGGGTTCAGACTTAATGATGTTGGCGCAATTGGCACGACAAAATTGCGGCATTGTGCTATTGCCTGACACTATTGTTGAAGATTATGTTGCATCGGGTGAATTGGTTCGCGTTTTATGCGACTGGCATGCGCCTCACGGCATTTTCCACGCCGTCTACCCTTCACGCAGAGGTTTATTACCTGCTGTACGTGTATTTATTGACTATTTGGTCGAAAAACTGACCATTCTTTAGTACAGCGCCCATACGATTTCAGATACTCAACAGCAAAAAAAAAAGCTTATCTAAGACAGATAAGCTTTGAAAATTACAATCTAAAATAAGAAAGTTAAAACAAAGAAACTACAGCAAGTATCTTTGACTTAAATTATAGCGATTGTTTAGTTTTTAACAAGGAGCTTAAAACTAAAGTCTAATTTTTTTATCTAACAGTCTTAACTTGAAAGCATTCACGTATCAAATTTCAGGGTAACTCCCCGTACCTTCCGGCCACGGCGACAGCACTTCAAAGCCGGTTTCAGTCACGGCAATCATATGTTCCCACTGTGCAGAAAGTGACTTGTCGGTGGTCACGACGGTCCAACCATCATTGAGTTCTTTGACTCTGGAGCCGCCGGCATTCACCATCGGTTCAATCGTGAAGACCATACCTGGCTTGAGTTGTAGCCCCTGACCGGGCTGGCCATAGTGCAGTACACTTGGCTGTTCATGATAAATTTTACCAATACCATGCCCGCAATATTCACGCACCACTTTATAGCCGGCCTGCTGCGCGACAGTTTGAATTGCATGACCAACATCGCCTAAAGTCGCACCCGGTTTCACCGCATGAATCCCTGCGACCATTGCCGCATAGGTGGTTTCCACCAGTCTTTTCGCTTCTGGCTTGATCGTGCCAACGTAATACATGCGACTGGTATCGCCGTAGTAGCCGTCTTTAATTACCGCGACATCAATATTGATAATATCACCATCTTGGAGCACAACCGATGCAGATGGAATACCATGACAAACCACTTCATTCGGTGAAATACAGGTGGTTTTGGTATAACCACAATAGCCGACATTGGCCGGAATCACCTGCAAGGTATTGACAATATAGTCATGGCACAGGTCATCTAGATATTCAGTGGTTACACCCGGCTTGATATGCTCCCCGATCATCGCCAAAACCTGAGCAGCCAAACGACCTGAAACACGTAATTTTTCTAAATCCTGCTCGGTTTTAATCGATACGGCAGACGCTCTCATGCTTAAAATCCCCTATGAAACATTTGCTTAGTATAGTCCTTTTCAGTGACTTTTGTTTGATCACAAGCGGTTCCATCTGCCACAAACCCACTACTGCTTAAATATTCAACAATTAAAAACCTTTATATTTATTGACTGTTTTTTCAAATTTATCTTTTGATATTTAACAGTTTTCATCTTTTAAAAATTAAATCAACAATATAGTTTCACTAATTTTTGACAACCCGATCAATTTCCCAAGCCAAGATATAAAAATAATTCATAAGATTTATAAAATAAATTAGCCAAAGCAGTTGCCATGTTCTAGAATCGCTTTCTTTTGTTTAACCGATCTATCTCCCTTATGACGAGTTTACGTACACGGGATATTATTGCCTTAGGTTTAATGACCTTTGCACTATTTATCGGTGCCGGCAATATTATCTTTCCGCCTATTGTTGCACAGCAGGCAGGTGAACACGTTTGGTTAGCAGCTTTCGGCTTTTTAATTACAGCCGTGGGCTTGCCGGTGTTGACCATTATTGCCCTGTCTCGTGTAGAAGGTTCGATCCAGCTTTTAAGTTCGCCACTGGGCAAAGCAGCCAGTCTGATTTTGACCGTGGTGTGTTATTTAGCGGTAGGCCCTTTATTTGCCATTCCCCGTACCGTAACCGTTTCTTATGAAATTGGTTTCTCTTCTTATTTTGGTGCAGCTCCGAGCAGCTTGCTGATTTACAGTCTGATCTACTTTATTGTAGTGACTATTGTTGCGCTGTATCCCAACAAGATTCTGGATACGGTGGGTTATTTCCTGTCGCCCCTGAAAATTTTATCGTTAATTATTCTGGGTGTTGCAGCAACGTTCATTCCCGCGGGTCATATTCCGCCAGCCATTAATAACTATATCAACAGTCCAGTCTCTGAAGGTTTCGTCAATGGTTATTTAACCATGGATACCCTGGGTGCCTTGGTATTTGGTATTGTGATTATTAATGCCATGCGTTCGCGTGGGGTCAGCGATAAAAAGCTGATGACCAAATACGCCATGATTGCCGGACTGATCTCTGGTATCGGTTTAACCCTGGTGTATTTAAGCCTGTTTAAACTGGGCTTGGGCAGTCATGAAGTAGCACCGAATGCAGCCAATGGCGCAGTGATCCTGCATGCCTATGTGCAACATGCTTTTGGTGACTTAGGTTCCCTGTTCTTAAGTGCCATGATTTTCATTGCCTGTATGGTAACCGCGATTGGCCTGACCTGTGCCTGTGCAGAATACTTCTCGCAAATTACCCGCATTAGGTATCGTACTTGGGTATTTGTATTAGTCGGTTTCTCGCTGGTGATTTCCAACCTCGGTCTGACCAAACTGATTGCACTCTCAGTGCCGGTATTAAGCGCGATTTATCCACCTGCGATTGTAGTGATCTTACTGGGCTTTTTCTGGAAAAACTTCCATTCTCCAGCGCGTGTAATTCGTCCGGTCACCGCAGTAGCCTTATTCTTTGGCGTGATTGATGGCTTAAAAGTAGCGGGTCTAGATGGCTTTTTACCTGAAGCTTTACTGAACTTACCATTAAGCGCGCAAAACCTGGCCTGGCTGATTCCATCTACCATTGTCCTGCTGATTTGTATTGTGATCGACAAGGTTAAACACTAAGCCTTAACCCGAGTCGTTAAAGTCTGGTTTTACCCAAACCCGATTTTAAATTGCTCAATAATGGTCAAGTTTTACCCAAACTGACTCTTATTGTGTCACTTTCTTTCAGTCTGGTTTAGCTCAATCTTGCTCAACTTCCAGGTCAATTGAAGTAAGCTCATCCACTTTCGCTTCTCCTCATTCTCTGAAACCCTTCAATTCAGCGCAATGCTGCTCTTTACCCTCTTTTTGCATACCTTCTACCAAAGCCTAATAGCTGCCCTATTGTTAAGCTGGCATAAATAATGCTACATCTTTACTCACTTCTTTACAGTGATGCCCTAATATTCCGTAAATAAATGAACTGAATTTGAGCATTTATTTATACACACTATGTTCTTTCAAAATATTGCGATAGGCGCTTGAAATACACTGCAATTCGCAGTACAACTAAACAAACTAATCCGATCAAAATAGTCTGTTTTTGATCAAAATACAGGAGGGATGGAGATGTTATCATTACATTTCAATAAGCAAGTCTTCATTAACGCTCTGAAGGCAAATAACAATTTAGTGACTTTCCTCAGCACCACCTTTGCACTGCTGCTGACGCTGGTCTTTCAAGGATTGATTCAGGGTAACCTGAAACCGGCATATTTTATGTACGCACTAATCGTCTGTATCGCCTTCTATATTTGGGCTGTGGTCGATGAAAAATATCGACAGCCGGCTCCCATCGATCAGCACAACTCTTAATTTTTAACCGACCCAGATGGATGAGCCTTCATCCATCTGCTCAGAATGAGATAAATATTTTTTATACGTCTTGGCAACACTCGCTTAAGCCCATAAATATAATCCCGCACCCACCACCAGTAGCAAGGTGGCCAGCACCTCACCCAGTACCAGCAGCAACATCGCCAGACTCATTAAGCTTTTCGGCAGATGCCATTTACCCAACTGATGCGGAGTTTTAAACTGATTGGTGGTGTCCTTTAAATAACCATGCAGTGCATAGCTCAAAATCGAAAAAGCAAAGAAAAACAGGTTAATTGCCACCAGTAGCAAATTCAGTTCGGTGGACCATACCGAAAAATAAGCCATGGCTGCCAGAATCAGACTGGCCGGCGCATAGAGCAAACTGCTACGATGCGCAATATCGACATAATAATGAGCACGCGCCTGTGGTGAATGCCGAATCTGCCAGTATTTCCATACCCCGGTCAGCATGCCCACCCATAAAAATATACCGCTGGCCAGAATCGCCCCTTTCACCGCAACATCAAGATCCATTGCATTCATTTCGTTTTGTCCTTATTTGAATTGCCTGTCCGCATGACCCCAAAGTCAGAGATTGCAACTGCATTCACAGCAAACTCCTTTACATTAGAGTCATTCACTTTTTTTAATGTTCATCCTATGACTTCGTTTGACCCCGTCCATATTACCTGCGCAGATGGCTATCAGCTGAGTGGGCGCTTCTACACCCATCAGGCTAAAAAGCAGCCTTACCCTGTTCTAATTTGTCCCGCGACTGGCATCACGCAAGGGTTTTATCATCCTTTTTCCGAATGGTTAAGCCAGCAAGGTTATGACGTGCTCAGTTTTGATTTTCGCGGTATTGGCGGCTCTTTACAAGGGAAATTAAAGCACTCGCAAGCCAGTATTGTCGATTGGGGCCAACTGGACATTGCAGCCGGCATCGAGCATCTATTGCAACTGAGCCAGGCCGAACAGGTGATTTTATTGGGACATAGTGCTGGCGGCCAGCTGCTGGGGATTTGCCCCAACCATGCCAAGGTAGCCAAAGTTGTAGCGGTATCGGGTTCGACTGGTCATGTCAAAGGTCTTAAGGGACGCACCAAATTACTGGCGCCGCTGATGTTTCAGGTCATTTTCCCAATTGCTCGTATTACCCATGGATATGGCCCGACCCAGGCTATTGGTATGGGTGAAAATTTACCGAAAAATGTGGCCCGGCAATGGGCAGAGTTTTGCGGCAAACCCGGTTATGTGATCAATGCTATTGGTAAAAGTGTATTTGAAGATTTTCATGCTGACATCCGTAGCCCGATGAGCGTACTCTGGAGTTCCGATGACGAAATTGCCACTGAAGCCAACGTCAAAGATTTACTGCGCCTTTATCCCAATGCTTCTACCCGGATGATTGAACTAAAACCACAGCAGTATGGTCATAAAACAATTGGTCATATGCTGATGTTTAAACGCTCTCACCAGAACCTGTGGCCGGTGATTGCGGCCGAGTTACGTATCTAAAACTGCAACTCTCTTGAAAAAAGATGAGCTTTAAATAAACACCAGAACAGAAAAAGCCCCACATCAGTGAGGCTTTTTTGATTTACCAACTTTTGGCAATTAAGCGTAGGTAATCATCACGGTTTTAATGCGGTTACCTTCCAGCTCGGTGACTTCAAAGTGTACGCCCTGATAGTCCAGATGCGTACCGACTTGTACATCGCCCTGGGTTTTATCCAAGATTAAGCCGGCAACACTAATATAGCCTGCATCTTCTTCCACCAGATCCAGCATACCCAGTTCCAGCTCAAGCTGATAAACGTCCAGCATACCGGTCGCTTTCCAGGTGGTCTCGTTAACACGGATTAAATCTGGCTGTTCATCGGCATCCGGGAACTCACCGGCAATCGCTTCAAACACATCCAGCGGCGAAATCAGACCTTGCACATTACCAAACTCGTCACTCACCAATACCAATGAACCTTTTGAAGTACGCAAAGTATTGATCGCATCAATGACTTTCATTTTTTCAAAAATGTAAATTGGACGGTGACGTTTCACCAGCGCCTTAAAGGCTTCTTCATCATCTAGCACATCCAGTAGCTCTTTGGCACGAACAATACTGATGACTTTGTCAAGGCTACCACGACACACCGGGAATAAACTGTGCGGTACCGACAATACCTGCTCACGAATCTGTTCTGGTGTATCTTCAATGTTCACCCAGGAAATCTGGTTACGCGGCGTCATAATCGACGCAACCGAACGTTCTGCCAGCGTTAATACGCCGCCAATCATATAACGTTCTTCATGCGCAAAGGTTTCTTGTGCTTCGCTTGAATGCATGTCCGTAGTTTCAATACGACCGCCCATTAACTTCAGAATCGAATCTGCAGTACGGTGACGCAGTGGAATTTTCGCTTCATGTTTTGCCGCATTACGCTGACCAAACTGGTTAAAGGCTTCAATGGCAATGGCTACACCAATACCTGAATAGATATAACCTTTCGGAATGTGGAAACCAAAACCTTCTGCAATCAGGCTGATACCAATCAACAGCAGGAAGCTTAAACACAGGATTACCACGGTTGGATGACGGTTAACAAAGGCCGTTAACGGTTTAGACGCCAGTAGCATCACCGCCATCGCTACAATCATGGCAGCCATCATCACATAGATGTTGTCGACCATACCAATTGCGGTAATAACAGAGTCTAAAGAGAATACGGCATCCAAAATTACGATCTGGGCAACCACTGCGGTGAAGCTGGCATAAACCACATTGGTGGTCACTTTAACTTCCGGCTTGCCTTCCATCTTCTCGTGTAATTCGGTCACAGCCTTATAGACCAGGAACAAACCACCGAACAGGAGAATCAAATCCCGCCCTGAGAATGTTAAATCAAATATCGAAATAAGCGGTTGAGTCAAGGTGACTAACCAAGAGATTGCGAATAATAACCCCAAACGCATGAGCAAAGCCAAAGACAAGCCAATCACACGGGCTTTATCACGCTGCTCAGGAGGTAATTTTTCTGCCAGAATGGCAATAAAGACTAGGTTATCAATACCTAGAACAATTTCTAAAATAATAAGTGTTATTAAACCAACCCAAATTCCCGGATCTAATAAAAACTCCATTAGTTCATCTCTCCGATAGGGTTAGCGTGTAATTCGAAATGTAGACCTGGGCCCGGCGACGGATCCATAAATTTAACCTTTTCAACTGTAGATAAAAACATTATGCATAATCTTCTATTTTTGTAATCATTTTTTCGGAATTTTTTTGGTAAATTCCTGTATTGATTAAATTAAGCCAAGTTTTCTGCTTAAAAAAAAAGTACAAGTTTGTAATTAAATTTCAGGTTTTATTAAAACTTCCAAAGAGAGATAAATGACTGCAATCAGAGCAAAAATCGGGGCTAGATTTCACAACTTAAATATAAAT
The DNA here is from genome assembly GCF_051949055.1 of Acinetobacter sp. Brlt_5. Classification (NCBI taxonomy): domain Bacteria; kingdom Pseudomonadati; phylum Pseudomonadota; class Gammaproteobacteria; order Moraxellales; family Moraxellaceae; genus Acinetobacter; species Acinetobacter sp. Brlt_5. The sequence continues at coordinate 291,169 of NZ_JAYJLP010000001.1, forward strand.
ATTTGATTTTTATTATTTTATTAAAAAATAAATTCCAAGATATTATTTTTCTATCTAAAAGACTCAAATTTCTAGTATTGAGATAAATGTAGCCCAGTTTTCAATTTGTTACTTTTACTTAAACGGTTTGAAAGTAAATCCTGAAGAAAGATAAGCAAGTCCCTAACCTCAATGCTTCACTCTTAACATCATCATGATCATTTTCATGCAAAAAATAACGAATAAAAATATATGACAATACAACAAATATACGTTTATCAAAGTACTGCGCGAGAGAGGTGTCACGCTCTATCAGTTGCTATTTCAAGCAGAAAAAAACAGCCAATTAAGATCAAGTGAAAATGGTTGTTTTTTTAGGAGACAAGACTTTGGGGTGTTTTAGGCAGAATGATTGCTGGATAAAACCTTCATCCTCATTACTCATCTAAACCACTTTAAAAATACGCATCTTTAAGATGAAATACTGAAGTTTACACAGAAGATTGTGACCATTTATCAGGACTAAAATAGGGATGATCTCTCCCTAACTATCCCAGTCTAAGCCAGCTGATCTCCCGATAAAAACGCTTTGACTGAGCCTTTTATTGACGAATACGATTAAAACGACTTGCTAAGCATATGACATTTCAAATAAAATGTGATGGGATTTCACACAAATACAATTAAAAATGCAAGGAATAACTAAATGACCAAGAAATATTCCAAATTTCTGCCTTCTACTGAAGACTTCAATATTGAGCAGTTTCCTTATTACTGGGTAACCCAAGTCCATGCTCAATATGTGTTAAATGTCGATCATGCACTCAAGAAATATGGTCTGGATAACTCACGCCGCCGCATTCTGATTGCGCTAAAAGCCAAACCGAATGCCAGCGTTTCCGACCTGTCAGACATGGTGGTATCAAAGATGTCGACCACCACCAAAATTGTCTATCGCCTGAAAGAAGAAGGCCTGGTGGAAACCTACTCCTGTGAAGATGATGCACGCATCACCCGGGTTATTTTGACCGATCAGGGCCATGCCATGACCGAAAAAATCAATGACCTGACCGGTGTGGTACTGGAACAGTCCTTTGAAGGTTTAACCCCGCTACAGATTGAAAAAATGATGGACAGTTTGCGTCATATTTTTAATAACTTATCGCGTTAATCATCCAGCATTCTGCACACTGCTTATGACAAAGAATCGAAAAAGTTCAGTTGGGGACTAACTTTTTCGATTTTTATTTTTGGCACATGCGAACATTCAAACTCTTCAACCGGAAAGCCTTCGACAAAACGCTGAATATCCGGCTGAGTTTGACCAAGCCATTCCTGCAAACGTGCATGTGGAATCACAATTACCGAACGTTTTACATTGCCCGGCTCATGAAAGTCTTTCATCATTGGATGGTCAATTGCATCCATGGTAATCATGGTGCAGGAACGAATAATCTCATCCTGAATTTTGCAAATTTCATATAAAGCCGCAATATAAAATGCCTGCCCATCTTTACGGCGCACGCCCCAGCGCTGCGGTTTATTGTCAATATATTTGGACTCATAAAACTCCGTTACCGGAATGACCCCAAACTTGCGTTTCAGCACCGCTTCCTGAAAGCTGGGTTTCTGTAACAGGGTTTCATTACGGGCATTATAGGTTTTATGGGCAATGCTCTTATCTTCCGCCCATTTGGGTACCAAACCAAACATCACCTTACGCCATTCCAGTCCCTGTTCAGATTTGAACAGCAACGGCAAGTGATAGCCCGGATAGACCTCATCTTCATATTCAAAAGGAATATCCGGGAGATTTAAATCCTGTCGCTGTTGTGGCGTAAGCGGTTTAAAGTTGGCACACATGGCAATATGGCTGCTCAGTTTAGACAGCTCTATTATACGCCTTCAGGCGGTTAAGTTGCGCCTACGCTTTAACTAGGTAGCGTTAACCAGTGGGTGCGACAAAACTCTTCTAAGACCCATTGACCATTAAAACGCCCCAGACCGGAATTTTTCTCGCCACCAAAAGGCGCATTCGGATAATCCGCCACGGTAATGGCATTGATATGCGTCATCCCAGCGTCAATTTTTAAGGCAAAGGCTTTGGCACGTTCAATATTGGCGCTACAGACCGCGCTCGATAAGCCAAAACGTGTGGCATTGGCCAGCATCAGTGCTTCAGCTTCATTTTGCGCTTTAATCACCGGCAGTACCGGCCCAAAACTTTCTTCTTGCGCCAGACTCGACGCCGGGTCAACATCAATAAAAATATGCGGTGGAATCACATGACCGCGCGTGGCACCTTGCAGTACCAGCGTCGCGCCAGCCTCTTGTCCTTGCTGGATAATATGCTGAATCTTCTGCACCTGATCGCGGTTAATAATTGGGCCAATCACTGTAGTATCTTCATTCGGATCACCAAAAGGAATGCTTTTACTGCGTTCAACCAGTTTACCGACAAAACTGTCATGCACTTTTGCATCAACAATAATGCGGTTGGTACTCATGCAAATCTGCCCCTGATGCAAAAAGCGCCCCATCACCGCCAGTTCTACCGCCAAGTCCAGATCGGCATCATCCAGCACCACCAAAGGTGCGTTTCCGCCCAGCTCCAGCGCCAGCCGTTTTAAATTCGGACTGCCCACTGCCAATTGCCCTACGCGCTTGCCCACTTCGGTGGAACCAGTAAAGGAAATCAGTTTCGGCACTTCATGTTCCACAAAATAATCACCGATTTCACTACCTGCACCTGCCAGCACACTAAGGCTGCCCACTGGTGCACCGGCTTCTTCAAACAGTTTCGCCAGCAGCAAGCCACCGGTAATTGGCGTATCACTGGCCGGTTTCAGTACCACAGTGTTGCCCAGTGCCAACGCCGCCGCCACCGAACGCATACTTAAATGAAAAGGAAAATTCCATGGGCTAATTACCGCCACCACGCCCAGTGGTTTACGTACCGCATAGCTTTGACGGGTCGAATCGGGAGATGGTAGTTCCTGAGTTAACATACGCTCCGGGAAAGTCGAGCTTTCTTTTAAAATGCCTATTGCAGCATCGACTTCAATATTGGCTTTTAAACGGGTACTGCCCGACTCCTGAATCAGCCAGTCGATAATTTCCTCCCGACGCGCCTGAATAATCTCAATCACACGCAGCAGCAGATTTTTTCGCGCTTCAGCTGAACTGTCTGCCCACTTTGCGGCATACTCCAAAGCCGCCGCATAGGCACTGTCAACATCGACAATACTGGCACCTTGTAATTTTAAAATGCTTTCTTGGGTATAAGGATTCAGATTGTCCAGGATTCGGGTTGAAGTGCCCTTGATCCATTCACCGGCAATAAACTGTTGATCAAGAAATTGATACGCGCCCATAACATCTTCCAGATTTTGATGATTTCCCTCACTCTAAAAGGTCTGCACAGAAAGTTCTAGTGCTATTCGGTGTGTAATTATTGCCATAAAAAAAGCCTTCCGAAGAAGGCTTTTTTAGATCAGGCAAATTCAGGATTAGTCACCTGTATAGCCTTTTAATTTTAAACGTGCTGCGTGCAATAGCGGCTCGGTATAACCTGCTGGCTGCTCGCCACCTTTGAAGATCAGGTCAGACGCTGCCTGGAATGCAACGTTGTTGGCAAAGTCTGCTGCCATTGGCGTGTACAGTGGATCGTTGGCATTTTGCTCATCCACAATTTTCGCCATACGTTGCATCACTTCTTCAACCTGTGCACGCGTGACGATACCGTGACGTAACCAGTTAGCAACGTGCTGAGAAGAAATACGTAAAGTTGCGCGGTCTTCCATAAGGCCAACATCGTTGATGTCTGGAACTTTCGAACAGCCCACACCCAGGTCAACCCAACGAACCACATAACCTAGGATACCCTGACAGTTATTTTCAAGCTCTTTCAGTTTCTCTTCGTCAGACCAGTTGGTGTCTGTTGCCAGTGGTGGCGTTAACAGGTCATCTAATGGCAGCGCTTCAGTCGCAAGCAGTTCCTGCTGACGGTTCGCGACATTAATTTGATGGTAGTGAATCGCGTGAACCACTGCACCTGTTGGTGATGGAACCCATGCACAGCTTGCGCCCGCTTCTGGATGTTCAGTCTTGGTTTTGTACATGTCTAGCAGCATGTCTGGTTTAGGCCACATGCCTTTACCAATCTGTGCTTTACCACGTAAACCGGTTTGCAGACCGACCATCACGTTACGGTTTTCGTACGCTGGGAACCATTTTTGGCCTTTGATTTCGCCTTTACGAACGAATGGACCCGCTTCCATGAAGGTATGGATTTCGTCACCAGTACGATCCATGAAGCCTGTGTTAATGAAGATGGTACGGTCTTTCGCCTGTGCAATACAGTTCTTCAGGTTCACAGAAGTACGACGTTCTTCATCCATGATACCAATTTTTAAAGTCTTCGCAGGTAAGCCTAGCGCCTGTTCAGCACGTTCAAACAACTCAACTGCAAATGCCACTTCTTCTGGACCATGCATTTTTGGCTTCACGATGTACATTGAACCTTTACGCGAGTTCTTGATCGTGTTTTCACCGCGGATGTCAGCCACGGTAAGCAGAGGTGTTACCAATGCATCCATGATGCCTTCATAAATTTCTTCACCATCGACCAGAATCGCCGGGTTGGTCATCAAGTGACCTACGTTACGAAGCAGCATCAATGAACGGCCATGAACCTTGGTTTCACCGCCTTCAACATTTTTGAAGGTACGGTCAGCATTGAGTTTACGGGTAATGGTTTTACCATTTTTCTCAATCGACTCTTCCAGTGTACCTTTCATCAGGCCTAACCAGTTACGGTAGCCTTCTACTTTTTCTTCAGCATCAACCGCTGCAACAGAGTCTTCCAAGTCTTGGATTGTTGTTACTGCAGCTTCAAGAACTACGTCTTTAACACCAGCAGCATCATTTTGGCCAATTGGGCTGTTGGCATCAATCTGGATGATGACATGCAGGCCGTTATTTTTCAGCACAACTTCAGTTGGTGCAGCCGCTTCGCCATTATAACCGACAAATTTAGCAGCATCTGCAACAGTCGTAGTTGAGCCATCTTTCAGGCTAACAACCAATGCATTACCTTCAACCGCATATTTTGTTGCATCTGCGTGTGAACCTTGCGCCAACGGGAAAGTTTCATCCAGGAAGTTTTTCGCGAATGCGATAACTTTCTCACCACGTTTCGGGTTATAGCCTTTGCCTTTTTCTGCGCCATCTTCTTCAGAGATTACGTCAAAGCCGTATAGTGCGTCATATAGAGAACCCCAACGTGCATTGGCTGCGTTCAGGCAGTAACGCGCATTACGTACAGGGACAACTAACTGTGGGCCTGCCAGTAATGCAATTTCTTCATCTACATTTTCAGTCGTAATTTGAAAATCTTCTACTTCTGGTAATAAGTAGCCAATTTCAGACAAGAAGGCTTTGTAAGCTTCTAGTTCAAATGTGTTATTGCGATGCCATTCGTCAATCTTCGCTTGCAGATCATCACGTTTGGCAAGCAATGCCTTGTTCTTAGGCGTAAGGTCGACAACGACTTGCTCAAAGTTTTTCCAGTAGGTGTCACTGTCTAAACCAGAACCTGGTAATGCTTCATTTTCGATGAAATCGTAAAGTTCTTTAGCAATCGCTAACTTGCCTTTTTGAATACGTGCAGTCATTGTCTTTCCTGATATTGCTACTTTTTATACAAGAGATTCTAGTATACCGATTTATATTTGGCTGAATAGTATTATCACATTGCTAAATAGTGATCATTTTTTATTAAATAAATGTTGCTATTTAAAAATAAAATAATCTTAGGATGTGACATTATCATTAAGCGAAATATATAACCTACAGTGTATAAAGTTTTTGAAATGTCGGAATTAGACTTAAGTTCAGAATTGTAAAGAAAATTCGGCACTTCAGCCCTTCCGGGTTTTATTATTAGCCAAGATTAAGCCATGAATTGAACAAAATGTCGATAAAAGCAGCAAAGATTTTTTGCTACAAAAAAAAGCGCCCGGTTGGACGCTTTTTAAATATGTCGAATTCAGTATTAAGATGCTTCAGTCGATGCACCCGCAGCTGAAATCTGACGATGCGCTGCATGTAAATAATCATCTGACTGCATTTCCAGCAAACGTGAACGCGTCCGTTCAATTTCAAAGGCCAGTTTTTCACCCTGATACAGTTCAATAATCGAATCTTCAGAGGTTAATAGCAGTTTTACACCACGATCATAAAACTCATCGACCAGATAAATAAAACGGCGTGTACCATCGGCCAGATAATCGGTTAAATGCGGCACATTGCTGACCAGCACGGTATTGTACAGGTTAGCAATTTCAATATAGTCAGCCGGGCTACGCGGTTTCAGGCACATTTCCGAGAATTCACACCACAGCACATCTTCAGTATGCGCCACCGTTTCAATTAAACGGTTGTTGATGGTAATGGGCTCATCCGAATGGGTTTGGGTATGAGTCAGCGCATCAAAACGTTGCGCCATCCAGACATTATGATCATGTGTCAGCGGCGATTTAAACAGTTGCGCCTGTTTTAACACGCGTAAACGGTAATCCACTCCTGCATCGACATTTAAAATGGCACAGTTCTTTTTCACCATTTCAATGGTTGGAATAAAGCGGTCACGGTGAATACCATTTTTATACAAGCCATCTGGCGCGATGTTTGAGGTGGCCACCAAAGTAATACCGCGATTAAACAGCTTCTGGAACAGGTCGCTGAGAATCATGGCATCGGTCACGTTAGATACAAAGAATTCATCAAAACAGATGATCACCGCATCTTTATAAATCTGGTCAGCCACTGTATCGAGCGGGTTACGCTGCCCTGACAGTTTGTTCAGTTCACGATGCACATGCTGCATAAAGTGATGGAAGTGCATACGGATTTTGCGGCGAAACGGAATTGATTCATAGAACTGGTCCATCAGCCAGGTTTTACCGCGTCCAACCCCACCCCACATATACACACCGCGCGGAGATGTCTGACGACGAAAACGGCGAAAGGCCTTTTTCGAGGCTTTATAACGCTGAATTAACTCTTGCCACACCCGATCCAGCTCGTGTACCGCTTCGGCCTGTGCTTCATCTGGCATGAACTGCCCCGACGCCAACGCCTGTGCATAGCGTTCTGCCGGAGACAATGGAGTATATGCTGTGTTGTGGGATGAGTTGAAGTCAGACATATTATTCAGTACTTTTGGGGTTAATAAATGATAACGAAGATAACCGCCGCACAATATACCACTTTGGGTTTAAAATGCTTAGGCTATTTCCCATACTGGCGCGGACTTTGTCCAAACCAGCGTTTAAAGGCATGATTAAAAGCGGCAGGTTCTGAATAACCCAGTAACTCTGCAATCATTTCAATTGAATAAGCTTGATATTCAATTAATCTCAATGCCTTGTCTTTAATTAAATCTTCACGAATCTGTTTATAACTGGTGTTCAGCTGCTGCAACTGATGACGCAAGGTACGCTCTGGAATCTGTAAGGCCTGCGCGGTTTCTGCCATGGTCGGCATCACGCCCTGCTGCAATTCCAGATAATCTTTGACTCGCTGCACCAAGGTCGGTGCCTGATCTTCCAGTTTTAAGCGCTGCAGCTCTTCAATACACTTTTCTTCAAAGGTCTTAAAGGTAATTGAATCGGCGGATGGAATTTTCACTTCCAGCACCGACTGCTCGAACCAGAACGCTGCATGGTCATGGCCAAAACACAAGTCATGACCATAATAGTCATGATAAGCCACCAGGGCCTGTGCCTGATCTGGACGTGCAAATGGCAGTTCAATACGTATTTGCGGCACATTCAGGCTCATCATCTTGTAAAGATCCTGAATAAACTTGAAAGTCCCGGAAATTTCACATTGCGCCCGCAGCATACCCAAATCGCTATCCAGATCATTCGGCAGATATTGCAGCGCCACCCGATCTGCTTCATGTTTCAGCTTTAGCTGCCCGGTCAGATGAGTCAGCCCCTGATACTGAATGCCTTTTTCAATCGCGGTCGCAATAGTGTCAGAGGTCACCAGTAACATCAGCAAGGGACCATAACCGGCCAGTGCATAATGCTGGCCAATAAAAATACCCTGCTCAGGTCGCACCCCGGCGCCAATAATCTTCAGAATATCCAGTTCCAGTCGCGGATGAATCACCGAACTGGCATCCAGTGCATCTGCATGCAGCCCGATACTTTGCAAACGCTCATCCACATCAATTCCGGCATTTCGCATACCTTGAATTAAGTACATGAGACCGAGAATGGATCGTTTCATAGGGGCGCTTGAGTCACGTCTGTGTATCTGTTTTACTATATCATTCACTATTTTTAAATTGCCGAAAATATCAATTTTTTTGTCAGTGCTATCATGGCATCTGCACTGACCCGCTTATATGCTAATCATAGAAATAAAAAGAAAAGGATATACAACTATGCATGATGCATTGTCAAATCATGATTTTTCTACAAATCATGCCGTTCAAAAAACTAAAATTGCCATTATTGGTGCCGGTTTTGGTGGCTTGGCGATGGCCATTCGCCTGCTGCAGCAACAGATCACCGATTTTATTATTCTGGAAAAAGCCAATGAGGTTGGTGGTACCTGGCGGGAAAACCAGTATCCGGGTGCGGCCTGTGATGTGCAATCGCATATGTATTCCCTGTCATTTGCGCCCAAAACCGACTGGTCAAAACGCTATGCCGAAGCGCCAGAGATTTTTGCCTATATTCAGGGCCTGACCGATCAGTTCCAGCTCAGAGATTATTGCCAGTTTCAGACTGAAGTCCTGTCTGCGCATTATCAGGAACAGGACTGCGAATGGCATTTAGAGCTCAATCAGCAGCGCAAGCTGATTGCCCAATATGTGGTATTTGCCTCCGGACCCTTGCATGTACTGCAAATTCCGCATATTCCAGGGATCGAAAAATTTAAAGGCAAGGTCTTTCATTCATCGCAGTGGGATCATCAATACGATTTAAACGGTAAAAATGTCGCCTCAATTGGTACTGGCGGCAGTGCCATTCAATATATTCCGGAAATTGCCCCACAAACCAGACAACTGTATGTGTTTCAGCGTACCGCCGCCTGGGTGATTCCACGCGATGAACGACTCTATAGCCAGCTTGAAAAAAAGCTGTTTAAAAAGTTTGACTGGTTTAGAAAACTGCACCGCGCCCGCCTGTACTGGTCCAATGAATCCCGCGTGGTGCCGATTGTAAAACCAGGGGTAATGAAATATACCCAGAAACTGGCCGAAGCCTTTTTAAAATATCAGGTCAAGGACAAACGCATCGCCGCCAAGCTGATTCCTGACTATATTATGGGTTGTAAACGTATTCTGGTCTCCAATAAATATTATCCGACCTTTAATCGCACCAATGTCGAACTGGTGACTGATGCCATTCAGGAGCTGACTGAACACAGCATCATCACCAAAGATGGCAAAGAACGCCCAATTGATTGTCTGATTTATGGCACCGGTTTTATTACCGATCCGCGCATTTATCTGAAATCGTTTGATTGTGTCGGTGAACATGGCGTGGAGCTGAAACAGGCCTGGAAAGATGGCGCCGAAAGTTATTATGGCATTTGCACCAAAGGCTTTCCCAACCTGTTCCAGCTGCTAGGCCCCAATACCGTGCTGGCGCATAATTCCGTAGTGTTTATGATTGAGGCACAGGTTGACTATATTTTGCAGATGATCAAGCTGGTCGAACGTACCCAGACCGATGCCATAGTCATTAAAGATCAGGTTCATGATGACTATAACCGTTATGTTCAGGAGATGCTGGCCGGGACCATCTGGCAATCCGGTTGTGTCAGCTGGTATCAGCAAGATGGCGGTAAAAACTTTGCCCTCTGGCCGACCTATACCTGGAAATACTGGTTAAAAACCCAGAAAGTGAATCCGGCTGATTATCGCTTACTGAATAAACGTGCAAAACAACAGCTGGCCAGCTAATTCAGGCATAATAAGCAGGAATTGATTTTAGGCGAGTATAGATGCAATCCTTTTGGCTTATTTTCCAGCTACTATTTTGTCTCTATCTCGGCTATGCCTTTGCAGCCCGGTTTCCCCGCTGGCTGCAACAGCTTATGCTGAAACTGTTACCTTATTTCAGCTATATTCTCCTCATCGCCATTTCACTTGAATTTGCCCAGACTTTAAACCAAATCCCTCAACCGGAACGTATTTTAACCAGCGCAATGCTGATTTCATTTAGCACCAGTCTCGGCGCTTTCGCCTGCTGTTATGGCCTGTTTAAATGGGCCGGCTTTCAGCCCAGCCAAGGACGCGTATCCTTCAGTCTGGTACTACAATCCTTACTCAATATCAGTTATGCCTTCATTGCTTTAGCCGCAGGTTATCTGCTTTATCTGGGCAGTGAATATTGGCAGTTCAATTTACATATTAGTACCTGGCATTTATTGCTGGTCTTTATGCTAATGATTGGTTTTGATCTCGCACGCGCACCGCTTGACCGTTCCTGGTTAAACTGGAACATCCTGCTGGTGCCAGTGGGCTGTATTGTTGGCTCGATATTAGGGGCGCTGTTCTGCTTATTCTGGCTATCACATATTTCCCTAAAAGATCTGATCATGCTGTCGCAAGGCTATGGCTTTTATTCCATGAGCGGGATTGTAATTAGTGAACTGCGTACAGCTGAACTGGGCAGTATTGCCCTGATGAATGATTTATTCCGCGAAATCTTTGCGATTGTGCTGATGTATCTGATTGGTTGGCGTTATCCGCGTGCGGCCATTTCTTCTGCCGGCGCTACAGCGATGGATGTGACCTTACCAATGGTGAAACAGGCCTGTGGCAATGACTTTATTCCTCATGCCATGGTCAGTGGTTTTGTGTTGTCAGTATTGGCACCTATCGTGGTCAGTATTCTGGCAGTGATTTAGATTTAACCTCTTCCAACCTCCCTTTACAAAGGGAGGAGTCCCCCTTTGGAAAAGGGGGGGTTTAGGGAGATTACAACGTCGCTAGAATATCTTTAAGCATTTGACGAGGATGTTCCGCCTTGGTAATTGGGCGACCAATCACCAGATGTGTTGAACCATCCATCATCGCCTGTTTAGGCGTGACGATACGCTTCTGGTCATCTGCAGCTGAACCTTCAGGGCGAATCCCCGGCGTTACCAGAGCAAATTCTTGACCCAAGCTTTCACGTAGCATCTTGGCTTCTTGCGCTGAACAAACTACGCCATCCAAACCGCTGTCTTTGGTTAAGGCGGCTAAACGCTTCACCTGTTCAAATGGCTCAATATCTAAACCGATATCACGTAAATCTTCACGGCCCATTGAGGTCAGAACAGTCACCGCAATAAGCTGGGTGTTGTAATTCCCTGCTTTTAAGCGCTCTACACAGGTTTCCATCATTTTTCGGCCGCCAGAGGCATGCACATTTACCATCCACACCCCTAAGTCTGCTGCCGCACATACAGCCTGAGCCGTGGTATTAGGAATATCGTGGAATTTCAAATCCAGAAAAACTTCAAAGCCTTTATCTTGCAGTGCTTTGACCACTGCTGGCCCTTCATGGGTAAACAGCTCTTTACCGACCTTAACCCGACATAAGGCTGGGTCTAGCTGCTCAGCAATTGTCATTGCGTCGTAATGACTTTTTGCATCTAAAGCAACGATAATACTCATGAGAAGACCCTTAAAACTGACAAAATTAAAGCATTATACGAATTTCAAATCTGGCAACCAAGTGAATTTTATTGAATATAAGCAAAGCAGTTAAATTAAACTGCTTATTTATAAAACCTTATAGAACAAACTAAGCGTTTCAAAACATGGCTGCATAAAAAAACGCTTAGGAGATCAGCTCTTAAGCGTTAAATATTTCAAGTTGCAGACCTCAAAAAAGCCATTCAACTTTATTCAAGCGTCCACTATAAAGGTGTAGATGAACGATCATTCGGATGAATATCGACTACCGTTTTTTCATGGCGTGTATTTGCAGCCGCCTCAGCCGCTGCCAACTGTGCCGTATGAATTTGCTCTTTGCGCAGATGGTCAATATCTTTACGCAGTCGCTTGATTTCCCAGCTGGTCTGGAATACGCGGAAAATCTGCACACCCAGTAAAAGTCCAACAACAACACCCAGTGCCAGGGTCAGTAATAACAATAACCCCAAACGCATGGCTGGAACTTGAGTGAACAAAAGGTCAACCGACAGCTCGGTCCCATTTTGTAAAACCAGAGCCAATGAATAGCCAAACAGTACAATCAATAATGCGACTAAGACGTAACGCATAAACACACCTCAGGATATAAATTAATTATTTCTCTGCAGATGCGTTCACTGCATCGCGCAATGCTTTACCTGGTTTGAAATGAGGTACCGCTTTTGCCGCCACTTTAACTGACTTGCCCGTTTTCGGGTTACGACCTACACGTGGCTCACGATGATGCAATGCAAAGCTACCAAATCCACGAATTTCAATTCGGTTATCTGCAGACAGTGATTCAATCATTTGATCAATCATAATCTTAACAGCTTCTTCAACTAAAGGTTCCGCTAAATGTGGATTTTTTAGGGAAATTCGCTCTATTAAGTCAGACTTATTAAGTGCTTCAGTAGTCATCTGCGACCTCTTTAATTATCAAGCTACTTTAACTTAAAACCGATAATAACCTGTTTAAATACAAAACGGTAGCGCAATAAGTTAATACTACGCTACCGTTTACAGTATTTGTGTAAAAAGTAAGAGTTAAATTACATTAATCATACTTTTCCACGGCTACTTAGTGGTTCATCTGAGCTTTGATCAGATCACCAATAGTCTTAGGACCATTGTCTTGAGAAGCTGTTGCTTGACGTAAGTTAGCTACTGCTTCTTTCTCTTCAGCTTCGTCTTTCGCTTTGATAGACAAGTTGATAGAGCGAGACTTACGGTCAACGTTGATGATTTTCGCTTCAACTTCTTGACCAACTTCTAAGAACTTAGTTGCATCTTCAACGCGATCACGGTTGATTTCAGATGCTTTCAGAGTTGCTTCAACTTCGTCAGCTAACTTAACAGTCGCGCCTTTCGCGTCAACTGCAGTTACAGTACCTTTAACCAGCGCACCGCGTTCGTTAGCAGCCAAGAAATCGTTGAATGGATCGCTGTTCAATTGCTTGATACCAAGGCTGATACGGTTGCCTTCAGCGTCTACAGACAGGATAACCGCTTCAACAGTGTCACCTTTCTTGTAACGACGAATCGCTTCTTCGCCTTGTTCGTTCCAAGAGATGTCAGACAAGTGAACTAGACCATCGATACCGCCTGGTAAACCGATGAAGATACCGAAGTCAGTGATTGACTTGATTGTACCTGAAACTTTTTCACCTTTGTCGTGGTTCTTAGCAAACTCTTCCCATGGGTTAGCACGAGTTTGTTTGATACCAAGAGAAATACGACGACGCTCTTCGTCCACCTCAAGAACCATAACATCAACTTCGTCACCAATCTGAACAACTTTAGATGGGTGGATGTTTTTGTTAGTGTGGTCCATTTCTGAAACGTGTACTAAACCTTCAACGCCTTCAGCGATTTCTGCGAAACAGCCGTAGTCAGTTAAGTTCGTTACACGAGCTTTAACAATAGAACCTTTAGGATAACGGCTCATGATCGCTAACCATGGATCTTCGCCTAATTGTTTCAGGCCTAAAGATACGCGGTTACGTTCTTTGTCAAACTTAAGTACTTTAACAGTAACTTCTTGACCAACTTCAACAACTTCTGATGGGTGCTTGATACGTTTCCAAGCCATGTCAGTGATGTGAAGAAGACCGTCGATACCGCCAAGGTCAACGAACGCGCCGTAATCAGTAAGGTTCTTGATCGTACCTGTAACTGTTTGACCTTCTTCAAGCTGAGCAAGAAGCGCTTCACGGTCAGCTGAAGATTCAGCTTCCATAACAGCACGACGAGAAACAACAACGTTGTTACGTTTAGCGTCAAGCTTGATAACTTTGAATTCTAACTCTTTACCTTCAAGGTGAGTGGTGTCACGGATAGGACGAGTGTCTACCAAAGAACCTGGTAAGAACGCACGAACTGGACCGATGTCAACAGTGAAACCGCCTTTAACTTTACCAGAGATAACACCAGTAACGATTTCGCCGTCTTCAAAGATTTTTTCAAGTTTAGTCCAAGTTTCAGCACGTTTCGCTTTTTCACGTGATAAAACTGTTTGACCCATACCGTTGTCGAGAGCTTCAACAACAACATCAACAGTATCACCAACTTGAACTTCAAGTTCACGTTGTTCATTTAAGAATTCAGCACGGTCAACAATACCTTCAGATTTAAGGCCAGTGTCAACTGTTACCCAATCAGAGTCGATGCTTACTACAACGCCTTGGATGACAGCACCCTTTTCAACGTTGAGGTTTAATTCGCTTTCTTCAAAGAGGGCTGCAAAAGATTCGGTCATGATATTTCCGATAAAGTCAGCGGTCTTGGATCAGACAAGGCCGGTTTAGTTAAGCGTTTACATAGTCCGTATAAAACTGATCAAGCTATGCATTCGCTGAATAAATTTAGTTTGCTAACTGCTGATCGACATAACGTGTCATCAGTTGAAAGACTTCATCGATGTTCAAATCTGAACTGTCAATGATGTAAGCATCAACCGCTGGCTTCAGTGGAGCAACTTCGCGCTCCATATCCCGTTTGTCGCGAGCTTCGATATTAGCTAAAATGTCGTTTATTTTAGCATCCAGCCCCATACCCTGCAACTGTTTTACACGTCTTTGCGCGCGCGACTCTGCCGATGCAGTCAGATAAATTTTGGCTTGTGCTTCAGGAAAAATGGAGGTGGCCATGTCACGACCATCGGCTACCAGCCCCGGCGCCTGGGCAAAAGCACGCTGACGGGCCAACAATGCCGTTCTAAGTTCCGGAATTGCTGCTACTTTTGAAGCATATTCTCCGACACGTTCGGTACGGATGGTCTGGCTAACATCTTCGCCATCCAGCATGACCTGAGTGCCGGTTGCTGTGCTCTGAAATTTGATGTCTAAATTTGTTGCAATTTCGATGCATTTGCTTAGTTCGTTACTCAGACTTTCCAGCAAATCTGCCTTATGCAATGACAGCCCAAGCAGACGATACAGCGCGCCTGAATCCAGCAAGTGAAATTGATAATGTGCAGCCAGTTTGGCGGCAAGCGTACCTTTACCTGAGCCACTTGGCCCATCAATGGTAATAATTTGAACTGTCATTGCGTTTCCAGACATATTTACAGATTTTTATACAGATTTAGCCAGTTTACTTAAACCGATTTTAATTGCAGTTTTCAACTGGGCAAGAATGAGTTTACTGACAAAAGGCGCGCGTGCCTGCAGCTCAATCCGGTAGGTCACCAGGGTTTTATCTTCTGCCACAGGCTCAAATTCAATCACGCCCAAATGATGTTTCACCAACGGATTTTTAATAATTTTATATTCAATCCGCTGATTTGGCTCGAGCACCGTAATCTGCTCCTGCAA
The DNA here is from genome assembly GCF_051949055.1 of Acinetobacter sp. Brlt_5. NCBI lineage: Bacteria > Pseudomonadati > Pseudomonadota > Gammaproteobacteria > Moraxellales > Moraxellaceae > Acinetobacter > Acinetobacter sp. Brlt_5. The sequence continues at coordinate 306,673 of NZ_JAYJLP010000001.1, forward strand.
AGGCTTAACCGGGCCAAAACCCATCCGGCGCACCGAACCCACACCATCCGGGCGTTCAGGATCAGCGGAATCCTTGACACGCTTAACCTGCAAAGGTGCAAAAGCGGTGTTATAGGTGGCATGTTTCGACATTAATTCAAATACCTGTGCTACAGGCGCATTAAATTCTTTTTTAATTTGAATAGCGTTCATTTTATTGTTCCTAAAGGGATTCAATCACATACACGGCTTAGTGTAGAGGAAAATGCTTTAAAGATTCTGATCATTTAAGGACTTTTGTTGTAATTTTTGCTGTCTTTTCTGCTCACGACGCAGCTTGAAAAAATCGCTCAACTGGGCTGCACACTGGGTTTGCAAACAGCCCGCTTCAAATTCAAACAGATGATTATAATAGCCGCTGTCCAGCAATTGGCGTGCACTAACCAGAGAACCAGCTTTCGGCTCGGTGGTGCCAAATACTACCCGTTTTACCCGGGCATGAATCAGTGCACCCACACACATGGTACACGGCTCTAGCGTGACATAGAGCGTGGTATCTTCCGGCAAACGGTAATTTGCAATGTGGCTACAGGCCTGACGAATCGCCAGAATTTCAGCATGCGCAGTAGGATCATTCAGGGAAATGGGCGCATTATAGCCTGACCCAATAATCTGGTTCCGACTGACTAAAATTGCCCCGACAGGAATTTCTCCCTGCGAGGCCGCTAATGCAGCCTGCTCAAAAGCATGCTGCATCCAGTATTCATCAGAATAAACTTCTACATCAGACATAAATCAGCTGATAACACCATGACGTTTCAGCAGGTCATTCCAGCTTTGAATTGACGTCACCGGTGGATCATCAGCCAGAATACCTTTCAGGCTGCGATCAGCGCCCTGCTTCCACTCTGGAGATAAATCCTTATCGACCAGACGGGCACGCACACCCTCGACAAAGTCAGGATGATTGATTTTCCAGGCCGAAATCTGGGTTTCCAGTTCAAACACTTCATTCCATGAATGCACCTGTTTGCCCCATTGCCATAATAACCAGCTTAGGGCTGCAGTTGTCAGTGAACCTTTTTGCAGGTTTTCACTGGCCTGACGCAACCAGTCACTACGCGCATCACTTAGACCGACAATTGCTTCATAGTCATGTTCAAAGTTGACACCACGACACACGCTATGAATCACATCCAACGAATTCTGTAATGGCCCCGGTCCAACCGGACGGTGCATACTGTTTAAGGTATCATCAATAGCACGGAAATCCCCGGCCGGATAATGATCCCAGTCAATATTAATCATCCGGTCCAACACCACATCACGTGCGACATCACAGATATGTGTGGCCCAGCCAATTCCGTAAGCGCCGGCGGCAGTCATAATCGAACCGGTTAAACCAGTGAACAAACCAATAGCACCCCGATCTGCCAGAAAGCGCGATGCACCTACATCTGGATAAAGACCGATATTAATTTCCGGCATTGCCAGACGTGAATGCGGGGTTACCAGACGGAACGGCGCTGCCATAAACAGACCCAAACCACCGCCCATCACATAACCTTCACCCCAGACCAGAACCGGTTTGGCATAGTTATGCAGCAACAAATCCAGCGCATATTCCTGTTCAAAGAATTTATTGGCTGCCTCAACTTCGTCATTAATCACCAGTTGACGCAGTTTGCGCACATCGCCACCGGCACAGAAAGCTTTTGGTGTAGTGGAATCGAGCCAAATGGCTTTCACCTGCTCATCCGTATGAAAGTCCTGAAAGACTTCCAGTAAAGCAGTCACGATAGATTCATCCAGTGCATGCAACGACTTTGGACGGTTCAAACGAACAATACGCCAGCCATTTTGTGCTTCTTCAACAATTAAATCGGGATGATACTGTTTCAATACGGGAGTTTGTGTCATGCGTCCAGCTGCCAGTCTATAGGCTCAATGCCATGTTGTTTCAGGTAATTATTTGTTTTTGAAAACACTTTACATCCAAAAAAACCACCACGGTTTGCCGCCAGCGGCGACGGATGTGCGGCTTTCAAGATTAAGTGTTTATTCGGATCAATGCGTTGTCCCTTACGCTGTGCATAGGCACCCCATAAAATGAACACAATATGCTCACGCTGTTCATTTAGGACATCAATCACATGATCTGTAAATTCTTCCCAGCCCCGCTTCTGATGCGATGTTGGCTGTGCAGCCTCAACAGTCAGGACACTGTTTAACAGCAGCACACCCTGTTCCGCCCAACGGGTTAAATCGCCATGCTTGGGAATATCTAGCCCCAAGTCGGTATGTAACTCATGGAAAATATTACGTAAAGATGGCGGTAATGCAACCCCTCTCTGCACAGAAAAGCTCAGGCCATGTGCCTGATTCGGACCATGATAAGGATCTTGGCCCAGAATAACGACTTTGACCTGCTCTAGCGGCGTGGTATTTAGTGCATTAAAAATTAAGCCACTTGGTGGATAAATCACTTTATTGGCTTGTTTTTCTTCGAGTAGGAATGCTTTTAAGGCATCCATTTTCTCACCCAGCAAAAAATCGCTCAGGGCATATTTCCAGCTCGCATCTAACTGAACCTTCTCCAGTTTCGCGTGTTGCTGTTCAGTTAAAGACATACCTGTATTAAATCCTTTATATCCATGTCAGGATGTGTGTATTAGAGTTTAACCTGTAAATCTACGCTTGGGTTTTGGAATTTAATACCCTGTTTCAATTTTTCATACATCTCGGGATCTGACCATTCCGCGCGCACCTGCGCTGAAAACTCGATCTGATCCAGGGCAAGCCGTCCCATTTGTTCGTTTTCAATATCTTCTAAAAAGCTTTGCGCATAACCGGTATCGGTTTCATGCACAATTACCGAATAGACTTCAACATCACCTTCACCATTCTGGGTGATGGTTGAGGCCAGCACCTGCTGCGCCAGAAAGAAGAAAATACGGGAAAACTGCTCGGCAGATGGCGATACTGGTAAAGAGACCCAGCGTGCACTGAAGTTTTGGCAGGCCTGAATATAATCCGGATTGTCCTGTTGCCAGAAACAGATCGCATGATCGAAAGAATCAAAAATTTCTTTAATCACACCTTTTAGCAAGCCAAAATCATAGACCATTTGACCATGATCTAATTTCGTTGCCTTAAGTAACAGCTCAACTTTATAGCTATGGCCGTGTATTGAACGTTTACAGCGGTCTGAAGTGCAGTTACGCACAATATGAGCATTTTCAAACTTAAATAACTTACGAATTAACATGTGTCCCGATCAGGCCAGATTATTTGTGAATCGACTATTAATTATAAAGCAAAATTAAAGGAATAAGCATTAAATTTGCTGTTTAACTTGATAGCTAAAACCTATCTCGCTTTATGCACAGTGAAAATTGCGCTGAAAGGCTGTGTTTTAAAATGGTGCCATGCTGCGATAGGCCACATAAACCGTTTTTTTATCGCGCACCAGATCACTACTAAACTGGCGTTTGCGTTCACTCAGCATCACTTCAATTTTTGCCTTAAAGTAATTGGACTGTACCCCCAGTAAAGCACCGACCTGAGCTTTCAGGGCGGCATCCACCTGTTTAAAGGCATCCAGCTCCCACAGTTCCTGCGTATTGGCAAAATGCTCCAGATTGGCCTGACGCTGTTCCAGCACCTGCTGAATCTGATTCACATCCAGCTTGTCATCAATACTGGCCAGCACCAAAGCCGGCGCTGTGTTAATGTTGATGCTGGTACTGCGGTTCGGCAAAGCACTAACATAAGGCAGCAACAGCTGATATCGGCCTTCTTCAAAGCCGCGCACCTGCTTCAGCTCTTCGACACTATAAAACAGGGAATTTGAAGGCAAATAACCATTAGGTAGGCCCTGATAATAGCTACTCTCGGCACCCATCGGCCCGATGGGTAAATCATCGGCATCTTGCCAGTCAATTACCGCTTCACTGATTTGGGCAGGCAAGCCAACACGCACCAGCAGCCGCTCAAAATACAGTTTGGCATTTTCATTAACATTGCCATTGTCATTCAGCAAGGCATTTAAATTGAACTTCCCCGATTCATCACTCAACACACCCGCCACAAAACCATCTTCGACAGGAAAAGCTGGCATTGGCTGGGCCCAGTTTTCTTGCAGATGATCGACCTCGGCAGCATTTTCAGCATCATCTTTGAGTAATTCGGCAAAGAAGGCTTCGGCACTTTTGGCATAGAGCAAGGACTGGTTCTGCCGCATTAAATAAGCGGTACTTTCTGCGGTATAGGCCTGACGTTTGGCAATGGTCGCCGCCAAAATGGTGGCCAATACCACCATCATTAAAATGGTGATTAGCGCAATACCCTGTTGCTGCTTCATGTTCTGTCCCATTGCCCCATTCACTGCCTATCTTTAGTGCCTGTTTTATGATGTGGTTTTATTGTCTGATTTCAGGAAGTCAGTATTTAACAGGCTAAAAATCCATTCATATTGTACATCTTGTACGGTTAAATTTATTTTAATGCCTTTTGGCAGTTTGCGTTTTTGTTGATTATCATTTAAGTCAATACTGCTGTCTGGCCAGTTACTCAGTTCCTGCGGATTCAGCACACTAACCTGAAACTGGCTAACATTGTCCAATAATACGCTGGAAACCGGCTGATCCTGCCCGGATTGATGCAAATTGGCATATTTCAGACGATACAGTTTTTGTTCGTCGGCCCGGTACTGATATTCAATCCGTTCAGTGGGGGCAATGCCCTGCTGCAAAGGATCGGTCACACCGGTCTTGCTAAAATTAAAACGGCCGTTTTGTAATACCAAAGCTGGCTGAATATCATTATTGATGTTTGCGGTCAGCGGTACAATCTGAATGCTGTCACGCAAGATTTGCTGATAGGCACCCTGCAATCCTTCTAACTGCTGTTCATGCCACTGGTTACGGTCTTTGACCTTGACCAGATAATCAAATACTTTCCAGCCTAAGGCAGACAGCACCGCAAAGATGGCAATGGCCACCAGCAGCTCGACCAGGGTAAATCCGCGTTTAGCCTTAATCATTGCGCCGCCCGATGATTAAAAAACACCAAATGGGTGATGCCGGCTTCAACCTGACCGGTATCGAGGTTAAATAAGCTGACCTGCACTTCTACCCGCTGCACATTCGGGCTAATGGTCGGCTGTGCGCTTTTATCAATTTGCCAGCTTTCACCTTGCAGGGTGACCTGTTTTGATTGCGTACCCGTGAGCCAGTCCTGCTGGATTTCCATTAGAGCCTGTTCATTTAAGGCCACAAACTGTGCTTTGGTTCTTAAAATGGCATGAGAGGTCGACTGGGTATATTGCATGGCCACTTGAGTCAGCGCCATGGCAGCTGTAGCGAAAATCGCCAGTGCCACCATCACTTCTAATAAGGTAAAACCGGCAATACGTTTGAATCGGGTCTGATGCGGATGTGCTCGTAATCGGTACGCGGATGTTGAACAGCTGGAAAGCCGGTCTAGTTTTTGCAGATCAGGCGAGAACGCTGAAAATAATTTATTCTTCATTCACGATCTTACCCAGATGATCAATTTCTATTTCAGCCCCAACCGGACGCTGCTCGAAATAAAACTGAATTCGAACCGGCTTGACTTCACCATTACCCAGCCAGATCAGTTTCGGGGCATCGCCTTGCAACAAGGCGGCATTCTGGGCATTCTCAAATCCGTGTTGTAAAGGCTGAATCTGAAAGCTCACCCCATCGGGCAAACTTTGCATCTCAAATTCGGCATATTTTTGCCAGCGGGTCGCGGTTTGACTGAGCATGACGCTTGAACTGTCGGTAGCGGTGGTTGCTGGCAAATATTCCAGAACTTCATAACGAAATGGTGACACATCGCTGGCATTTTGCACATTTAGGGCCAGCACACGCGACTGATCATCTGCTTCGCGTTGCAGCTTCTTCACATCCATCAAAAACACTTCACGTGCCTGCATGGCACTGCGCTGGTCCACCCCGCCGATATTCATCAGCACCAATGAAGCAGCAATGGCCATGACCACAATCACCACCATCAATTCAATGAGTGTAAAACCACGAACAGATGAGAAGTGATGCGATCTAGTCATGAGATTTAGACGATCTGTTCGAGATGTTGAACTTGTTTCGGCAAGGCCAGTGCCTGATCGATATAGGCCACGCGCAAGGTGTCACGTGAACCCAGATAACGCTGGTAAAAACTGGAATTTAGAATGGCCGCCGCACCGTGCGTCAATGACCAGATCGAGGCCAGATAATCACGCACTGACATTTTGCTCTGAATTGATTCCAGATAATGCTCGGTCATGCGAATAATCAGACGCAGGCGCTGTTTACGCACCTGATACAGTTCGTTAAACAGATGGTTGATGCCCATACCGGTAGTCGACAGGCGCTCTTCAATCTGATGGAACAGTACCGTACGCTCTGGATGATGCAAGTGATGCAGCATAAAGAAGGCCAAATGTTCAGGAAACTTTTTCTCAGCATCCTTGATCATTTCAAGCAGCATGTTCTCATTACGAATAATCAGCAACATGTACAGCTCGTCTTTACTCTGGAAATGTTTATAAAGCGTGCCTTTGGCCAGGTCCAATTCTGCGGCCAAGGCATCAAGCGTCATCCCTGCTTCACCATTTTCTAATAGCAATTGCTCTGCCACTTGAAAAATTAAGGTTTCTCTTGCTCGAAATTGAGCCTGACGATCCATCTTCACCCTATAAACTCTCTCTTATGCACTTATCGGTCAGTTTTAAAAACTTCTAGATTTTTACTTTTGGTTCAAGAGGTTTTCAAAATTCTGCATGGTTATGAAAGCCATCTCTTCCAGTGACTTATCATATACATCACTCAAGGCTTTGGCTACATACGGGACATATTTTGGTTCATTTGATTTACCACGATATGGCATTGGCGCCAGATACGGTGAATCGGTTTCAATCAGGACACGATCTAGTGGCACCTGCTTGGCCACATCCCGTAAATCCTGGGCATTTTTAAAAGACACAATACCCGAGAAAGAGACATAGTAACCGCAGTCCAGTACCGCTTTGGCGGTTTCCCAATCTTCGGTAAAACAGTGCAAAATCCCATGGGTTGATTTTTCCGCGCGGATAATATCAACCGTATCATGCTTAGCTGAACGGGTATGTACCACCACCGGTTTTTTTACGATTTGCGAGGCATGAATATGGCGGGCAAAACAGTCTTTCTGCTCGGCAATAAAATCGGTACTGTGATAATAATCCAGCCCGGTTTCCCCCAGCGCCCAGACTTTTTCCGGTTGTGCCAGCTCGACCAGATAGTCAGTGGTGGCACGCGCCATAGTGGCCGCATCTTCACAAGGATGCACACCCACGGTATAACCGACATCTGCATGGCGTGCGGCAATTTTTGCCAGTTCGATATGGTCGTCCAGATCGACCGAAATACTCATAAATTTAGATACGCCGGCTTCTCGCGCCTGCGCCAATGCCAGATCCAGATTTCCATCATACGGAGTTAAATCGAGCATGGTTAAATGACAATGCGTATCTACAAACACAGGCGTTTCCTACAACAGCTTAGAACAGACTACATAGTGTAACTGTTTCGATTTGAAGACTTAAGTCCTGCCAGTAGTCTTTCTGCTTCTGCTTTGTAATACAGACCCTTTTCACCACTAAGCTGAATACCAAAGCCCTGTAATTTCACCCCATTCTGTTTTTGTGAAATCCAGATTACTTTACCGGTCAGTGGAATTTTTTGTGATTGTTCCGGCAAAGTGGCCAGTACAAAGATTTCTTCGCCCATCTGCACCGGTTGCTTGGAAGGAATAAACAGTCCGCCATCGACCACATAGGGCATATAACTTAAATAGAGCGTTTCTAGATCTGGAATATTGGCCTGGATAATTCCGCCCATACGTGGCTGCATACTGTTTCCCCTTAAAGATTCATCAATTTTATACACAGCTGATCAAGAATCAGATTGCTTTGAACGTTCTGCTCTGTCATCTGTTTTGATTGTTGTATATCACTATAAATATCAAATAATGCTTCCAGCGAATACTGCTCGGCCAGCGCGCTTAGTGTCAGGTCGATGTTTTTCACCGGTTGATTTAGCTTGACACAAATCAAATCTGACAACAAGTATTCAAACATCTGACCAAATTCACTAAAACTCAGCTCTTTATTCCACTTGGTCGCAATTGCCATCGGCATATTTTTTTGACTGACCAATTTTTGCCAGTCTTGCACAAAGTCAGCGCGCTTAAAGAACCAGTCCTGCTCGGCCACCTGAATGGCTTGCAGCGGCATCTGATTGGACAGGTTCATCAGCAGCTGTTTTTGCTGCTCGCTGCTTTCCGGCAAGTGCTGGCTTAAAAAATCATGGGCCAGTTCCGGAGCAATCCGGTCAAGGGCAAAATGCTGTAAACGACTGCGAATAGTCGCGGGCAGCTTTAGGTAATGATCGGCCAGCAGGATAATCACCACCCGCTCGCCCGGCTCTTCCAGTGTTTTTAGCAAGGCATTGGCAGAAGCAATATTCAAGGCTTCTGCCGGCTCAATCACAATGACCCGCCAGCCATCTACGGTTTGTTGCACAAATGGTAATAAATCACGGATCTTCTCGATCTTAATTTTCGCGTTTTGTTTTTTATTCTCTTCATCGATCGTGACATAAACATAATTCGGATGCGTATCTGATTTTAACCATTGACAACTGCCGCACTCGCCACAGGGCAGATTGCGCTCATGACGATGCTGGCACAAAATCCAGGCCAGAAACTGCTGCGTAAAAGCTTCTTTGCCACAGCCTTTTTTACCATAGAACAGCAGTCCATGGCCCAACTGGGGAAACCTGCCTGTCAGTGTATCCCAAACCGTTTGCTGCCAAGGATAAATCTGCGCAGTCACTTCATTCTGCATGGCCAGCTCTATTATTCAAAATGTGCAAGATCAAGCGCATTCAGGCGATCCAGATCTTCCTGGGTATCGACACCCGGTGGTAAATTGGCTTCGGCCACGGCAATCGCAATCCGATGACCATTTTCCAGCACCCGCAGCTGCTCCAGACTTTCCAGACGCTCCAGCAGACCCATCTCCCAAGTCACATATTCCTGTAACAGTTTTACCCGATAGGCATACAGGCCCAAATGACGATAAGCCTGATCATGCAATTGCGGCGCGGCATTTTTCGCCCCGTCACGATCATAAGGAATGGTCGCGCGGCTAAAATACAAAGCCTGATTGTGCTTGGACATCACCACTTTGACAATGCTGTCACGCTGGAACTCATCCAGTGCATGAATCGGTTCACACAGTGTCGACATCGAACAGCCGGGCTGATCAACCAAGAGCTGCGCCACCTGTTTCACCAGCTGCGCGGGCAACAAAGGTTCATCACCTTGCACATTGACAATAATGTCATCACTGGCCCAGCCTTTAATCCGCGCTACTTCACTTAAACGGTCAGTCCCAGAAGGATGATCCGCTGAAGTCAAGACCACATCCACCCCTTCAGCGCGGCAGACATCGGCAATACGCACATCATCTGTCGCCACACATAAGTCATCAAAACCTTCAACTTTTTTGGCCTGATCCACCACCCGTAAAATCATGGGACGGCCATGAATTTCAAGTAAGGGCTTACCCGGTAAGCGTGAACTGGCAAAACGTGCAGGAATAACGATGTGTTTCATAACTGTCCTTCATTCAGGGTCAAACCCAGTTGCGCTAACTGTTGATGCAAAACCTGATAACAAGCAGGTGACAATACCGCTTCAACCGGCACCACCCAGATTTCCCGGTTAAAATCAGGATACTGTTTCAGCAAGGGCAAAATTTTCACCGCATCTTTTTCGGTGGTAATAATCGGTTGATGATCTTCAAACTGCAAGTCATCAATTTCATAATCATGATGATCTGGAAATTCGTGGCACTGGAATTGCTGGATGCCCATCGACTCTAAGGTGCGATAAAAACGCTGCGGAAAACCAATCCCAACCACGGCATAAAAAGCATCTTGCGGATTAAACACCTTACCCTCTATGGCATTAAGTAAATAAGGCTCAGCCACTTCTAGATGCATATTCAGCGCTGAACTTGGCTGTGCCGCATGTTCAATCACGGTTGCTGTATTCAGGCGGCTTTTCGGCTCTCGCAAATAACCTTCAGGCAGAATTTTTTCATTGCCCAGACCGCGGTTATTGTCCAGCACAATCCATTCCAACTGGCGATTGAGCGCCAGATGTTGTAAACCATCATCACTAATAATCAGGTCCAGTTCATGTCTGGACAGCAGCAATTCAATACTCTGCTGACGATTGGCACCGACCGCCATTGGCGCACCGGTAGATTGTACAATCAGACAGGGTTCATCGCCGACCATGTCCGGCGTCGATTCAAAATCAACATAGGCCGGGAATGGGCCTTTGCCGCCATAGCCGCGGCTAATTACGCCAACACGCACATTCAGGCTATGCAGATAATTAACCAGATGAATCAGCAGCGGCGTTTTGCCGCTACCGCCTACGGTAATGTTGCCAATCACCATCACCGGCACTGGTGCGGTATAGGCTGCTTTCATCCCCGAAGCATACAGCTTCTGATTCAGCACACTGCCACCACGATATAACAGCGCCAACGGCCGTAGCACAACCAACCATTTGGCTTGCTTATTCCAAGCGTCCTGAATGAATTGTGCAAATGACATGGCTGATTATTCCTCGAAATTGCGCTGATGCAACTGATAATAAGCACCCTGCTGGTTTAACAGTTCCTGATGGGTACCCTGCTCAATAATACGCCCCTGATCCATCACCACAATACGGTCGGCATTTTCAATGGTAGATAAACGGTGTGCAATGACAATGGTGGTACGATTCTGCATCGCTGCATCAAAGGCACGTTGAATAAAGTATTCAGATTCATTGTCTAATGCACTGGTCGCCTCATCCAAAATCAGGATCGGCGCATTTTTCAAAATGGCACGGGCAATCGCGATACGCTGACGCTGACCACCGGACAGGTTTAAACCCTGCGCACCGAGTGGTGTGTCATAACCTTGTGGTAAGGCCATAATAAAATCATGCGCATACGCCGCTTTGGCCGCCGCGATGATCTCTTCATCCGACGCACCTTCCAGCTGACCATACGCAATATTTTCACGCACGGTACGGTTAAACAGCACCACCTGCTGATTCACCATGGCAATTTGGGTACGCAGACTATTCAGTTCAATCTCGTGAATATCCAACCCATCCAGCTTGATCTGGCCTGAAGATAATTCCTGAAAACGCACCAGCAAATTAACCAGTGAGCTTTTGCCCGCCCCTGAACGTCCGACCAGTGCCACGGTTTCACCGGCTTTAACATTCAGGCTAAAGTCATGAATGGCATGATGGCCATCGGCATAGACCAGATTGGCCTGATCAAATTCAATATTGCCTTTTAAGGCTGGAGTTAAGGTACCAGTATTTTTTTCTTCCGGCATATCCAGCAGTTCAAATACAGAATGCGCCGCCGCCATACCGCGTTGCAGTTTTTCGTTGATATCGGTTAGCGCTTTAATTGGTTTGCTCAGCATCCCGGCAGCAGTAATATAAGCCACAAATTCACCAGCTGAGGTATCGCGTAAAATTTCCGGGCGCAGTGCAATCCAGATCACAATGGAAAGTGCAATCGACATGATCAGCTGTACCACCGGACTGTTGAGCTGCTGCACAGCTACCATTTTCAGGCCGCGGCGCAAGTTTTCCAGTGAGTTCTGTTTAAAGCGTTCCTGCTCGTATTGATGACCGGCAAAACCTTTCACCACCAGATTGCCGTTTACAGTTTCCTGCACCACGTGGTTCACATCACCCATGGTATCCTGCACCTGAATTGACAGCTTACGCATACGCTTGGCGGCTTTCCGGATTAACAGGCCAATCAGCGGGGCAAAAATCAGGATACAGATGGTCAAACGCCAGTTGCTATAAAACAGGTAACCAAGCAAGGCGATGGTAATTAAACCCTGTTGCAGCAAGGTACGTAAAGATTCGGTGGAAGCCGCTGTCAGTTGCTCCACGTTATACATGATTTTGGCAGTAATGTGGCCACTGGTATTGTCCAGATAATACTGCGACGGTAAGCGCAGCAATTTGGCAAATACTTCCTGGCGCACATTAAACACCAGATTACGTGAAATGACCGCGGTATAGTAGCCGCCCAGAAACAGGCCGACACCACGGAAAAACATCAACAGCACCACCAGAAAAGGAAACAGGTGGGTGAAGGTGTAGTCTTTTTCCTGAATTGCCGTAATAATTTTTTCCAGCAACTTGGCCACTGATACCTCAGTCGCCGCATTGATGGCAAAACCCACCACAACCAGAATCGCGATTCCCCAGAAAGGTTTTAAATAACCGAGTAGACGCAGGTAGACTTTATAATCCGGATTCACTAATAGCCTCGAGTTGGTACTTTCGTACTGATGTTAATGTTGACGAAACCCAGTTGTCCCGCAACATCCATGACACGAATCACATCCTGATGAGAAGCTTTCGCGTCTGCCGCAATGATAAACATTAAATCACGTCGATCATTGGAAATTTGTTTAATTGCTGTATTTAAATCAGCAACTTCCTTGCTGGAAAGCGCCTGCCCGTTGACCGAATAATGCCCGGAAGCATCGACCACCACCTCGACTTTCTGGTCATAGGCTTTCGGTGGCACCCCTTGCGCTTCCGGCAAGGTCAGGTTCATCCGGCTAAACTGGTTAAAACTGGTGGACAGTAACAGGAACACCAGAATAAACAGCAAACAGTCAATCATCGGTGTCAGGTTAATATGAATATCTTCCACTTGCGAGCGTTTGAATTTCATAGGTCACCTTAGCCTGCTTTTTTAATGTCTTCATCAACAATCTGGGTTTGATGAAACAGCGCAGCATGAAACAATGTCGCCTGCTGTTCCAGCTCGGCCACATATTCCTGTACCAGACGCTGGAAATAACGGTAAGCAAATAAAGCCGGCACTGCAATCAGCATACCCGCTGCGGTGGTAATCAGTGCTTTGGAAATCCCCGGAATCATTAAAGTCGGATTGCTTGAACTGATATCAATCATCAGGAAAGATTCAATAATCCCCAGAACGGTCCCCAATAAGCCCAGCAGCGGCGCCACAGCACTTAAAGTCCCGAGGAAATTAATATTTTTTTCCAGATAGCCAATTTCCTGAGAGGCTGTCGCTTCCATCTGCGCACGCGCAAACTGTTCAGACTGGTGTTTATTTTGCGCACCAGCCATAAAGATTCGGCCCAAAGTACTGTGCTGTAAATTTTCCGATTGCTGCAACTGCTGTAACACGCCTTGCACCGGCTGTCCGGTTTGTAATTGCAAGGCTTTCGGCACCACACCGGCACGCTTAAGACGTAAAAAACGCTCAATACTGATGGCCAGCGTAAACACAGAGCACAACAGTAACGGCAGCATCAGCCAGCCGCCTGCTTTTACCAATTCCCACATTCGATTTTCCCCAATAAATCTACAATAAAAATTAATCAGCCAAGCAGATATTTAAAATACCATCTAGTTCTTCTAAGGAGTGATAGCTGATCACCAGCTTCCCCTTACCCTGCTTGTTATGATCAATTTTGACATTGGCACTGAAACGCTCTGACAGACGTTGTGTCAGTTGCTGAATATCCGGTGCCGGTTCTGCTTTTGGTTTTTCTGTTTTTGGTGCGCTCCAGTCACGCACCAGCTGTTCGGTCTGACGGACCGACAAACTCTTTTCAATCACCAGTTCAGCCACTTTCAGCTGATCTTTGGCTTTTAAGGTCAAAATGGCGCGCGCATGGCCCATATCCAGCAGCCCTTGCTGCATCAGGTCTTTAACTTCTTCAGTTAAAGTCAACAAACGCAACAGGTTACTGACCGTAGTTCGTGCCTTACCGACGGTGTCGGCAATTTCCTGATGGCTCAGACCAAACTCGTCATGGAAGCGCTGCAAGGCCATGGCCTGATCAATCGGATTCAGATCCTGACGCTGAATATTTTCAATTAAAGCCAGTGCAATCGCCACCTGATCGGTCAGGTCACGGACAATTGCCGGAACTTCGGTGAGTCCCGCCAGCTGTGCGGCACGCCAGCGACGTTCACCAGCAATAATTTCATACGGATGCTGTTCGTCATCAATCGGACGAATCACAATCGGTTGCATGACCCCGTGTTTTTCAATCGAGGCGGCAAGTTCCTGTAAGTCCTGTTCATGGATAAAACGGCGTGGCTGATATTCACCCCGTTTTAATAAATGCACATCAATCTGTTTTAGCTGACCATGATCCAAAGACTGGGCTTCAAGTTGTAATTTTTCTTTCTGGATCGACCCAAGTAAGGCATCCAAACCACGACCTTTGGCGAGTCCGCGTTTTTTTATGGTCATGCTTTACTTCCTTTTTTCACTTTGCTTTTCTTTAACATTTCAGCTGCCAGATTCAGGTAAGCAACTGCACCCTTTGAACTTTTCTCAAAATAAATTACAGGCAAACCATGCGCCGGTGCTTCGGCCAGACGCACATTACGTGGAATCACGGTGTCATACAGCTTTTTGCCAAAATACTGTTGCAGCTCTTCAGACACATCACGGGTTAATGCATTACGCGCATCGTACATGGTTCGCAGCACACCAATAATTTCCAGCTCTGGATTTAAAGCCTGCTGAATCCGGTCGATGGTCTGGGTTAAATCGGCCAGACCTTCCAGCGCATAGTATTCACATTGCATTGGAATCATCACGCCCTGTACCGCAGCCAGCGCATTCACGGTAATTAAGCTTAAGCTTGGCGCACAATCGACAATAATGTAGTCAAAACTTTTTTCAATTTCGCCCAGTGCATCACGCAGAATAAACTCGCGCCCTTCCTGCTCGGCAATAGCCAGTTCCACACCGGACAAATCACGGTTTGCACCTAAAACCTTATAACCCACTTCCGATTTGGTAATGGCCGTTTCAATTGGCACTTCGCCCAGCAACACATCGGTAATGGAATATAGAAGGTCGTTTTTTTGGATACCAGAACCCATCGTGGCATTTCCCTGTGAATCCATATCCACAAGTAAAACGCGCTTTTTCAAAACAGCTAACGATGCTGCCAAATTTACTGCGGTTGTAGTTTTACCGACACCACCTTTCTGGTTCGCAATCGCAATAATTTGTGCCATGGTAACCCCAATCCTTAGAATGAATTAAATATGTTTTAATAAAAGTAGATGACGCTGTTCGTCCAGACGTGGAACTTTTAGCTCGATAATTTCACAGCTGAACTCATCTTTCAATGCTTCAACCTCATCGGCCGGAATCAGACCTTTCATGGAAGCAATAATACTCTGTCCATGCATAAACGGTTTTGATGCCGCCACAAAATCGGTCAGAGATGCAAAGGCACGGCTGGTGATGACATCAAACTGGCCTAACTCACGGATACTGTCTTCATTTTCGACTCGGGTTTGGACCGCCACCACGTTTTGCAGTTTCAGATCGGCAATAAACTGCTTCAAGAAACGGATTTTTTTGCCATTCGAGTCCAGCAACACGCACTGACGTTCCGGCTGACATAAGGCAATGATCATGCCCGGCATACCGCCACCGGTACCAATGTCCAGCAAACGGCCGGCAGGTAAATCTTTGAGAATACTCAGGCTGTCGAGCAAATGCTTGACCAGCATTTCTTTCGGATCACGAATTGCGGTCAAGTTATACGCTTTGTTCCATAGCACCAAAGCATCTTGATATTGGAGTAATAAATTTAAAGTCTCATCGCTGAGCTCTAAACCCAAGGCCTGACTACCCTGCTTGAGTTCCTGAAAAAACGTATGCATAAACAATGAACGTCTCGAAAAAGTTAGCTGAAAGTATACCGATTTATCTGCCAAGTCACAGCAGCGAGTGCTTAGTGAATATGCACTTAAGCGTACACACCTTGCTGAATTTGTTGATCCAGTGCATTTAATCGCTCAGGAGTGCCAACATCTACCCAGACACCCTGCAATTTGCTGGCGGCAATTTTTTCATCCTGCATGGCCTGTTTCAATAACGGTGCCAGTGGACGCTTGCCACCTTCCAGGCCCTGAAACATCTGCGGATCAATCACGGCAATACCGCTATAGGTCAGATTTTCACCGGATTTTTCCTGATCAAAGGTATAGGCTTTTTGTTCCGATAAGGTGAAATCGCCTTGCGGATGCTGTGCCGGATTCTCTACCAGCACCAGATGCGCCAGCTGATTCTCTAGCTGTACCGACAATAATGGCGCAAAATCCATGGTGGTCCAGACATCGCCATTGACCAGAATAAAGGGCTCATTACCGAGCAGCGGCAGCGCGTTAATAATCCCGCCTGCGGTTTCCAGACCTTCGCCTTCATGCGACCAGAGAATATTAACGCCAAACTGGCTGCCATCCCCCAAAGCCTGAGCCAGTTTTTCACCCAGCCAGGCGGTATTGATCACAATTTCGGTTACGCCAATGCGCTGCAGTTTTTCGATATGCCAAACAATCAGCGGCTTACCGCCCACTTCCAGCAAGGGTTTAGGCGTATGCAAGGTTAAAGGACGCATCCGGTTACCTAAACCGGCAGCAAGAATCATGGCTTTCATCAGGCAGCTACCTCATAACGGCCATATTTGGCTTCAAATGCCGGCATAACTTTTTCACGAATAAACTGCATAAAAGGCTGCAATTCGGCATAAGGCTGCGATTCTTCCAGTAGATACCACATCACGCGCGGCAAATCTTTTAAGTAACCCGATTTGCCATCACGCTCGAACAGGCGCACAAAAATACCCAGAATCTTGATATGACGCTGAATCGCCATCAGGTCGGCGTCTTTCTTGAACTGCTCAAAATCACGCTCCTGCTTGGCGCTTTCCGGCAGCAAATCATAAAAGGTTTTAAACCAGCGATAGACACGATCTGCATTCCACTGCACGTAGGCATCACGGGTAATTGAAATCAGATCATAGGTATCGGCGCCAATTACCGCATCCTGAAAATCAATCACCCCAAGTTCGGTTTCACCTGCAATTTTCATCAGGTTCCGGCTGTGAAAATCACGATGTACAATCACTTGTGGCTGGGCCAAAGCCGCATTGGCCAGAATAGCAAAGGTACGCTTGATTAACGCGCTTTCTTCTGCGGTTGGCTGAATCTGTAATGAGGGTAACATCCAGTCGGTGAGCAGCTCCATTTCACTGATCAGTTTTTCATAGGAATAGTCCGGGAAATGGCCTTCGCCAGCAATGGACTGCAATTGGATCAGCTGCTTGAAGCTTTGTGCATAGTAGTCATCGACAGTCTGTTCATTTAACAGGGTCGAGAGCAATACATCACCAAAATCTTCCAGTAGCAAAAAGCCCTGCTGCAGATCTTTGGCGATGATATGCGGCACGCGTACACCATGCGCATCAAAAAATTCATCAATCGTCACAAAAGGACCACAATCTTCTTTTTCTGGTGGTGCATCCATCAGCATAAATGTTTTATTATTCAATTTGATTCGTGCATAACGACGGAAGCTTGCATCGCCTGCTAAAAAATGAGTTTCAAATTGATCTGAACCGAGTACAGATGTAATCCATGTTTGTATCAATTGTTCACGTTGTGTATTCATTTGCAATAAATTCTAATACAGGCTGAGTTTTTAAAGTGCTAAGTGTAGCTACTTCTGCGCTTTTTCTCTATGATGCGACAATAATTAATTGCGATTAAGCACTCTTGGTTAATGAGACAAATGAAGCATCAGTTTAAATTTAATCCTTTAGCGACTGCGATCTTGACCCTGTTATGTGGACACGCGATGAGCAGTCATGCAGAGACCACAGAGCCCGCTTCATCCATCACCAATCAACAACTCAAACAGAGCATTCAAGATGCTTATCCGGGCCAGTCGTTTTTTGAACAGTATTATGTCGATAAAACCGCGCCAGAAGCCCAGCAGCGTTTTGGCCAAGAGCTGAGTTCAGCCTATTGCCAGGGCGCCTGGGTTACGCCAATTAGCCCGGACACCGTGGCCGTTGCTGCGGAAGAAGCCACCTCGACCGTTACCGCTGATTATGGTCACTATAATCCTAATGGGGATTCGGTCTTAGAAGGCAATGTGGTCATTGACCAGCAAGGCCGCCAGATTCGCGCCGATAAAATTACCATTGACCAGACCCAGACCTATGCCAGTGCCGAAGGCCGGGTACAAATGGCGCAAGCCGGTTTACTGGCGCAAAGCGACCAGATCAATTACAACCTGAAAACCCAGCAAGGCGATTTACACAACAGCTTCTATATTGCAGAAGAACAGCACGCACATGGCATGGCGGAAAAGATTGCCCGCACTTCAACCAATACCTTGGTATTGAATAATGCCACCTATAGTACCTGCCCGCCTGAACAGGCACCGACTTGGAAAATTCAGGCCGATGAAATCAAGCTAAATCAGGAAACCGGTCGCGGTGAAACCCGTGGCACCAAGCTGTATGTAAAAGATGTACCGGTGCTGGCGGTGCCATATTTTAACTTTCCGATTGATGACCGGCGTACTACCGGTATTTTGACCCCAAGCTTTGGCTTTACCAATGATGGTGGAGTTGAACTGGCGGTACCGGTCTACCTGAACCTGGCTCCAAACTATGATGCCACCGTGACACCACGCTATATTGGTGACCGCGGTCCGATGTTAGAAGGTGAATTTCGCTATCTGACCGAGAATTTTGGTCAGGGTCAGATCTGGGGCGGCTACCTGGCCTCTGACAATAAATACAATGATGAAGATCGTAAGGATTTTCACTTTCTGCATAACTGGCAGATTAACGAGCAGTTCAATACCAATCTGGAATATAACTACGCTTCAGATAAAGACTATTTTGCTGACTTAAACAACAACCCGAACTCCAGAACCGACCTGAACTTACGCCGCGCCTGGGAACTAAATTATCGCAATGGCATTCCGGGTTTAAGAGCGCAGCTAAAAGTTGAAGATTTCCAGACGCTGGACCCAACTATTCCAGATGAAGACCGTCCGTATGCGCGTTTACCACAGTTCTTATTGAACTATAAAACCGGGAATCCTCAAGGTTTCCAGATCGAGTTTAACCACGACACGGCTTACTTCAAGAAAGATATTAACAATCTGGAAGCCAGTACCACCGACCTGAACAGCTATGAGCCAAGTGGTACCCGTATCTATAACGATTTTAAAGTACGTTATAACTACCGCAACCCATGGTCTTTTGTGATTCCAGAAGTATCACTTCGCAACGTCAACACCTTCTTTGACAAAGACACCCAAAACGCGCTGAATCAGTTTGATTCATCTAGCGAAACCAAATCGGTGACGGTACCGCAGTTTACCCTGGACGCCGGTCTGACCTTTGAAAAAGAAGGTCGCTTCCTGCAAACAATTACCCCGCGAGCCTTCTATGCCTACGCGCCGTATCAGAAGCAGGATGGCCATCCAAATTTTGATTCAGCCACTGCTTCCATTAATTATGACCAGCTGTTTAGCCCATACCGTTTCTACGGCCATGACCGCCTGGAAGACAACAACTTCCTGTCACTCGGTTTAAGCTACAGCCTGTTTGATGAAGTAGGTTTAGAGCGGATTCGTGCCAGCCTGGGTCAAAGCTTCTTCTTTGAAGATCGCCGTGTGACCCTGGAAAATACTGCAGACAGCTTTGATACCGAAAGCCGCACCGGCCCGGTAGTGAGTCTGGCCAGCCAGTTAACCGAAAACCTGAATATTGGTGCCAATGCCGCCTGGATGTCAAACGGTGACAATGCCCAGCGCGATCTGCACCTGTTCTATACCGGTGAACAAGGCAATTTATACAATGTCGGCTATATTAACCGTCGTCATATTCCAAACCGTCAGGATCATTATGATCAGGTGGTGGCCTCGTTCATTCAACCGGTCTACAACAACTGGCGTATTCTGGGTCATGCCCAATACGATTTGGACAATAGCGTCGCCCGTGAATATTTACTCGGTGTGAACTATGAATCCTGCTGCTGGGGCATCTCGGTCTACGGCCGCTCTTATTATAATGATCTGGATGATGTCTCCGATCACAACGTCAAGCCGAAACGCGCCATCATGGCCGAATTAAACCTGAAAGGCCTCGGCAGTTTCAACAATAAACTTGCATCTTTACTTGAAAACCGTATTTTAGGGTTTAATAGAACTAATCAAACTTGGACACAACGTTAATGAAGACACCACAGTTAAAACAATTTTTTAAAGCCACTGCCTTAGCTTTATGTATTTCTTCAGCTGCACCTGCTTTTGCACAAACTGTAGATCAGGTCGTGGCCGTGGTGGATAACAGTGTCATCCTACAAAGTGATTTAGCGCAAACCGCTGCTGAAATGCAGCAACAATTACAGGCACAGAACAAAACCGTGCCACCGGCTCAATATCTACAACAACAGGCCTTAGAACAACTGATCGTGCGTCAGGCACAGCTGGAACAGGTCAAACGCTATAACATCAAGCCTGATGAAAAAGCCTTAAATGAAGCGGTAATGCGTGTGGCCCAGCAAAATGGCAGTAAAAGTCTGGAAGATTTCCAGCAGAAAGTCGACCGTATTGCACCGGGGACCTACGCCTCTTTACGCAACCGTATTGCTGAAGATTTGGCAATTAACCGTCTGCGTCAGCAAGTGGTGATGTCGCGGATTAAAATTAGCGATCAGGATGTCGATAACTTCCTGAAAACCCCGCAAGGTCAGGCCGCTTTAGGCAGTCAGGCGCATGTGTTGCATGTGCGCGTATCCGGTGAAAATGCACAGGCCACCGCGGAACAGGTTAAAACTGCACTGAATAACAGCAATGACCTCAATGCCATTAACAAGCAGTTCAGCACAGCTGCCACCAAAGTTGAATCGGCTGATATGGGTTTCCGCAGCCTTTCTGAAATTCCGGCTGAACTGGCTGCACGTGTAAGTGCACTTGACGTCGGTCAGACCACTGAGCTGATTGCAGTCAATGATGGTATTCATGTGCTGAAACTGGTCGATCGTAAAGCCGGTGAACAGCGCGCGCTGGTCCCACAATATCAAACCCGTCATATTCTGATTCAGCCAACAGAAGTGGTGAGCCCAGAAAATGCCAAGCACATGATTGACAGTTTGTATAACCGCCTCAAAGCCGGTGAAGATTTTGCAGTGTTGGCCGGTACTTTCTCAACCGATACCGGTTCTGCCCGTGATGGCGGTAGCCTGGGCTGGGTTAGCCCTGGAGTGATGGTGCCTGAATTTGAACAGCAAATAAAAAGCACCCCGGTAGGTGAAATCAGCCAGCCATTTCAAACCCAGTTTGGCTGGCATATTCTACAGGTGACAGATACCCGCCAGCAGGACATGACCCGCGAATACCAGGAACGTATGGCACGCCAGATTCTAGGTGAACGTCAGTTTGATACCGAACTGGACAGCTGGTTACGTGAAATTCGCAGCAATGCCTTTGTCGATATTAAAGATCCAAACCTGGACCGTAAAAATAACTAGGTCTTAAAAAATGAAAAACCAGTGCCTGCACTGGTTTTTTTAATTCTGGCTTTTCACCTCGCCATCAATAGCAATAAAAAAACCGCTGAATTCAGCGGTTTTTTATAAGAGGACTTAAGCCATTAATATTGATTAACGGTTGTTGTCATCTTCTTGAGAATCTTCAAATTTAGAGTCGTTGTCAAAACCAGAAGCTTGACCACCGAAGCCAGCGCCTTGACCCCCAAAGCCACCTTGACCACCGAAGCCAGCACCTTGACCACCGAAGCCACCTTGACCGCCGAAGCCGCCTTGACCACCGAAGCCACCTTGACCACCGAAGCCGCCTTGACCACCGAAGCCGCCTTGACCGCCAAAGCCACCACCTTGACCGCCGCCGAAGCCACCGCCTTGACCACCGAAGCCACCAGCGCCTTGAGCACCAGCAGGTGCACCAGCAGGACGTGGATTACGTGCAGGTACAACTGTAGAAATCGCGTGTTTGTAAACCATTTGGCTTACTGTATTTTTTAATAGCACCACATACTGGTCAAAAGATTCGATATGACCCTGTAATTTAATACCGTTTACAAGGAAAATAGAAACTGGAATACGTTCTTTACGGAGAGAATTCAAGAACGGATCTTGTAAAGTTTGACCTTTAGACATGTTATAACTCCAAAAATAATTAAAAATCAGCGCAAAAACTATCTTTATTTTTCAATTAAAATTTATAAAAAAGACAGTTCATAAATTTTGCTTTATCCGTAACAGTTTCGCAAGTCTTCTTGAGCCTGCTTTATCGTAAAATATGTTTGAATTTTATGCGATTCCTGCAACGATCTGAGCCAAGTATATTGACGTTTTGCAAGTTGTCGTGTTGCAAATAGGGCCTTATCCTCCATTTCCTGCTTTTTATTGAGACTTTTATCACTTTTCTTTAGAAATTCTAAAGCTTGTCGGTATCCAACAGAGCGCATAGAGGGTAAATTCTCATCTAAATCGTATTTTTCAATAAGCCTTTCTACTTCATTCAAAAAACCCATTGACCACATTATTTCTAATCGTTTTTCTATACGTTGATGTAATTCTACCCGATCTGGCAGCAAGGCGTGATTATGAAAAGTGTAACGATATAATACATTTTTGGGCTGTTCTGCTTGTAGTTTGGTAATAGGTTGACCGGTTAACTTGAACACTTCCAAGGCCCGGATAATCCGTTGCTTATCGCTGACTTTAAATTTCTGTCCGGCTAAAGCATCTACCGTGCACAATTCGGCATACACCGCTTCCCAGCCTTCACGTGCAGCCTTATCTTCAATTTCAGCGCGCACCGCATAATCTGCACTTGGCAAATTACTGGACAACCCTTCCAGCAAGGCCTTGAAATACAGCATAGTTCCGCCCACCAGAATCGGGGTTTTGCCACGCGCATGCATATCATCAATTAAAGCACAGGCATCTTCTACAAACTGCGCAGCAGAATACACCTCTAAAGGGGTAATAATATCAATCAGATGATGCGGATAACGCGCCTGCTCGGCTTTGCTTGGTTTGGCGGTGCCAATATCCATATCCTGATATACCAAAGCGGAATCGACTGAAATCAGCTCAAAATGCCCCAGTTCATAGAGTTCACACGCCAAAGCAGTTTTACCGCTTGCAGTAGGTCCCATTAAATTGATGACCGGCAATTGATTTGACATGTACCACTACTCTCCTCGAGCAAAAAGTTTATCTAATTGAGCCAATGGAAAGGCACGCCAGGTCGGGCGGCCATGATTACATTGGCTGGCAAATTCGGTTTGTTCCATCTGGCGCAGCAAGGCGTTCATTTCAGACAGGCTGAGCATACGATGCGCACGCACGGCACCATGACAGGCCATGCCGGCCAGAATCTGGTCACGTTTTTGTAGCAGCGCTTGTGCTTCATCGGCCGGGTCCAGATCATTCAACAATTCAGGAATCAGCGCATCAAAATTGGCCTTATGCAAAATCGCCGGCACCCCACGCACAATCACCTGCTCATCACCATATTGATCCAGATCCAGCCCTAAACGTGCCAGCTGCGGTTTTAGCTCTTCAATCCGCATCGCCTGCATCCGGCTAATGCTAATCACTTTAGGAATTAGCAGCTGCTGTGAGGTCCAGAATTCCGGCTTATCCCAAGCCGATTTCATTTGCTGTAATAAAATCCGCTCATGCGCCGCGTGCATATCGACAATAATCAAGCCTTCGGTATTTTGCGCCAGAATATAAATTCCGTGTAACTGGGCAATGGCAATCCCAAGCGGATGTTCATCTACCGGAGCTGGCTGCGTCTCACCTGCGGCCGACTGTGGGCTGGACAATGCAGATTCATCCAGCTCACGTAACGGTGCCAGATAGCTTTTTAGCGCATTGTTCAGCTGCTGTGAGCCGGTATAGCCATTGCTATAACCGGTATTCTGACCACTGGCCATTTTCTGGCCTTGTGGCAATGCATAATCCACACTTTGCGGGCGGGCATCGCTAAAATCTGTCAGTAATTCTGGTGCCGCCTGATTAGATCCTGGCACGATGGCTTCGGCTGCTTTATGCAGCTGGAACTGTTCCTGATAACGTGGCTGCGCCGCAAACACCGGCTCCGAGGTTTCAGTTTTCATGGTCGTGGCCAAGTCGGCACTGGCGGTTTGGAACTGTGCCAGGGTTTCTTTGCCATAATGACGCACAAACTCATGCACTTCACGCTGGTTTAAAAAGCGGATTTCATGCTTGGTTGGATGCACATTGACATCAATATTTTCAGGTTCAACTTCCAGAAACAGCAAATACGCCGCATGCTGATGACCATGCAAAATACCATCATAGGCCATGCGTAGCGCATGTGAGATGGTCTTGTCTTTGACAATCCGGCCATTTACATAGACATATTGTAAATCGGCCTGTGCCCGCGCATCGGAAGGATGGCCCAACCAGCCCGACAGACGCATGCTGATACTATCGGCATCAATCCAGTAAGCATTTTCGGTAAACTGTCGTCCCAGCAATTGCTGCACACGCTGAAAACGCAGCTCGCCGCTGTCAGCAACCGGCAGGTTCAGCTTGATGCTGTTATTATGTTCCAATACAAAACGGATATCAAAATGCGTTAGCGCCAGACGACGCACGATTTCTTCAATATGGCCAAATTCGGTGCCCGGCTTTTTTAAAAATTTACGGCGTGCCGGCACATTAAAAAACAGGTCCTGTACCCGAATATGGGTTCCTTTCGGTGCAGCCACCGGCACAATCTCCTGATGATCAAAAGCCGTGCCATTCACTTCAACCTGATAGCCCACCCCTTCATCTGTCTGGCTACTGATCAGGCTTAAACGCGATACTGCGGCAATGGACGCCAGCGCTTCACCGCGAAAACCGAGGCTGACAATGGCATGCAAGTCATCGGCAGTTTGAATTTTACTGGTGGCATGACGCATCACTGCCAAGGGCAGATCTTCAGGGTGAATGCCACGCCCATTGTCAATAATTTCAATCAGGGTACTGCCGCCCTGTTCCACCCGGATAATCAGTTCGGTCGCACCGGCATCAATCGCATTTTCTAATAATTCTTTGACCACAGAAGCCGGACGCTCAATAACTTCTCCGGCGGCAATCTGGTTGGCCAGTGCCGGATCAAGCGCGCGGATACGACGTGTACTTAAATCAGCCGACATGGGTAAAATTCTGCTCCAGAGCGTGTTGCAAAGCGGCAGAAGACGAGTTGAGAGTTGCGGTGCGGCTCAGTTCATCTTCAGACTTTAGAATATTAATAATCAGGTCCGGTGCTGGAATTTCATCCCCACCTTTTGATGGCCATTCAAATAAAAATAAGGCGTTTGCTGTATCCAGATAATCGCGGATGCCCATCAGCTCCAGTTCATACGGGTCATTCAGGCGATACAGGTCAAAGTGGAAAATATCCTGACCATTGACCTGATACGGCTCCACCAGGGTATAGGTGGGACTTTTTACCGATCCCTGATGACCTAAGCTTTGTAACAGATAACGGGTCAGCGTGGTTTTCCCTGCGCCCAAATCCCCAATCAGATAAATCACCCCGCGCGGGAAATGCGCCGCCAAAACCTGAGCCAGATTTTGGGTCTCTTGTTCATTGTTCAGGTTCAGACAAAATGAATACTGCATAATACTCGCGACATGATTCAAAACAGCAATTATGATAGCATCGCAGCCGTTTAAAAGCCTATTCGACTGCGTCAGAATCTGTATTTTTTCACAGCATTTGTTACCTAATTTGAGATGTGCACCCGTTCATGAGCTCCACTGCCGATTTTATTCCCCCGATGATTAATGGTGTTAACGCCAGCAAAGTTTACTTGCAGCCATCATCGGCACGTACAGTGTATGCCTACCTGTGCCAGCAGTTTCCGCATATTTCTGCAGCTGAATGGCTGTCGCGCTTTCAGGATGGTCTGGTCTATGATGCACATGGTCAGCGTCTAAACACAGACAGTCCCTTTCAGGCACATACACACTGTTTTTACTATCGTTTTTTAGCCCATGAAGTAACAGTACCGTTTCAACACCAGATTTTATTTGAAAATGAAGATTTGCTGGTGGTAGATAAACCGCATTTTCTGACCATGAGCCCAACCGGACAATATGTGCAGCAAACCTTACTGGTGCGTTTGAAACAGCAAACTGGCAATGAACAGCTGACCCCGATTCACCGTTTAGACCGGGAAACTGCCGGCGTGGTGCTATTTTCCAAACAGCCGGCCAGTCGTGGTCTTTATCAGCAAATGTTTGCCGAACGTCAGGTCCGCAAGACCTATCATGCGATTGCACCTTTTCGTGCCGATTTAAGTTTTCCTTGCACCACCCGTTACCGCATGGAAAAAGGTCAGCCGTTTTATACCATGCAGGTGGTGGATGGAGTACCCAACAGCGAAACCGATATTGAGCTGTTAGCGCATAACGGTCATTTGGCAAAGTATTTGCTTAAACCTGTCACCGGTAAGCAGCATCAATTGCGGGTGCATTTAAATCAGCTTGGAATTGCTATTTTAAACGATCCATTTTATCCGCAGGTGCAGCATAAAACGGAAGATGATTTTTCTGCGCCTTTACAGCTTCTGGCCAAAGACATTTGCTTTCAGGACCCGATCAGTAAAGCAGCAATGGCGTTTAGCTCGCAATTTGACCTGACACTGTAATCTAATTGTCATTACATTTATTTCAATTTTTCCTGTGTATGAAGATTGAAATTACAAATGGTTAGATTAAAATGTGTCTACACAGTTAAGTGCACTTAAATTAATTAAAATCATGAGAAAAACTGAAGTTTATCAAATTCGCCTGGATTCTCAGGAAAAGAAACAGGCTTTTGCCGTGTTTAAACAGTTAGGGATTACACCGGCACAAGCGGTTCGTCTGTTCTTTAAACAGGTCGTTCTGACCAAATCTATTCCTTTTTCTATCGAAAATCAGAACATTAATCTGGAGCAGCTGATCAAGTTAAGAAAGCTCAAGCAGGAACAGCAAAATACTCAGGCCACACCAACACCTGCGCCCGTCAGCACCGACACTTCCCCACTGGACGATGAAGATCTGGACCTGTTTGCCGAATTAAATGCCCTGCTGGGTGAAACTGACAAAAGTTAACAGTGTTGTATTTATAAACAATATTTTAATTTAATCTGCTGAAAACTTGGTTATGCTGCATAGACAACAATAAGATATGCAGGGAGTCATGGATGATTGTCAGACGCGCAACCGTAGCAGACCTCGAGCAGCTGGCCGTATTAT
Source organism: Acinetobacter sp. Brlt_5 (assembly GCF_051949055.1). Lineage (NCBI taxonomy): Bacteria > Pseudomonadati > Pseudomonadota > Gammaproteobacteria > Moraxellales > Moraxellaceae > Acinetobacter > Acinetobacter sp. Brlt_5. The sequence continues at coordinate 333,940 of NZ_JAYJLP010000001.1, forward strand.
TTGATGAATATCGTCAATTTTATGGTGCATCTTCTAACCTGAAGCTTTCACACCAGTTTTTACAACAGCGTTTTGAAAATCATGAAAGCGTGATTTTTATTCATGTGAAAGATGAGGTGATTACCGGTTTTATCCTGCTGTATTTAGGCTTTTCTTCGGTGGCCTGTACCACCTATTATATTCTAGATGATGTCTATGTGACGCCGGTCTATCGTCGTCAAGGCTCGGCCAAACAGCTGATTGATACCGCAATTCATTTTGCCCGTCATAACAATGCACTACGGATTAGTCTGCAAACCCAGAACAACAACTATCAATCGCATCAACTGTATGAACAGATGGGCTTTATTAAAGACAATGAGTTTCAGACCTACCACTGTTTCTTAAAATAGCCCAATCTATTAAAAGCCGGTTTAATCCTGCATCCGGGTACGCGCCTGCTGTACCTGGGCGTCATCTAAATAGATCCACTGCCCCAACTCGAGTTCTGGCAGGTTTAAAGCGCCAATTTGCTGACGATGCAGCTTTTCCACCTTATTGCCAACTGCTGCCAGCATCCGCTTTACCTGATGATAGACACCCTGATGAATGGTCATTTCCAGCTCGTGCTCGGCCAGACGGCAAATATCGGTGGCAGCAAAAATGCCGCTTTCATTGCGCAGTTCGACTCCATCTGCCAGTTGCTGGATTTGCGCATCTGTGACCGGATCTGCGGTGTACATGCGATAGACTTTGGCCACATGCTTTTTCGGATGGGTCAGCGCCTGTAAAAACTGGCCATCATCAGTTAGCAATAACAAACCGGTGGTGTCCTGATCTAAACGTCCCACACATTGCAGGCCACGATTCAGCAAAATATCGTCAAACAGATCAAACACACTAAAATGATGGGTGGCCTGATGTGAACACTCATAACCTTGCGGTTTGTTTAACGCGATATAGACCTTCTCCCGATAGGTATAGTCCTGCCCATAGACCGAAAATTTTAAACCCTGCAACTGCAGTTTCTGTTTGGGTTGGGTGATGACTTCACCCTCAATGGCAATCGCACCATTTTGAATCAGCTGCAGGCAGTGTTTGCGTGAACCAAAGCCTTGCGATTGCAACATTTTTTCTAAAGTCATCGAATTACCTGTGGAGTGAAAGCTGTATCAATATGGAAGATGGCGTATTTTATACTGAAACCGCGCTGGAGTTGGAATCTATCAGCAGGCCCCGCTGAAAAAGGCTACAATAACGGCCTCTTTTTCTCCCATGCCACCGTGTTCAGCCTGTATGTCACACCTCGATTTAAACCTGATTGTTCTGCTTATTTTATTGGCCTGCGGTATTTTTAGTCACAATACTGCCGTCACCATTGCCGCCGCGGTGTTAATCGTGTTTCGCATCACACCACTGGAAGTATATTTTCCGCTCTTGCAACAGCATGGTTTAAATATTGGCATTATCATTTTGACCATTGGCGTACTAACGCCCATTGCCAGCGGTAAAATCCCCGGTGATGAAATCCTGAAATCATTTATGCACTGGAAATCCATACTCGCGATTGGCATAGGCCTGTTTGTGGCCTGGCTCGGTGCACGTGGGGTACAGCTGATGAGCCATCAACCGAATATTGTCGCTGGCCTGCTGATTGGTACGGTTGCCGGTGTGGCCTTGCTGCGCGGTGTGCCGGTCGGACCATTAATTGCCGCTGGCATTTTATCGTTATTGATTGGTTCTAAATAGCCGCTTCATACAGACACGGCTTTAAAGAGATACGGATACACGATTAGGCACGTACATCGGCCTGAAACAGCTTTTGACATAATAGCCAGCCCATTGCCGAGAACGCAGCCATCACAATACCGACCCAGAACCAGTCCCCGGTGGCAGAAACAATCGCAGCAATTGCCGGCGGTAACAGAAACTGCGATGTCGCTGAGCACTGTAAAATCATGCCAATGGTCGCACTAATGGCCACCGGACTAGGCGCAAAACGCAAGGCTTGAGCAAAGACCACCGCGGCGACCAGACCACCAAATAACGAAAAGCTAAACACGCAGGCAAACTGCAGTAAAAATGGTAACTGGGCCTGAAAGATATAGAAACTTAAGGCACACAGCATCAAGATGATAAAACCGGTTTGGACTAAAGTTTTAGGCAGCAAACCGCGCTGCAACATGATGCCGCAGGCAAAGGTCCCGACTGCATTGGCAATCGCTACCGAGGCAGTTAATGCACCTGCCAGCGTCAAGGAAATCTCGTTTTGCTGATAGATGGTTGGCAAGAAACCCACCAGACTAAACCATTGTCCGGCATAGGTCCCGAACATCAATGCCAGCATCCAGGCTGGTGGATGTTTGAGCGTGGTTTTGATTAGCTGAAATACTTCAATTTTTTGGGTTGATTGCTGCGGTTTCGGCACACGGGTGGCGACCAGCGCAAACAGGCTTAAGGTCAGCAGCGTTAACGTCAGCCACACCCCTTGCCAGCCCATCATGGTGATTAGCCACGGCGTCAGCAATAAGGAAATCCCCATTCCGCCGCCCATGTAGGCACTCCACAAGCCCATTTTGGCGGAAATTTCTTCTGCCGGCACCAGCTGGCGAATATAGGCCGGACCACTTAAGGTCACTAGTAAAAAGCCAAATCCTTCCATTACCCGCAGCAGCAGCAAACTGCTGACGCTTTGGCTAAACCCACCGAGCAAACTGGCTGCGCTTAGTAAGCCCAGTCCAAGCAAGACACAGCGTTTCAGTCCAATTTTTTCGACATAACTGCCCAAGGTCAGTGCAAACAGCATACCAGCCCCTTGCACCAGCGACAGCAACAAACCAGCTTGTACCAGCCCGATCCCCAGTTCCTGCTGTAATACCGGCACCGCTGGCGGTAATTTACCGACATGCATCGCCGCAACAAAACCTGCACAAATAATCCAAATATCCCTGCTGAACCATTGTACTTTGGACATACCCTTACTCACTTCAATCTTGTGACTTGAGCTTATCAAGTTCAGTAACTGCCATTTATTAAAAAAACATCTCATCTTATGTTTTTCCTGAATAAATGGCGTAGCTGGCAGATGATTCAACGACCTGAATCCTCACCATTATTTACTCAAAAATTACGCTATTTGTGCGGATGTTATTGTGCATAGTAATGACTACGCTTTTGCGAAAATTTTTCCAGCTGTTTCAGGAAGCCTTCAAAATAGCTTTTTTCTTTTTCTTCACTGCGATAACCAGCATACAGCGTGCGGCGTAGTCCTTCTGCCGAAACACAATGCAGACGGCGTGAAGTGACCCAACCTTTTTGTTCATATTCATTTACCACCCAGTCCGGTAAGGCCGCCACACCCCGACCGCTGGCCACCAGCTGGATTAACATCTGGGTTAAATCTGTGGTGCGAATGGCTTTCGGATAGATATTGGCCGGAATAAACAGCTTGGCCATAATATCCAGACGGTGCTTATCCACCGGATAGGTAATTAAGGTTTCTTCGGCCAGGTCCTGCACCGAAATGTCCGCAGCACGTACCAATGGATGGGTATTGGACAGCACCAGACGCGACTCATATTCAAAAATCGGGAAATACTCGATGCCTTTTAAGGCAATCGGGTCGGCGGTAATCAGCAAATCAAATTCGGCATGTTGTAACAGTTCATGCGGATTGGCTTCAAAACCGGAAGCAAAGTCCAAATCAACATCGGGATATTGCTGGCGGTACTGATTTAACAGCGGCATCAGCCAGTCAAAACAGCTATGACATTCCGAAGAAAAAATAATCCGGCCGGTTTGCCCATGCACAATCCGGGTAATATCGGTTTGGGCAATCTGGATCTGCGGCAAAATATCATCTGCCAGTTTCAGCAAACGCTGCCCCACATTGGAAAACGTCACCGGACGCGAGCGACGATTGACCACTTCCACCCCATACCAGTGATCCAGCTCTTTCAACTGATGGGAAATGGCAGATGGAGTCAGACATAAATCATTGGCCGCGGCCACCAGTGAACCATGTTCGCGTAAGGCCAATAAGGTTTTTAAATGACGAATTTCAAGCATGGGAAATGAAGTATCTCAAAATCAGGAGATGCACTGCGCTGAATGCAATGTCGCCCTAAAAATAAAAATATGAATTAAATTCATCTTAGCATAAATTCCATGAGTTGGTTTCATTATTCTAAATAAGGCAGCTTTTAAGAGATGGCGCTGTTTTTAAGCAAGATGAAGTTGAATTTGAAATACGCCTAAATACCGAATAAGCATAAAAAAGAGCATCTTTAAGATGCTCTTTTATTACGGAAGGATGAAAAGTTTATTCTACATATAGCAAGGCCAGACGCACCTGATCATAGCCCATGCGCGGACTGGTCAGCTCGACAATCGGGCGCAGCTTGATCGTGCCATCATCATTAAAATGATCACTTTGCTGACGTTTTTGCAGGCGTTTATAAATTTTTCGGATTTGCTCCACCACTTCCTCACCCGGATGCGCCACCGAAATATCTAGTCCCTGTTCCTTATGCAAACGCGCCAGATGATTAATAATCGTCGCTGGAGTCAGGCCACGTTCATGGGCAATATCTTCAATCTCATAACCTTCTTCAAACAAGGCCCGGGTTTCATCTAGCGTTGCTGAGGCATAATTCTGCTTGCCGCCACTGCGTGCGATTTTCCGTTCATTGCGTTCAATTTCAACCTCATTCAAGGTACCGCCACAATGCCGGATAAAGGCTTTATGCTGTGCGGTCAGGTCAATCTCGGCGAAATTCTGTTCTGCTTCATCTGACAGTTCCTGAAAACGGCGATCGGCTTTAATTGCCAGACTGTCCAGCTCCAGTGCCTGCTCGTTAAAACCCAATAAACGCAGGCTATCTAGAGTTTTTAAACGTGACAGTGCCACATAGCCCTGACCTTTTTCAAAGGTATGGCTCAGGTTAATTTCTGCCGCTTCTAAAGTCATGCCTTGTGATTTATGAATGGTAATTGCCCAGGCCAGACGCAATGGAATTTGCTGGAAACTAGCTATGGTTTTTCCGGCTTCATTGTCAATCGACCAGGTTTCCGGTTCGACCAGTAGCTCCGTACCATCAGTCAGTTTGACTTTCGGCAGGCAGCCATATTCATCATCTTCTTCAAAGCCAATCACCTCGCCCAGACTACCGTTGATATAGCCCATATCAAAGTTGTTTTTAACAAACATCACTTTGGCATGTTTTTTCAGGGTCAAGGTTTCAGGCGCACGCACCGAAGATTTTAAGGTTTCAATCAGTTTGTCATTCCCATCACAGCTGGCATCGAACTGGCGACTTTCAGCATCAATTTCATTTAAATGCTTAAAGTTGATGGTATCGACATCCATATTGTGAGTATATAAACGGGTAAAGGTGTCACCAATATCCTGCTGACGGGTATTTTGCAGCGCCTGCAGATGCTGCGGGCCAATATCCTGACGACGAATCGCATTGAGAATATCATTTAAATAATCGTCGCCCTGACGATGCTGCTCGGTCAAATAGCAGACCCGGAATTTGGCCTCAACCCAGGCCTCTGACATAAAGCAGAATTTATCGCGATTGCGTTCATCATTTCTGCCCACTGGCGGCAACTGGAAGAAATCACCAGCGACAATCACCTGAATGCCACCAAAGGCTTCATCACTTTCCTTAAAATATTTGAGCACCTGATTGACCAGATTCAACTGCTTGGCATGCAGCATCGAAATTTCGTCAATAATCAAGACCTGCGCATTTTCCAGATGTTCTTTCAGGTATTTGCGCTCTTTCATATTTTTCAGGTCGGCATCAGACAAGACATCTTTAATACCAATGCCGGCCCAGGTGTGAATGGTCATACCATTCATATGTGTGGCGGCAATTCCGGTCGAGGCCGTAATCGCCACCGGCACTTTACGTGCTTTTAAATAGTTGATGTACTGATTGAGCGTATAGGTTTTCCCTGCACCGGCCGAGCCTGTTAAAAATACATTTTCGCCCGCTTTTAAGAGTTTGAGTGCAGTTTCCTGTTTCATAAGACCTATACCGTAGATGAACGGCTATAGCCTACCCATTTTTCAGCAAAAAGTTAAGGCAAAAACCACATCTGGCGACATCACTTGTCATAAAGTTCCGGCAGATGGGTCCTGTTTTAAGCGGCTGTTCAGCCATTGAATAAACTGTTCCGCAATATTGACCAGCAACTGTTCGGCTTTATGATTGTTCGGATATTCCAGCTGATCAAAGCGCAGCTGTCCATCGAGCAGATGACAACCCAGCGTTAAGGACTGGCGATAACACGGCGATGACATATGAAAAGCCACATATTCGCCTTCAATAATTTTCTGGCTATAACTCACCGCCAGACAATGATGAAAACTGCGCGACTCCTGAATAATCCGGTCCAGACTGTTCAGTTCCTCAAAGCACCAGCCCAGATACTGGGTTCTGCCTTGTAGCGATACGGGCGGCCAGTGGCGGACGTTTAACTGTTTTTTCAGCTTGGCCAGAATTTCGGCTTTATGCACCTCATGATGCCAGCGCACCGCGCGCTGAAAAATACTGCTCCAGCTGACATTTTTTGGGGTGTAATTTTTTTCATTAAAATAATCGACCAGATAATCGCGTACATAGGCATCAAACACCGATTCACGCACCAGCCCGGCCTTTAAATAAAACAGCTGCCGGAATTGCTCCAAGGTCAGCTGATGACGGCGTAAACAGTGCATAAAATCACGCGATTGCTGACTCTCCGGATGAATAAACTGCATTAATTCAGCCGGCAGTTCTGCCGTAACCTTATGCAGATGCAGCATATAGGCCTGCATCACCCGGCTTAAGCGTGCATAGACCTGTTTCACCTGCAGTTCATCCTGCGCCGCAACAATCGCCAGCAAATTCATCCATTCATCTAAATATAAGATAGACGGACTGATGCTAATGCGCGGGTCTTCCAGTGACTGGCGCTGACCTTTTTGCACCACCCGGGAATTATGCTGATGCTCAAACCACTGATGTTGCAGCGCAAAATGATCACAGCTCTGAATAAACAGCCGCGCCGAGGCATACTGGAAATACTGCAAGGTGGCCAGAATAATGCGTGGATGAATCTGGCTGCAATCGACAAAACTTAGCGCCACCACCGCGACACGGACACTGGAATGATGAATATTGTCACTGAGCCAGTCCAGCACCAGCTTCGATTGCCGAAACAGCCAGTTGACTGCGCGTGGATAATCAAACAGTGGCAAGCGCGCAACTTTGGTCTGCCAGATGCGGGTATTTTTTTCCAGAAAATGCTGCTTGGCCAGAATATTATCTTCGGCCCAGACCGCGCGGTTCATAATCCGCACAAAGCCTAATAAATGACTCTGCTCTACCGCGTGTCGATACAACAGCCGAATATCGTCCTGATGATCGATTAAATCCTGTAAATTAAATCGCTCTGGAAATGAGATACTTAAAATACGATACATGGCTTCAGGCAGAAATTCTGCTGCACTAAAACAAAAATCATCATAACTTAGCATCAGTGCTTGCACTGGCAAAAAGGTTTCACCCTCTACAAATTCCAAAGCGCATAGTGTCGATAAAGCAGTTAAAACATCTTCAGGAATTGGCTGCCCTTGCTGCACAAATTTGGTCAATACTGGTTGATACTGATCGTCTACCTGCATTAATGCCTGATCTAAAATTTGTGCCTGCATTGCATCTAAATGCAACAACAATTGCTTAACCCGTGCTGCACCATCTACCCAAAGATAAACTTGCTGCAGAATCAATTGCCGCAATTGCTGCGCCTGCTTACGCAAAAATAAGGAATGCTGCGGTTTTAAATCCCCTGTCAAAAAATGCAGATCATGTAAGAAAAAATCTTCAAACGCTTCTTGCTGTTGCCGCGCAAATTCAAAGTGGGTTTCTATTAAATTTGTATGCGATTTTGGCGAATAAAATTCAAGGCTAAACAGACCATTCAACAATTCGACCCGATGCTGCAAAGGATCAATTCGAAACATATTTTGTGCTGTAAAATGCCCAACCAGATCCATTTGATCTTGATAGATTTCTGCGGCCACACTGGAAATACGAACCAATTGCTGTGCAACGGCATGCAACTGGCTATGCTGGCGACTTGGCTGCATATACGCTCCTCATGCTTAAGTGCGGTCTATCTAAGTGTCATCTTATTTTTATTTGATTACACCGAATAGACCCATCACGTGATACATCCCTATTTTTTGTTTTTTATTTCCCATCCGCAAAAAGTGGACAATTCTTCAATCTAGCTTAAGCCACTTATTAATTGAATTACATTTTAAATATGTGTGTGCTGTATTCACACCTTAAAATTAGAGATACAAAAAATACTATAAACAAGATTTGTGCTCTTGCCTATAGACTGCGCACTACTTCAGATAATAAAACAAATTAAAAATCCATAATTTTCAAGTGATTATTTTACACTCTTTGATCAGCAACTAGGGTTGGTATTTGGTAGGTAGGATTTCACAACAAAGCAATGGATACTCAAATTACGGTTCAACACCGCGATAACAACACATTATTCCAATATCCAATGCAAGAAGGAATCTGAGCATGGCTTTTAAAAATATTGCAGATCAAACCAACGGTTTTTATATTCCTTGTGTGTCACTCTTCGGCCCTGGTTGTGCCAAAGAAATTGGCGTAAGAGCACAAAATTTAGGCGCCAAAAAAGCCCTAATTGTGACTGATGAAGGACTGTTTAAATTTGGCGTTGCCGATACCATTGCAGGCTATCTCACCGAAGCAGGCGTTGCCAGCCATATCTTTGCTGGTGCAGAGCCAAATCCGACCGATATTAACGTGCATAACGGTGTTGATGCCTACAATGCCAATCACTGCGACTTTATTGTGTCCTTAGGTGGTGGTTCTTCCCACGACTGTGCCAAAGGCATTGGCTTAGTGACCGCAGGTGGTGGGCATATTCGTGATTATGAAGGCATTGATAAAAGTACCGTGCCAATGACCCCACTTATTGCCATTAACACCACTGCAGGTACAGCTTCGGAAATGACCCGTTTCTGTATTATTACCAATACAGACACGCACGTTAAAATGGCAATTGTCGATTGGCGCTGTACACCACTCATCGCCATTGATGATCCAAAACTCATGATTGCCAAACCTGCAGGTTTAACCGCAGCAACAGGCATGGATGCCTTAACCCATGCTGTAGAAGCCTACGTTTCAACCGCAGCCAATCCTATTACCGATGCCTGTGCTGAAAAAGCTATCCGTATGATTAGTCAGTGGCTCAGCCCTGCCGTGGCAAATGGTGAAAATATTGAAGCGCGTGATGCCATGAGCTATGCGCAATATTTGGCAGGTATGGCATTTAACAATGCCTCATTGGGCTATGTGCATGCCATGGCGCATCAACTCGGTGGTTTCTACAACTTGCCGCACGGCGTCTGTAATGCAATTTTATTGCCGCATGTTTGCGAATTTAACCTGATTGCCTGCCCTGAGCGTTATGCAGATATTGCAGAATTGATGGGAGTCAATACTGACGGATTAACCACCACAGAAGCCGCCTATGCCGCGATTGATGCAATTCGTGAACTATCTAGCTCGATTGGTATTCCAACAGGTTTAGCAGAGTTAGGCGTGAAAGAAAATGACTTGGCTATTATGGCTGAAAATGCACAAAAAGATGCCTGCATGCTCACCAACCCACGTAAAGCCAATCATGCACAAGTGGTCGAAATTTTTAAAGCCGCGATGTAATTTGAATCTCCTGCTGAGTGAATCACGATTTGCTCAGCATCTCCCATTTTTTTTCAATTTTTCTCTTTTGCTGTTTTATTTTTATCCTTCCCTTTGGCAGAACCATCTCAGATGTGTTCTGCTTTTTTTTTGCTGTTTAGAACAAAATGAACTCGCAGCATAAAACTAAAGCGATGTAGATGCAGAGGGTTTGCATAATTCAATTTGACAAATGCGCACAGCTCATCAAGGATATAGTCAAAATAAAATGGATGACGAACACCTTATGCTGTTAAGCAAAAAACAAAAAACAACACCAAGCTATCAACCCGATATTTTGGGTGCCGATTACCAACAAATGACGCTGGATTTTCCTTCGGATTATGAAGGCAAAGTCATTTCTACCTTGGTACGCAAAAAAGCCGAACAGGAAACCCGTAAAGCCGTACTTTATATTCATGGTTTTATTGACTATTTCTTTCAAACAGAAATGGCAGACCAGTTTAATCAGCACGGCTACGACTTTTATGCCTTAGATTTGCGCAAATACGGGCGTTCGCATTTGTCACATCAGCATTGGTACAACGTGCGCAACTTGTCTGAATATGATGCAGAAATTTCCGCTGCACTTGAGCAAATTGCCGCAGAAGAACATGACTCAGTGATTTTGGCGGGACATTCAACAGGTGGATTAATCACCACGTTATATGTAGCACATCATCCCAATCATCCACTGATTCGTGGTTTATGGTGTAACAGCCCTTTTTATGATTTCAATATGAGCGAAATTGAGAAAAAAGTCGGCATTCCTCGTTTAAGCCAATTGGGCAAATTACTGCCAGAAATGAAATTTCCAAGCCGCCTTAATCCATTTTATGTACCAAGTCTACACAAGCAATATCATGGTGAATGGTTATTTAATTTGGAATGGAAAAAACCGCGCTATCCTAAAGTGCGATTAAGTTTTGTACGTGCAATTCATGAAGCGCAAAAAGAAATTCATGCCAGTGTGCATTTAGGTGTACCCACCTTAATTATGCATGCGAGTCAAAGTAGTTATCCACGCCAATGGAATGAGATTGCGCAACGCACTGACGTAATTTTAAATGTTGCAGATATGCAAAAATATGGACATCACATGCATGGCGATATTCAGCTTTGCCAAATTGAAAATGGCGTGCATGATTTGGTACTTTCTGCGCCCGAAGTCCGTGCGGAAGTGTATCAGTCCTTGTTTGACTGGTTAAACCGCAAGGGGCTATAAAACTAAAAACTAGAACTAAAGGAAGTGAATTAACGGCTAAATGACTTGATGCATCCCTTAAGCTGTGTATTTTAATAAAATTTGATGTGCAGGATGCCCCTTGGGCATCAATTCAATTAAACGCTCCACTGCGTCAATCGCTTCAGGGCTGCGTGCCAAATGTTTTAGCAATACATCGGTATCTTGTGCATTAAAAATGGCATCACTCAGGCGAGATTCTAAGCAATCTCGCCATGCACATAAAAATGGACTTTCAGTTTTCGCCAAAAATACTCCTGCACACGTTTGTAAGGCAGACTGCACATAACCAGCATCTAAAGCCTGCTCGGCTTGTAAAAAATCGGCTTCTATATGCGCCAAAATTCGGTAAGGACGCGAACCAAGCATCCCGCCTAGAATATCACGTAATTGAGACATCTCAGCTTTAAGCGTGCCCATACTGACTTTACGCTCACCATATAGAGCTTGGTGTAAAGTATCTAAACTCATGCCTTGTGGACAAAGTGCTAAAATCACCAATATTTCAATTTGACGTGGTGTCATCACCACCACTTTGCCATTAAATAACACTTGTGGCACGCGAAACGCGCGAATATAAAGCTGCTGTTTTTGCTGATCAAGCAGTGCATTTTGAATCAAAGAAGCACAGCGTTCTGCTGCCAACATCCCCAAACTGTTATGGTTTTTCCAAGTAGTCGATAAATCAATTACGCCCAATACTTGTTTGGAATAAGGGTCTAAAATAGGCGCTGCATAACAAACCCAGTCATGTAATGATGACATAAAGTGTTCACTGGAAAACACACAACTTGCTTGCTGCGTTTTAAGTGACAAAGCCAAAGCATTGGTACCTACCAACTCCTCACGCCACTGCCCGCCCTCTACAAAATGCACCTGTTCCGCCACATTACGCATTTGCGCGCTCGCTGCCGTCCAAATAATTGTACTGCCCACATCGCCCACGGCTGCCACCATGTCGGACTGCTGTGCGATATGTCTTAAATCTTCTGCGCAGTTTTGCACAGCACGTTGTAAGGCCGAACCACCATGTGTATGCGTTAGACTATAATTTAACGGGGCTGCCAACCGATCAACAGGAATTTCAGCAATTTGAGAGCGTTGCCATGATTTTAAAATACTCTGCTGAATTTGCTGAGCATGCAGCGGCGATAAACTGCTGCTTTGTCTAAACTGTTCAATATGCTGCCTTTTTTTCAATAGGTCTTGTTTTTTCATCATTATTGATTCTCACAATCCTGTGGGCATTACATCCATTGTACCGCTTACTTTTGTAAGGATTTGTTCGCTGCTTGTAAACCTGCAACTTTCCAACCTTTTTCCAACCTTATATTGGTATGCTAAACAAATAACGTACTAAAGTACCTTATACCTTAGCCGTAAATTTAACCTGATTTTAGATACAGGATTGTGCTAAACGGTAAAGATGACGGCAGATTATAAAAAACCATCAAAGGAAGAGAATTATGCGTTACGTAGATCCCAATCAACCCGGTTCAAAAGTTCAATTTAAAGCACAATACGAAAACTTTATTGGTGGCGAGTGGGTCGCCCCTGTAAAAGGCGAATACTTTGAAAATATCTCTCCTGTAGATGGCAAAGTATTTACCAAAGTCCCACGTTCATCGGCAGAAGACATTGAACTGGCTTTAGATGCAGCCCATAAAGCCAAAGCACAATGGAACAGTTCATCTCCAACGACACGTTCTAACATTTTATTAAAAATTGCAGACCGTTTAGAACAAAATCTAGAATTATTGGCAGTGGCAGAAACATGGGATAATGGTAAGCCTGTTCGGGAAACATTGGCTGCCGACATTCCATTGGCGATTGACCATTTCCGTTATTTTGCAGGCTGTATTCGTGCCCAAGAAGGCGGAATTTCTGAAATTGATGAAGATACCATTGCCTATCACTTTCATGAGCCGTTGGGCGTTGTGGGGCAAATTATTCCATGGAACTTCCCAATTTTAATGGCAACATGGAAACTTGCACCTGCTTTGGCTGCGGGTAACTGTATCGTACTTAAACCTGCAGAACAAACCCCTGCCAGCATTTTAGTTTTGGTCGAACTGATTCAAGATTTATTGCCAGCAGGCGTATTAAACGTAGTCAATGGTTACGGTGTAGAAGTGGGTCGCCCATTGGCAACCAATCCACGTATTGCCAAAATTGCATTCACAGGTTCGACCCAGGTCGGTCAATTGATCATGCAATACGCCACTGAAAACATCATTCCAGTGACTTTGGAGCTTGGTGGTAAATCTCCAAATATTTTCTTTGAAGATATTATGGCGCAAGATGACGACTACTTAGACAAAGCACTCGAAGGCTTTGCTATGTTTGCGCTGAATCAGGGTGAAATTTGTACTTGTCCATCACGTGCGCTCGTACAGGAAAGTATTGCTGACCGTTTCCTTGAAAAAGCGATAGAACGTGTTAAACGTATTAAAACAGGTCACCCGCTTGATACTGAAACTATGATTGGTGCGCAGGCGTCACAAGAACAACAAGACAAAATCTTGGGTTGTATTGCGACAGGTCGTGCCGAAGGTGCGCAAGTTTTAACGGGTGGCGGTGAACGTCATGAAGTTGGCAGTGGTTTCTATATTGAGCCGACAATTTTCAAAGGCACCAATGACATGAAAATTTTCCAAGAAGAAATTTTCGGCCCAGTGCTTTCTGTGACTACATTTAAAGACTTTGATGAAGCCATTAAAATTGCCAATGACACCATTTACGGTTTAGGTGCAGGTGTTTGGTCACGTTCTGCGCACACTTCTTACCGTGCAGGTCGTGCTATTCAAGCGGGCCGCGTTTGGACGAACTGTTACCACATTTACCCTGCGCATGCAGCTTTCGGTGGTTATAAAAAATCAGGTATTGGCCGTGAAAACCACAAGATGATGTTAGAACATTATCAACAAACCAAAAACTTGTTGGTGAGCTACTCAACTAAACCTGCTGGCTTTTTCTAAAGACTCGTCTTTAGGATTCCAACAGCGTTGAAGTTACCGTTTCAAGCTGCGCCCGATGTATTTGCATCGGGCGTTTTTATTGCGACATAAAATGCTATGACTTTCGCAGCACGCTCTTTCAGCGTGTTATAAACCGGAAGATAAAATTAAAAATCTATCCTTTATTAAAGTATTACACTTTAGTTCAGGATTATTTCACGTTACATTAAATCTCCCTTTCAGCCTGAAGTATCTGCCATGTTCGATTTACCCGACACTGTCTATGCCATTCAACATCTTGCATTTGAAGACCTCGGCGCGTGGGAAGATGTCCTGTATGAACAAGGTTTACGGGTACGGTATTTTGAAGCTGGTGTGGAAAATCTAGAAAAGGCGTTTGCGCATGAAGGATTAGTGATTATTTTGGGTGGCCCAATTGGCGTTTATGAAACCACAGACTACCCTTTCTTACAACAAGAAATAGACTTACTAAAAGTACGTTTAGAGAGGAATTTACCCACTATTGGTATTTGTTTGGGTGCACAGCTCATTGCTCATGCCTTGGGTGCCAAAGTCTATGCTGGCCATGCCAAAGAAATTGGCTGGAGCCGCCTCAGTCTGGCAGATGCAGCGCATAACCCACTGGCGGCATTAGCCAACACACCGGTCTTGCATTGGCACGGCGATACTTTTGATTTACCAGCACAGGCTGAATTACTGGCCAGCTCCGACCTGTATCCGAATCAGGCATTCCGGGTCGGACCACATATTCTGGCACTACAGTTTCATGCTGAAGTTGCAGCAGACAGTTTAGAAAAATGGCTGATTGGCCATACCTGTGAATTACGTCAGGCCCAGATTAATATTCCCGCCTTACGCGCCGCTCATCAGCAATACGCGCCGCAACTGCAACAGGTCAGCGCGACGGTTCTGGGTCAGTTTCTGGCCGGCTTAAAATCTCAAAGCTGACCGGAAGCTTTAGATTGCCCTTACATTTATCATCGTCATAAAAAAAGCACCCTGAAGCGGGTGCTTTTTTTAGCTGTTTTTGCAATTATTTTTTCGCAGCAACAGAAGCTTCAGTGGTGATGTTTACAGTAATTTTATCACCTACATTTGGTACAAAACCGGCGATACCAAATGCTGAACGGTCAAATGACGTGGTGGCATTAAAACCAACAGTTGCCGCTTTGGTCATTGGATGTGGACCCTGTTTGTTCAGTACTACATCCAGAACTACAGGTTTCGTTACACCTTTCACGGTTAAATCACCTGTGATTTTAAAGTTCTTTTTGTCCTGAGTTTCAACTTTGGTACTTTTGAAAGTAATAGTTGGATATTTTGCTGCATCAAACCAGTCTGCTGCCATTAAGTGCTCATCCAGCGCTTTGACGTTGGTGTTCAGGCTGTTTAATGGAATAGTCACGTTTACAGATGATTTTTCTGGCTGTTTCTCATCAACATTAATGGTACCTTGAATGTTAGAGAAGTTACCTGATGGCGTAGAGAAACCAAAGTGATCCCAGCTAAATACAGTTGCAGTATGGGTCGGGTCAATTTGATACGCCACTGGTTTTGCCAACGCAGCTGTTGCTACTGAAGTAACCGCCAAACCAAGTACAAGTGCTTTAAAGTTCATGCTTTTATCTCGCTTTTTGAATGCTTATTAGTGTATAGATTTCTTGTTAGAGTTCATTGCTACAGATAAAACGTTCTGTTGCAGCAATGAAACGATTAACGCATGGATGCCGTTACAGACTTTGTTTATATTGAATAAATCCGGTCTTGTGTGCCACTTTATCATACAATATTTGTGCAGTTTGATTGG
This sequence comes from Acinetobacter sp. Brlt_5, assembly GCF_051949055.1. Lineage (NCBI taxonomy): Bacteria > Pseudomonadati > Pseudomonadota > Gammaproteobacteria > Moraxellales > Moraxellaceae > Acinetobacter > Acinetobacter sp. Brlt_5. The sequence goes on from NZ_JAYJLP010000001.1 coordinate 349,735, forward strand.
CTTCTTGTGTCAGCCAGTAAACCCGGTCGCACTGGCGTTTTTTGGCTTCCATATAGACCTGTTCAATCAGTAATCTGGCCACACCCTGCCCGCGATAATCGGGGTGAGTAAATAAATCCTGCAAATAGGCATAAGGCCTGAATGTCCAGCAGCTGTCATGTTCCATCACATGAACAAAGCCGACCATCTGCTGTTCAAACAGTGCCGCAAAACCATACATATGCGCAGACTCGGCTGATGTCAGACGCTGCCAGGTATGGGCACTCAGTTCATCTGATAACTTGGTTTGATAAAAGGCCTGATAACCGACCCAAAGTGCTTGCCATTGCGGCTGACTGGTCTGTGCCAAAGGCACAATACTGATTGCTGTCATGTGGGTCTTCTTTTATATCATTCAGCCTTTTAAACTAGCATAAAAAAACGCCCCATTCGGAGCGTCTTTTTTGAAATTTCTGAGCGATTAAGCCGTCAGTTCTTTCACCGCAGCAACTACTGCTTCCGTGGTAATACCAAAGTGCTGGAACAAATCTTTGGCTGGTGCAGATTCGCCGTAAGTGGTCATACCAATCACGCGGCCGTCCAGACCCACAAATTTCCACCAGTAATCGACATGCGCTGCTTCAACCGCAACACGGGCACGGATATTCGATGGCAGAACCGCTTCACGATACGCCGCATCTTGCTGCATGAATTCTTCAGCACATGGCATAGATACTACACGTACACCTTCAAGCTGTGCATGTGCTTCCATCGCCAAGGCCACTTCAGAACCAGTCGCAATGATGATTGCTTTCAATTCCCCTTTTTCTTCAGCCAGCACATAACCACCTTTGGCCGCGTTTTCAATTTGCGCTTGAGTACGCGCCTGGAATGGCAGGTTTTGACGAGAGAAGATTAACGCAGATGGACCTTCCGCACGGCTTAAAGCAGATTTCCAGGAAATCGCAGCTTCAACCGTGTCACATGGACGCCATGTGTTCAGGTTTGGCGTACCACGTAACGATGCGATCTGCTCGATTGGCTGGTGCGTAGGACCATCCTCACCCAGACCAATCGAGTCGTGAGTATAAACGTGAATTACGCGTTGCTTCATTAACGCCGACATACGTACGGCATTACGCGCATATTCCATGAACATTAAGAATGTTGCTACATAAGGAATGAAACCGCCGTGCAGCGCCACACCGTTGGCAATCGCGGTCATACCAAATTCACGTACGCCGTAGTGCACATAGTTACCTGCGGCATTGTCTTGTACGCCCTGGCAACCTTTCCAAAGCGTCAGGTTTGAACCAGCCAGGTCCGCAGAACCACCCAATAATTCAGGTAATAATGGACCAAAAGCCTGTAGCGTATCCTGGCTGGCTTTACGGGTCGCAATGGTTTCTGCTTTCGCGTTCACTTCAGCAATATAGGCATCGGCCTGTGCCAGGAATTCTGCTGGTAATTCACCGCTTAAACGGCGTTTTAATTCAGCCGCTTCTGCAGGATATTTTGCTGCATAGGCAGCAAAAGTAGCATTCCAGGCAGCTTCAGTTTCAGCACCTTTGGTTTTCGCATCCCAAGCAGCATACACATCTTCAGGAATTACAAACGCTTCATCGGTCCAGCCCAGCGCTTCGCGGGTTAACACGATTTCATCATTACCCAGCGGTGCACCGTGGCAATCTTCTTTACCCTGTTTGTTTGGTGAACCTAAACCGATAATGGTTTTACAGATAATAATGGTTGGTTTAGCGGTTTCAGCTTTGGCAGCCACAGTTGCTTCACGAATAGCATCTGCATCATGACCATCAACTTTCAGTACTTGCCAGCCATAAGACAGGAAGCGCTGTTCAGTGTCATCAGAGAACCAGCCTTCAACTTCACCATCAATTGAAATACCGTTGTCATCATAGTAAACCACCAGTTTACCCAGACCTAAAGTACCGGCCAGTGAACATACTTCGTGAGAAATACCTTCCATCAGGCAGCCATCACCCAGGAAACAGTAGGTGTAATGGTCAACCACTTGCATATCATCTTTATTGAACTGCGCTGCCAGTGTCTTTTCAGCCAGAGCAAAACCAACCGCATTGGCAATACCCTGACCAAGTGGACCAGTGGTGGTTTCAACCCCTGGTGCATAGCCGTATTCCGGGTGACCTGGTGTTTTAGAGTGTAGTTGACGGAATGCTTTTAAATCTTCAATTGAAAGATCATAACCGGTTAAATGTAACAGCGCATAATGCAGCATAGAACCATGACCATTGGATAAAACAAAACGGTCGCGGTTAGCCCATTGCGGGTTTGTCGGGTTATGATTTAAAAATTCACGCCACACCACGTCAGCGATGTCTGCCATCCCCATCGGCGCACCTGGATGTCCGGAATTTGCTTTTTGCACGGCATCCATAGCCAATACACGAATTGCGTTTGCAATACGACGTTCATTAAGCGGGGTCGTCATAGGTCAGAGTCCAAATAAATCGTTTAATAAAGGAAGATGAATAGGAATTCAAAACACGTCTATTGTCTTAAAAAAAGCGTATGGGGTAAAGCCTCAGCGGTAATTTTTCGGTATTTATTCGTTTGCCTGCGCATTTTCGTACAATTCCTGGCTAGAGGCATGAGAAAATTGAAGTTCTGGCGAATAACCGGGTAGCTCATCCGGATTTCCCCGTTACATAACTGACCTTTTTGGATGGTTTTTTATACAAAAAAGCGCTCATTGTGAAATTCATTCAATTTAATTCAAAACTGCACAATCCTGCTCAACAGTAACAGACTTCATTTTAGAGCATGATGACGACCAAAAGATGACAGACAGCATTTCCCCAAAACTCTAAAAACAAGATAATTGGTTGATTCCTAATATAAATTATAAGAATACAGCCGCTTTTAAAATAGTGATTTATTGAATTAAAACTCAAGTTTATCCGGATGATGAATCTATACCGTTTTGGATTTTATATCAGTTTTTTAAATGCCTATATCAGATAAAAAGTCATTGAATTGAAATAAATTCAGCCAATTTGGTCGTATTGAGCTAGTCCTAAAGTCTAACTCGATGTAACATATTGCGTCTTTTGAAATAACTGTGATAGGACTTATGCGCGAGTACGCTGTATTTACCTCGGAATCTGTAAGCGAAGGCCATCCAGATAAAATGGCTGACCAAATCAGTGATGCCATTTTGGATGCAATCTTAAAAGAAGACCCATATGCGCGGGTTGCTTGTGAAACGCTTGTAAAAACCGGTGCGGTCGTACTTGCGGGTGAAATCACAACCACAGCCAATGTGGACTTTGAAGCGATTGTACGTCAAACCGTAAATGGTATTGGCTATCATCATTCTGACCTCGGCTTTGATGGTTCAACCTGTGCCGTGATTAACATGATTGGTAAGCAGTCACCAGAAATTGCCCAAGGTGTAGACCGTCAAAAACCTGAAGATCAGGGTGCCGGCGACCAGGGCTTGATGTTTGGTTATGCCAGCCGTGAAACGGATGTGCTGATGCCTGCGCCAATTTCTTATGCGCATCGCTTAATGGAAAAACAGGCTGAACTGCGTCGTAGCGGTGCCCTGCCTTGGTTACGTCCAGATGCGAAAAGCCAGGTGACTTTTGCCTATGAAAATGGCAAACCAGTACGTTTAGATGCGGTGGTGCTGTCAACCCAGCATGATCCTGAAATTAGTCAAGCACAGCTGAAAGAAGCTGTGATTGAAGAAATCGTGAAAAAGATCATTCCTGCTGACATGTTCCATGCTGACACCAAATTCCACATCAACCCGACCGGGATGTTTGTGATTGGTGGCCCAGTGGGTGACTGTGGTCTGACTGGCCGTAAAATTATTGTAGATACCTACGGTGGTATGGCGCGTCATGGTGGTGGTGCCTTCTCTGGTAAAGACCCATCGAAAGTAGACCGCTCTGCTGCTTATGCGGGTCGTTATGTGGCGAAAAATATTGTCGCTGCTGGCCTGGCAGACAAATGTGAAATTCAGGTGTCTTATGCAATTGGTGTGGCTGAGCCAACTTCAATTTCAATTAATACCTTTAACACCGGTAAAGTGGCTGATGAACTGATTGTTCAGCTGGTCCGTGAACACTTTGACCTGCGTCCATACGGCATTACCCGTATGCTGGACCTGTTACAACCAATGTACAAGCAGACTGCTGCCTACGGTCACTTTGGCCGCGAAGGTTCAGACACTGCCTTTACCTGGGAAAAAACCGACAAAGTCGATATCTTAAAAGCCGCTGCTGGCCTTTAAGCTCTGAAGATATTAAAAGACCCATCCACGTGATGGGTCTTTTATTGTCTGCTTTATCGCAATTCTGGGCAGAAATATCATTTTATAAAAACATAAACTGTTTACAATAAGATGGAACATTTAAAACAGGATGAACATGATGGCGGTAATTCTTCAGGTTGATTTCCCTTCAAATGGCCCTTTTGGCGCAGAAATGACCACGGCCTATCGCGAGCTGGCAGCCAGTATTAACCAGGAACCAGGTCTCATCTGGAAAATCTGGACCGAAAATAGTGACACCCAGCAGGCTGGCGGGATTTACCTGTTTGATACAAAGCATCATGCAGAACAATATTTACAGATGCACACGGCGCGTCTGCAAAGTTTTGGCATCGACAAGATTCACGGGAAAATTTTTGACATTAATACTGAACTGTCGGTGCTGAATCAGGCCGCTTTTCTGGCGTCATCCCGCTAAACGAAAGTTGAGTTAAGCTCATCAGATTCAAGGAATCCAGTTAGCTGGATTCCTGTTTTAAGACTTCCAATAAAGTCGGCTGTGTTGGGGTTTCCTGATGGTCCTGCAAATAGACATGCACGACTTTAAAAATAACCGCAAAGGCCAGACAACTTAAAATACAGAACATCCAGAAACCATAAGGACTACGAATATTGTGTGAACCGCAATTTGGACATTCTTTTTCTGTTGACGCCACCACTTGATTGCAACATGAGCAATGGTATTGATGGTACAGCATAGGCAGTTCTCCTAATTTACTGTAATTCTTGTTTTTATTTTTACATCATGCGAAAAACGCTTTTTGTAATATTGTTTTATCTTATGTGAGCCTGTGTAGCATAGCAAGCTCTATTACTGGTGAGTCTATGTAAGCTTAAGTAAACCCTGCCTGCTTTTGTTGACTTTATTTATCTTTTTATGCACGCTTTCAGACACTTAAGCTGCTGCTTTAACACCGTATTCTCTGCCAATAATTTTATCGGACTACTCTTAAGTCAGATGCATCCGGCTGCCCTTTTGTTTAAACTAGCGGACTGAAATACAGGAGGATGAAGATGGTACAACTGATCAAAAAAGGCGGATTACGCGAACGCGCCAACCGCAGCCGCCGTTTTCATGGCTCTGAAAATACCGAAACCACTCTGGCACCAAACCGTTATTCATCTGCCCATAAAAAAGCAGAAACGGCTGTTTCTGCTTTGGTTAGTGAACAGGATCAACCAGATTCTGAATCAGAACATACCGATGGCGTCATAGCCCAGCCACAGGGCAAAAATCAGGAATAAGGCGCCCGATAAAATATCAATATAACTGCCTGAACGCTGGTACACCGCCTTAATTTTCGGCTGTGACAATAATAGCATCAGCAACACAAAGGTCAGGAAGGTTTGCAGCGGAATAATCACTGCCAGCTGTGCTTTTAAATAATCACTGGCCGATGAACTGAGCGCCAATGAAAATACACTGCTAAAATAAATCAGGGTTTTAGGATTAGATAAATTGGTGAACAGGCCCAGTAAAAAATAGTTTTTCTGTGCAGAGCTCTGTGCCTGCACATCCTCCAGTGCACTAGACTGTTTTAAACTGCGTAGTCCGCCACTGAGCATGGCCCAGCCCATTTTCGCCAGAAACAAACCGCCTATCAGCATTAGCACCTGCTGAATCCATGGAAACTGCTCGACCAGAACGGTAAAGCCCAGCAGGGTTAAAACCACCCACAGCACAATGCCCAATGAAATTCCGGCAATAATATGAATGGTATTGCGACGTGTGGTCGATGCCGAGCTTTTGGCAATCAGAATAATATCGGGGCCGGGACTAAGCTGTGCCACAAAATGTAAGGCACAAATGGTCAACAGTAAGGACATAACACAGGGAGAAGCTTAAAAAGTCATTTATTATATCGCCCGTTCAAAAATATACGAGCACTGCAAGCATAAAAAAACCGAATCCTTGCAGATCCGGTTTTTCAAATAAAGATGGCTTAGTGTTTATTCACATCTTTCATTTCAATTTTTTTTGCTTCTGGCGTCACTTCGCGCGCTTCACCATCAATAATAGTCGAGTCGCGGCCCGCCTGCTGGTTTTGCATGTCCTGCATCTGACGCATCAGATCGGCGAACGGATTCTGGCCTTGTGCACCACCACCCATGCCATTCATATTGCCCATCATGCCCCCCATCATCTGGTTCATCATGGCTTGCTGACGTTTCATCATCGCTTTCATCATGGCCGCTTTAAAGGCATTTTGTACGCCCGGAATCATAATCAGCACAGCCAGCACATCGGTGATCAGACCTGGAATCAACAGCAGGAAACCTGCAAAGATTTTAGGCAAGTTATTGCTTAATGCCGGATCTGCACTCATTTGTCCCATCTGCATCTGCTGCATTTGTGGCATGATGCCCGCAGAATACTTACGGATCAGATTCATACCAATAAAGAAGGCGGCAATAAACCAGAAGAACACGTACCACATGCTACCGACCAGGTCACCCACGCCGATCCAGACGAATACTTCCAGAATTAAACCAGCCAGAATAATAAGAAATAATTTCATGAAAATTAATCTAATCTCAACAAAATAAATAGAGTGCAGGCATCAACTGCTTAATCAGCATCAAGCTTTTTTTGACACGCTTATGTAACAATATGGGCATTATTCTATTTTTAAAGTGCAGGCCTGTCATTAATATTTTCAATGACAGACCTGAGCTTTATGCTGTAGCACGATAAAAATAAACATAAGCCGCATACACGAGCAGCAGCCACAGCCCGATAAACACTGCCGCGGCCACTGTACTGCACGGCTTTTGACTGTAGATGTACAGTATAAACCCCGAAACTTAAGCCAAAATGAAGATGCAGCCTTTTTTACCAAGATAACCTATATATTGTCCCTGCTATTTTTAATAGCAGCTCCAGCGAGTTTGAAGCATTGTTGATAGTCTTGAGTATCCGCACCGGTTGCTGCAAATTCCCTCACACAATACCGCTGTAAAATCATATAATTCATTTTGATGTAATTTTTTAAGGCTTGGCATGTCACTGATTATTGGTATCGATCCCGGTTCCCGGCTTACCGGTTACGGCATTATTGAGCGTGATGGCTCAAAATTGCGTTTTGTAGATGCCGGCACCATTCGGACCGAAACCACGGAAATGCCTGAACGCCTGAAACGTATTTTTGGTGGTATTGACCGGATTGTAAAATTTCATGGCCCGACTGAGGCCGCAGTTGAACAGGTTTTTATGGCGCAAAACCCGGACTCGGCACTGAAACTGGGTCAAGCGCGTGGTGCTGCCATTGCCGCACTGACCAATCTGGATTTACAGGTGGCGGAATATACCGCCCGCCAAATCAAGCAGTCTGTGGTCGGCTATGGGGCAGCCGATAAAGAACAGGTGCAGATGATGGTGATGAAGCTGTTAAATTTAAGCATTAAACCGCAAGCTGATGCAGCTGATGCGCTGGCCGCTGCCATCTGCCATGCCCACGCCTCCGGCAGTATGAGCAAAATGGCGGTACTGAATGCCCTGGGTGGTATGGCGCGCGGCCGTAGCCGTTCTAGCAGCAGACGGCGCTAACTGGAAGCCATCTTGATCCCGGTGAGGGGATGTCCAAATCGGGAGTTTCTACTTAACGGATCATCTGGAAATGGGTGTATTCACGTTCTGCCGGATCAAACGGGATGCGCTCAATTTTAGTGACCTGTGCCCGCAATGGTCCAACCAGACTGCGTTTCAGAATTTCCTGAATCTGCATTTCCTCGCCAATAATTTCTGCTTCGACATCACCATTGTCCAGATTTTTGACATAGCCGGTTAGCTGCAGTTCTTGCGCCTGCTGTTCAAACCAGCGGCGATACCCCACGCCCTGCACATTTCCCTGAATAATAATTTTAAGTGCTTGCATCTCTCACCTGTTCACGACCTGATAAATGGCCTGATTCATCTGCTGTGCCTGAAGTCCGCGCATACCGGATTCCGCCAGTACATCTCCAGCTTGCGCATGTAAAGTGACAATCTCATGTAAACTGAGTTCAGTATGATATTGTGCTTTTAAACTGGCGATCATGCCGGACAGAACATCACCCATGCCGCCCGTGCCCATCCCGGCATTGCCGGCAGTACATAGCCAGAGCTGATCTTCCAGAATCAAGCTGCCCGCGCCTTTAAGCACCCACTGGCCGCCATAACGGGCCTGTAATTCCTGAATGGCCTGTAAACGGTTCTGCTCAACCTCCATTGTCGTTAGGCCTAAAAGTTTCGCCACCTCACCCGGATGTGGCGTTAAATAACTACCTTCAGGTAACTGCTGCGGATGTGCGGCCAGAAACCATAAGGCATCTGCATCGAGTACCCGTTCCAGTTCAGCCTGTAACAGTTTCGGCAACCATAGTGCATATTGACGGGCAGCCCAGTCATCACGTCCAAGTCCCATACCAAAACAGATGGCATCGACCTGCTGTAGCAGCTGTTCAATGGCATCATCCTGCAGAGTGTTAATATCGCGCAGCATGATATTCGGAGCGCGACTTAAAATAGCCGTATGATGTTTGGCATCACAAACCACGGTCACTTTGCCACAACCGGCCGCAAACGCTGCTTCCGCCGCCATTATTACCGCGCCACCCATATCAGCATGACCGCCGACCACTAGCACATGCCCATAACTGCCTTTATGACCAAAAGCCTGTCGTGGTGGCAGCTGAATCTGGGTGGGTACCAATTGGGCGATGGCATGTAATTCGGCATCGGGAGGAATGGCAGCAATCACTTCCACCTGTCCGGCGTAGGCTTTGCCCTTACCGGTAAAGAGTCCAGCTTTTAAACCCAATACGCTATAGGTTAAATCGGCCTGAATTGCACAGGGTAAAGGCTGACCGCAATTGGCATCCAAGCCACTTGGAATATCAATTGCGACTTTCAAGCCACGTTGCTGATTCATCTGATGAATAATCTGTTGCCACTCAGCGCTCAGTTCACGATTCAGGCCAATCCCAAACAGCGCATCGATATAGACCTCATACGACTGCTGAAACTGAAAACCGGATTGAATATCCAGGCCAGCCGCTCGGGCCTCGTGTTCAGCCTGCTGCAAATCAGGCGAGGAACCCAATTCAGCCGCATAAATATGCACCTGAAAACCGGCCTGCTGTAAATATTTAGCCAGCAGATAGCCATCCCCGGCATTATTGCCCTGCCCGCAGCAAACGGCTACATATTGATAGTCGTGCTGCTGTAAAACGGGAACGACGCGCTGGGCAATCGACCAGGCCACCTGCTGCATCAGGCCATAAGACGAGTTTTGCCGAGCAAACCAGCGCTGCTCCCATGCTTGAATATCACGGCTATGATAAACTTGTGGATGCATTGTTTTTCCCTTGTTTTGTCATTATGAACTCATCGCCTGCCATGCAAAATATTCCGGTCAATCAACTCGATCCCGTCCAGTTAAAAGCATGGATTAAAGCGCAGGCTTTAGCACTGGGCTTTGCTGATTGTGTCATTGCCCGGCCCGATGCTCAAGCAGAATTACCCCGTTTGGAAGCCTATTTAGCGCAAGGTTATCAGGCAGATATGCATTTTCTGGGCGAAAATCTGGAGAAACGTGCCAACCCGGCTTTACTGGTGCCGGGCACCAAAAGCATTATTTGTGTGCGCATGAATTATCTGGTCGATCGGCCTGCGCCAAGACAAGTCCCAGATGCACCCAATAGCGCCATTATTGCGCGTTATGCCCGCGGCCGTGATTATCATAAAGTCATGCGTGGTCGTCTTAAAACTCTGGCCAGCCGAATTCGGGACAAAATCGGTGATTTTGAATCGCGCCCTTTTGCCGATTCAGCCCCGATCTTTGAAAAATCGCTGGCCGAAAGTGCCGGCATGGGTTGGACCGGTAAACACACCCTGCTGATTCATAAAAAATCCGGTTCGTTCTTTGTATTAGGTGAGCTGTTTAGCTCGCTTGAGTTGCCGTTTGATGAACCGGCCACGGCGCACTGCGGTTCCTGTAGTGCCTGTATCGACATCTGCCCGACCAAAGCCATTGTGGAACCCTATGTGCTGGATGCGGGCAAATGTATTGCCTATTTAACCATTGAATATAAAGGCATTATTCCAGAAGATTTGCGCCGACCGATTGGCAACCGGGTTTTTGGCTGTGATGACTGCCAGTTAATTTGCCCCTGGAACAGTTTTGCCCAGCTGACTCCGCTGGATGATTTTGCCCCGCGTCATGGGCTAGACCGGATGAGCCTGCTGGAACTCTGGCAATGGGATGAAGCCACCTTCCTGGCCTGCACCGAAGGCAGTCCACTCAGACGGACCGGTTATCAGAGTTTTAAACGCAATATTGCGATTGGTCTGGGCAATGCGCCTTATTCCGCAGATATTATTGCCCAGCTACAACAGGCCAAAACGCCGCATGATGAGGTGGTGAATGTGCATATTGACTGGGCCATTCAGGAGCAGTTGACCAAATCTGCATAATTTTTCATTTCTTTACCTGAGCTCACAGATCCCCACACAAGCCCTACAGCGCGTGGTACTGAATTGTGGCTCAATAGAGGAATCCAACAGAAAAGATGTTGTCATCAGGAGGAATTTATTATGCAAACGCATCATAAAAACCAACAGCAGCAGAAACAACAGCAAAAGCAGGAACTTGAACAGCAGACTGAACATTTAAAACAGCAACAGCAGCAACCCCAAGGGCCTATTGATAGCCCTAAAAACAACCAGCATGAACAGGATGACCGGATGCTGAATAAACAGCACCGTGCCGATCTGCAAAACCAGAACATGCACGGCAACCATCGTGAATAATGCTGAAGTTCATGTTCCCTCACTCAACAAAGTCCACTTCAGGTGGACTTTGTTTTTGGATTACGTCATATTTTGCTAATGAAGCGCCTGCCGCTTTTGCTTAATATGTAGTATGTAAAATATGGATAATTAGGGACAGACTTATGAGCAGTATGCGTCCGGTACGTAATGATTGGTCTCGTGAAGAAATTGAGGCACTTTATCAGCAACCGTTTTTAGATTTGGTTTTTGAGGCGCAGCGTGTACATCGTGAGCATTTTGCTGCCAATACCATTCAGGTGAGTACCTTACTCTCGATTAAAACCGGTAAATGCCCGGAAGACTGCAAATACTGCTCTCAATCGGCTCATTATGATTCACAGCTGGAAGCTGAAAAACGTATTGCCGTTGAAAAAGTGATTCAGGAAGCCAAGGAAGCGCTGGAATCAGGTTCTTCACGTTTTTGTATGGGCGCAGCGTGGCGCAATCCGCATGAACGCGATATGCCTTATGTGCTGGAAATGGTGCGTGAAGTAAAAGCGCTGGGTCTGGAAACCTGTATGACGCTGGGTATGCTGAACCAGTCTCAGGCAGAACGCCTGAAAGATGCCGGCCTGGATTATTACAACCATAACCTCGATACTTCGCGCGAATACTATGCCAATATTATTAGTACCCGCAGCTTCGATGACCGTTTAAATACCCTAGAGCATGTGCGTAATGCCGGCATGAAAGTCTGTAGCGGCGGTATTGTCGGTTTAGGTGAAGATACCCAGGATCGGATTGGCCTGTTACATGAACTGGCCACCTTGCCGATTCATCCGGAATCTGTACCGATTAACATGCTGGTGCCAATTGAAGGTACACCACTGGCCGATGTAGAAAAACTGGATGTCACCGAATGGATTCGTACTATTGCCGTGGCGCGCATTATCATGCCAACCAGTTATATCCGCCTGTCTGCCGGTCGTGAATCTTTATCTGATTCAGATCAGGCCCTGGCCTTTATGGCCGGTGCCAACTCGCTGTTCTCGGGTGAAAAGCTGCTGACCACCCCGAATGCCGGTGAAGGTAAAGACCGTCAACTGTTCCAGAAACTGGGACTAGTGGCGGAAAAAGCCAAACCGACCGTTCAGGAACTGTCGGTAGATGCGATGGCGGTTTAATCCGCATCACACGAAAAAGCCCATCTTCTGGATGTAATGCCAGTCAGTTAAGAAATTGACTGGCATTTTCTTGGGTATTTCTGCGGTTTTCCCTTCACAACCCTAGGGCAACTTCTCGCTCTTCTCTCAGGTAAAATGTATTTCTTGGATTTTTCCAGTAAACCTTCTAAATGCTTGGGTAAATTACCTGCTGAATCCAATGAAGTGAATCTTAAAATATTCAGAATACTGATGGATGCAATATGAAAGCTGATTCTCAGAGGACTCACTTTTGCCCGTTGAGCCATATATTTCATTTGTCTTCTCAGCACGTTATAAGCAATAAATACACCCCATAATTCTTGATAAACTAAATCAGGCTGTTTACTTCTTAAATGTCTGCCTTCCTGTAAATCACTTTTAATTTCTCGATAACACATTTCGACTTCCCAGCGCTGAACATACAACTTGGCTAAGGAAATTAATGGATAAGTCTTTGAATCAGTGAGTGAAGTGATACAACGTCTAATTTTCCTTGCTTGCTCAACTTCAATCAAACGTGCTTCCCAATACTCTCTTAGTGTAGGATTAAGCTTCCTAGCTCTTGCTGAGATTGGCATTCTGATATGAAAATCATGTGAGGAATGACGCTGAATGATCTCGTAGCGTAAATTATCTTTTGCTCGCATAAGCCAGTGACTTTCCTCTGCACGTGCTTGCCATTCAATCAGAAAGTCAGCAGAGAAATAGGCTCGATCAAACAAAGTAACACTCTGTGATGGAGGAGATAATCGATTTGCCAGGGTAAGTTCACCTTGATCCATGCTCCCTATTTGGGCATCAATAATTTCATGGGTATGGGTATTCACCAGACAGGTTGCTCTCACATGAGGATACGGTGCAGGAGCGGTTTTGCCTTTAGATGAACCAAAGTGATTAAAGTTTTCATCTGTCAGTGGCATAGACCAAACTACCCCATCAACAGCACAAACACTAAGCCCTTGAAAGTTGGCATATTGTTGTTGGGACTCTTGAAACCAAGCCTGACTAAGTAAAGAGAATAAAGCATTCAAAGGCTCGTGTCCTAAGCGTTGTCGAGCCTGTACTGCTGCACTAGGGACACAATAGTCTGTTGTACCAAATACAAGTTTGAGTTGCTCTACGACATATCGAATCGGCTGATCTCGAAACAAGGCAAGCCCAATCACCAACCATACAACATGTTCGGCAGGTAATTTTCTTCTCCTGATGAGTGCAATCTAAATTTTCAGATAAAGTCATAAAAAAATGAGCGTATTGGCATACACTCATTTTTACTACATTTTGCTAATGTTTGCTTAACTGACTGGCATTAATCTTCTGGATGGGCTTTTTTTATGAAGTAATCAACAGGCCATAATTGGCATTCAGATACATACCCGGTTTAATCAGATCGGCACCATTGGCATGATAAACCGTGAGTTCCTGCTTGATGACATCAAAATGAAAAGCATCAAAACAGTCCTGATGCTGACACAGCCAGGTTAAGGTATCGCTGAGCTGATCATCTACAATATAGGTTGGGGCATTAAAATCTTTGGCCATATGCATATTCAGTTATAGAGAGATGTCAGGATTTTAGCCTGAAACGGCAGTAAATAAAGCAGCTTGGAATGAGATTTATTTAACGGCTGAGATGAGCCTGCGCGGATGTTAATGCAGCGTATAAACAAAAAGAAGTGAGTCTAGCCCACTTCTTTTTTGAATCCGGTTTGATCCCCTCTATGATTTATTGGCCCCACACTTACGACACTCAATATGCGCACCAATTTCCTCCATTTGCTCATATTCATAAATATGTAAACAGAAAAAGTTTTTTAATAATTGAAGCATCCTAACACTCCTATTTTTGATTATTTTTTCATTCAGCTTCTTACCGCTTATTTCATCCTGAAACAAGCATAACCAAAATTGGTTATACTCATTTTTTAACACATTTTTTAAAAAGATCAAATGTTATTTCAATGACTTCTTTTGAACTTCATTCATCATACTTATTGAAGCTTTTACTCTATATTCAAATAGCTAGCGCATTTTTTGGTTTAAAAGTGGTACAAAACAGATTTTTTGTAATCCCCTCTTGATTTCATCACGCAAGTGTTTAGGATTAAAAAAACAGCCTTTTTCGGCAATGATGCCTCGGAAAAGTAGTCAAGAAACAAGACATTATTTAAACAAAAAAAATGGAATAAGGATATCAACATGCTTGGACGTATGATGTATCAACCGTTATTGATTAGCTCGCTGATTGAACATGCAGCACGCTATCATGGCGATACACCCATCATTTCAAAAAATACCGATGGCAGCATGAGCAGCACCGACTGGGCCGCTGTGGCAGAGAATGCCAAACGCTTTGCCAATGCCCTGCAGGCCTTGGGCCTAGAGCAGAGTGACCGTGTGGCGACCATTGCCTGGAACAATCATCGTCACCTGGAAAGCTGGTATGCAATTTCCGGGAGTGGTCTGGTCTGCCATACCATTAACCCGCGTCTGTTTCCTGAACAGCTGATTTTTATTATTAATGATGCTCAGGACCGGGTGGTAATTTTTGATAAAACCTTCCTGCCGCTAATTGTCGGGGTAAAACAGCATTTACCTCAGGTGGAGCATTTTATCTGTCTGGATGCACCGGATGATGCGGTCCGGAAAAAACTGCCTGAAGTTCAGTTTTATGATGATTTGATTGCCGCCCAGTCCAAGACATTTGACTGGCCAGAACTGGATGAGAATATGGCCAGTTCCCTGTGCTACACCTCAGGCACCACCGGTAATCCAAAAGGCGTGCTCTACAGTCACCGTTCCACCTTGTTGCACAGTTATGGCATCAGCCTGCCCGACTCCCTGAATTTATCGGCCAAAGATGTAATGCTGCCCGTGGTTCCAATGTTCCATGTCAATGCTTGGGGCACACCGTATGCTGCGGCGATGGTTGGCTCAACCCTGGTTTTACCGGGACCAGGGCTGGACGGTGCCAGTCTGGTACAGCTCATTGATAATTATAAAGTCACCGTGGCCTTGGGGGTACCAACCATCTGGCAAGGTCTACTGGCCGCAGCCAAACAGTCTGGCAGCACGCTGGAAAGCATGAACCGCAATGTGGTTGGTGGCTCGGCCTGTCCGCCAGCGATGCTGAAAACCTTTAAAGAGCAGTATAACTGCGACACCATTCATGCCTGGGGCATGACTGAAACCAGTCCGCTGGGTTCTGCCAACCAGCTCAAAGCCAAGCATGAACTGCTCAGTCCGGAGGAGAAAACCCAGTTACGACTGTCTCAAGGTCGTCCACCATTTGGGGTAGATTTACGTCTGGCTTCGGCAGAAAAAGGCACCGACTTGCTGCCACGTGATGGCCAGACCACCGGCAATTTACAGATTAAAGGCCACTGGATTATTGAGCGTTACTTTGGCAAAGAGGAATCTGCCCTGACCAGTGATGGCTGGTTCGATACCGGCGATATTGCCAGTCTGAACAGTGATGGTTTCCTGCACATTAGTGACCGTTCTAAAGACCTGATTAAATCGGGTGGTGAATGGATTTCATCGGTAGAACTGGAAAATCTGGCCATGTGCCATCCGGAAATTGCCATGGCCGCAGTGATTGCCGCCAGCCATCCAAAATGGGATGAACGTCCGGTAGTGATTGCCATGAAAGTGCCGGATAGCCAGCTTACCGAAAACGAACTGCTGGATTATTATGCCGATAAAGTGGCCAAATGGCAGATTCCCGATAAGGTTATTTTTGTTGACAGTATTCCGCTCAGCGGGACCGGCAAAATGCTGAAAAAAGATTTACGCGAACAATATGGTCAGGTGTTGATGGAAGCGCCCGTGTAAATATTGGTCTATGTAGAGATAAGATAGAAAAAGCGCTGATAGATTCAGCGCTTTTTTATGGGATCAACAATGCGATATACCTAAAGATCACAGGTTTTTATATTCACTTAAGCCTGTTTTTTAATCACATGCTCGGCGGAAAAATCGCGATAGGTACGGCGTGAGGCAGTTTGTTCAGGCAATGGCTCAACCTCGTGCATGCTCTGCAGACAGCGTGCAGTCAGTTCAATATATTGCTGGGTGCCATGACGTTTCCAGGCAATTTCCTTGTCTTCCAGTGGCCGCACCACCTTAGCCGGACTGCCGAGTGCCAGGACATTGGCCGGAATCTGAGCTTTGGCTTTCACGGTACTGTTGGCGCCAATAATGGTATTTTCACCAATTTCCGCTTCATCCAGAATCACGCTATTCATGCCAACCAGTACGTTTTTACGAATGATGCAGCCATGCAAAATTGCCCCATGTCCGATATGGCCATATTCTTCTACCAGCGTCACGCTGTCTGGAAAACCATGCACGGTACAGGAATCCTGCACATTGGCATTTTGCTGAATATGAATCCGGCCAAAGTCGGCACGTAAGGCAGCAAATGGGCCAATATAAGCCCCGGCTTCAATAATCACATCGCCAATAAGTACAGCAGTTGGATGCACATAAGCCTGCGGATGCACCACAGGAATCACACCATCAATGGAGTAACACGGCATATTTTATTCCTTTAAAATAAGCAGAGTAGATGCTTCCCCACCACGAAGCAAGGAAGCTCTATGAATAGACTCAAGCCAATGAGCTGGGTTCTTCTATTTTAATACCGCCAAAACGCTTGAAGAATTGCGGATGCGCCGGTGGCATTGAACCTTCCGACGTGCGCGCCAGTTCCATAAAGAATTCTTCTCCGGCACTGACCACACGCTGATACAGATTGCTACTTAAGTTGCGTGCATTCAGCGATAACCAGTCCGATGGCAGCAGCTCAAACGGCAGGTTCGGATCTTTCAGCAAAATCCGGCGATACTGATGAATCAGCAAAATCCGGATCTGGAAGGCCTGTACCGGGTCCAGTTCATCTTCGGCATCAACCAGATTCAGAAATTCACGGAAATCACCCATGAATTTTTCATAACGCTGATGCAATTCTGGCACTGGCCAGTTGGTTGCCACCATGCGTTTAATGGTTGGATACGACTCCTGCCATAACTGCAAGGTTTCAGCTTTAAAGATCACCACCTGATCGGTCATTTGCAGATTCAGTAGCAGATTTTGCAGTTTCAGATGATCACAACCCGGATAAGCCATCACGTTGGTGGCAATATTGGCAAAACCGAGCCATTCCAGTTCTTTCTTTAAAATGGCTTTATTTTCCAGCTCGACCGAACTGAGCAGTACCAGATCCCATTTCTGATCCCATTCCTTGTGCTGGAAGCTGTAAATTTTCTGGTCCGCCATAATAAAACGCTGGCGGCTGTTTTCGGTAATACGGTAATAACTGGTGCGGCCAATTTTTTCCGACACCAACCAGCCGTTTTGTACCAGACGAAACACAGCGGTACGCACCGAACGTTCGTTCAGGCCAAACACATCCATCAGCTGGATCAGGCTGGCCAGACTGATAATCCCACCGCGATGAAAAATACAGTCACCAAATACGGTCATAATCAGCGATGTGCCACTTAAGGCTTCATGCTGAATAAAATCATCAATACTTTGTTTTAATTTTGGATTCATTGCGATGTATTCACACCCTGTTTGTGAGGGCAATTGACCGCAGTCAATCGCCCACTGAACCTATGCAGACTTTCGGATATCAAATACCCGCTGCGCCTTACCTTCTGAGCGTGGCAGGCTGCCTTCCGGCAACACATCCACCGTCACGCTAATGCCCACCATGGTTTTAATCTGGGCTTTTAACTGCCCCGCCAACTGGTGCGCCATAACATCATTGGTATCTTTACGCATTTCTGCCTGAATATGCAATGTGTCGAGGCGTCCCTGTTTACAAATATGAATCTGATAATTCGGAATCAGCTGCGGAATGTGCAAAATCTGCTCTTCAATTTGTGACGGGAACACGTTCACACCGCGGATAATCATCATATCATCGCTACGTCCAACGATTTTGTCCATACGACGCATGGTGCGTGCCGTGCCGGGTAACAGACGGGTCAGGTCACGGGTACGGTAACGGATCACCGGCATGCCTTCTTTGGTGATGGTGGTAAAGACCAGCTCGCCCAGTTCACCATCTGGCAGGACTTCACCAGTTTCCGGATTGATAATTTCCGGATAGAAATGATCTTCCCAGATGGTTGGGCCGTCTTTGCTTTCCAGACATTCCATTGCTACACCCGGCCCCATTACTTCAGACAGGCCGTAAATATCCAGTGCATCAATGCCCAAGCGCTCTTCAATCTCCTTGCGCATTTCATTGGTCCACGGCTCGGCACCAAAAATACCGGTACGGATAGAACAGTCTTTGGCTGTGCCAAATTTCTTTTCCAGCGCTTCAATAATATTCAGGCAGTAAGATGGCGTAACCATTAAAGCAGTAGGCTTAAAGTCATGAATCAGCTGCGCCTGACGCTCGGTTTGGCCGCCCGACATTGGAATAACCGTGGCACCTAAGCGCTCTACGCCATAATGCGCCCCCAAACCGCCAGTAAACAGACCATAACCATAGGACACCTGAATGGTATCTTTGGCACTTAAACCGGCTGCACGTAAGGAACGTGCTACCACATCTGACCAGGTCTGAATATCCTGCTGGGTATACCCGACCACGGTCGGCTGGCCGGTGGTGCCTGATGAGGCATGCACACGCACAATCTGTTCCTGTGGCACGGCAAACATGCCAAACGGATAGTTGTCTCGTAAATCTTGTTTGGTGGTAAACGGGAATTTGGCCAGATCTTCCAAAGTGTTGAAATCATCAGGATGGACCCCTGCTTCATCAAACTTCTTTTGATACACCGGGCTGTTCTGGTAGGCATGCTGCAGCGTTTTTTTCATGCGTTGCAGCTGGATGCTACGTAACTCATCGATTGAAACAGTTTCGATTTTTTCCATTACATTGTTATTCATCTTATTACTCCTTTTCAATCATCCTGATTGAGTGCTGTATTTTTTACTTGGATGTGTCCTCATCCACATTTTCGATAATCATGGCCACGCCCTGGCCCACACCGACACACATGGTGCACAGTGCATATTTCCCTTGACGACGTTTTAATTCTTTCATGGCGGTAATCACCAGACGCGTTCCACTCATCCCGAGTGGATGTCCCAAGGCAATCGCGCCGCCATTTGGATTGACCCGGGCATCATCATCCTGCAAGCCCAGTTCACGGGTCACCGCCAGTGCCTGTGCGGCGAAGGCCTCGTTCAACTCAATGATATCCATCTGGTCCAGGGTTAGCCCGGTCAGCGCCAGTACTTTACGTACCGCCGGCACCGGCCCAATGCCCATATATTTAGCTTCAACACCGGCACTGGCCGAAGCCACCACTTTTGCCAAAGGCTTGAGCTGATGCTGATCGACAAAAGCCTGATTGGCCAGCATGACACAGGCAGCGCCATCATTTACCCCGGAAGCATTACCAGCAGTGACTGAACCACCTTCTTTACGAAACGGGGTTTTCAGGCTGCCTAAAGCCTCCAGCGTGGTGTCAGCACGTGGATGCTCATCGGTCTGGAAGATGATGCTGTTTTTCTTACGGTCTTTAATCTCAACCGGCATAATTTCTTCGGCCAGAATCCCGTTTTGCTGGGCCACTGCAGTTTTCTGCTGACTGCGATAGGCAAACAGGTCCTGATCGGCACGATGTATCTGGTATTTTTCTGCAACGTTCTCGGCGGTTTCCGGCATGCTATCGACGCCAAACTGCGCTTTAAATTTCGGGTTAATAAAGCGCCAGCCGATGGTGGTGTCAAAAATTTCCGGGGTACGGCTAAAAGCGGTTTCCGGTTTGGACTGGACAAAAGGCGCACGGCTCATGGACTCGACCCCACCGGCCAGTACAAACCGCGCTTCACCAGCCTTGATCATACGCGCGCCTGTGGCAACCGCATCTAAACCTGAAGCACAAAGACGGTTTAGGGTAATGCCCGCGACATTGTCCGGCATGCCGGCCAGCAAGGCAGCCATACGCGCCACATTACGGTTATCTTCACCAGCCTGATTGGCACAGCCTAAAATCACCTCATCCAGTTCCTGCCAAGGCAGTTCAGGATGCTGGGCTTTTAAATACTGTATTGGCAAGGCAGCCAGGTCATCTGCACGGATGCTGCTGAATGCACCGGCATAACGGCCAATTGGGGTGCGAATTCCATCGCAAATAAATACCTGTTCCATGTCCTGTGGTTTCCTTAGCCTGCTTGGCGAAATTCTAATTCTTGCTCTGACTGCGTACGTTCCTGTGCAGCCTTCTTGCTTAAATATATACTACAACGGTAGCGTTCTTCACCATAAATACGATACATATTTTTCAAAATTTGTAAAATAGTGTTATATCCAATTTTTTCTGCCCACTGGAATGGACCTTGCGGATAATTCACACCATATTTCATTGCTGAATCAATATCTTGTTCGGTTGCTATAGCATGCAGCACTGCTTCACTGGCTTCATTCACCAGCATGGAAATGGTACGCAGCACATACAGACCTGCATGATCTTTAGTCCAGATTGGTATCAGATCAATCGCGGCAAAAAACTGCTCGACTTTGGCGATATCGGCTGCGTTACAGGCCGGTGATGCCACGATTGGTAGTGCCTGTGCTGCATTCCAGTCAGCATGCCAGTCCATCAGCACCACTTTGTCCTTGCTATAGTCCAGCTCGACCGATTCACCGCGGCTTAAACGCAGGCATACATCACCTAGTACAATCTCTTCATCTGCCTGTGGCTGACACTGTACTTTCAGCTGTGAGGCAGCCTGAATCCGCGAGATCAAGCCGCTAGAATGTGACCAGCTCCCATTGACCTCAATCTCAAGTTCACCCGGTGCAACGCTCGGCATGGCCGGCAAACGATAGGCCGGTGAACGTTCAGCCTGACGATAATCATAAAAACCCTGCCCGCTTTTACGGCCGAAACAGCCGGCATCCACCAGTTCTTTCTGGATTAAAGACGGACGATAGCGCGGCTCATAAAAGAATTCCTGATACACGCTTTGGGTCACGGAAAAATTGACATCCTGCCCGATTAAGTCGGTCAGTTCACATGGCCCCATGGCAAAGCGGCCACATTCACTCATGATAAAATCCAATTGTTCAGGCGTGGTGACATTTTCCTGTAAGGCACGAAAAGCTTCGGCATAATAAGGACGCGCTACCCGGTTGACAATGAAACCCGGAGTTGATTTGGCCGTCACTGGCACTTTATTCCAACTTTGCATCAGGCTGAACAATGCCTGTGCAATCTCTGCTGAGGTTTTCAGGCCACGAATAATTTCTACCAGTTTCATTACCGGTGCCGGATTAAAAAAGTGCAGTCCGACCACACGCTCAGGCTGTGGAATTGCCGCGGCAATGGCGGTAATGGAAATGGATGAGGTGTTAGAGGCAAAAATGGTTTCTACCGGACACAGTGCTGCCAGTTGCTGAAACAGCGCTTGTTTGACCTCTTTCTTTTCCACAATGGCTTCAACCACCAGTTGCGCATTCGCCAGTGCCTGAAGATCGCTGGCAATCGTTAAATTGGCCAGCGTTTGCTCTAACAGCTGCGCTGTCATTTTCCCGGCCGTAACACGTTTTTCCAGCTGTGTTTTCAATTGCGTCAAACCAGCCTCAGATTTTTGCACATCCACATCAAACAGCTGGGTTGGATGGCCATGCATCGCCGCCAATTGTGCAATACCAATGCCCATGGTGCCGGCGCCAATCACCGCGACACGGGCCTGCTGTAAACAAAGTTGTTCCATGATTAGCATCCTGTATATTGCGGTGTGCGTTTTTGCATAAAGGCTTGGACGCCTTCTTTATAATCACTTGAACGGCCGGCCAGACGCTGCAGGTCACGTTCCAGAATGAGCTGTTCATCCAGATTATTGTCGGCTGCAGCATGAATGGCTTTTTTAATTAAGGACAGGCCATAGGTCGGCTGTTTGGCTAAATGCTCGGCCATTTTCTCGGCTTCGGCTTTCAGCTGATCATCTTCTACCACCTGCCAAATCATGCCCAGTTGCAGCGCCTGTTCTGCGCTGACTTTATCACCCAGCATGGCCAGCCCCATGGCTTGGGCACGGCCAACCAGACGCGGCAGGAACCAGGTGCCGCCAGAATCCGGAACCAGACCTAAACGGCAGAAAGCCTGAATAAAAGACGCCGATTTTGCCGCCAGTACAATGTCACAGGCCAAAGCAATATTGGCACCAGCACCGGCCGCAACCCCATTGACTGCGCACAGCACCGGTTTGGGCATATCGGTAATTAGCTTGATTAAAGGGTTGTAATATTTTTCAATTGACAGGCCTAAATCTGGTGCATCGGCATTCGGATCGACCACGCGGTCATTCAAATCCTGTCCGGCACAGAAACCACGACCTTCGGCAGAAATGACCACCGCGCGAATCTTGCTGTCTTTGGCCCAGGCCTTCATAACCTTGGACACTTCCTGATGCATGGTTTCATTAAAACTGTTGAGCTGCTTCGGACGGTTAAAGGTCAAATAGCCCACTGCATTTTTTTCTTCGACAATAATTGTTTGGTAATCCATTACACACCTCTAAATTCCGGTTTTCTTTTTTCTAAAAATGCCTGAATGCCTTCCTGACGGTCTTGGGTCGCGGCCAGCCAGACAAAATGTTGACGTTCTAATTTGAGGCCCTGGCTCAAGGTCACTTCATGAATCGACTTTAAGGACTGTTTGATGGCGCGGATGGCCAGTGGCGCCTGCGCTGCAATTTTTGTTGCCAGTTCCAGTGCATATTGCACCGTAAGGCCGCTTGGACAGACCTGACTGCTAATGCCGTGTTGCAAGGCGGTATTGGCGGAGACCATCTCCCCGGTCATGGCCCAGCGCATCGCCAGTTGCTGTCCGACCAGACGCGCCAAACGCTGGGTCCCACCGGCGCCTGGTAACATGCCCAAACCAATTTCAGGGAGTGCAAACTGGGCATTTTCACCGGTGATGATCATGTCGCCATGCAGGGCCAGTTCAAAACCTGCCCCCAGCGCATAACCATTGACCGCCATAATCAGTGGCTTGGAAAATTCATCAATACCTTTCCACAGCAATGGACGCTGATCCTGCTGGATGCTCACCACATCCAGTTGTGCCAGTTCATTTAAATCTGCCCCGGCAGCAAAACACTGCGGATTGCCGGTAATCACCACGGCTTTTACACTGGAATCTGCATCCAGCTGCTGCAGATGACCAGCCAGTTCTTTTAAGGTGGCATTGTTCAAGGCATTACGCTTTTCCGGGCGGTTCAGTTCAATTAACACCACACCCGGCGCAGCCAGACTGCTTTTTAAATAATCCATGGCTTGTGACTCCCTGTCCGCTGCTTATTCGTCAAAACTCAAGCGCACATTGGCACTGGTCGGACGTGCCTGACAGCTCAGCACATAGCCTTTGGCCACTTCATCTTCTTCCAGGCTGTAGTTGATGGCCATTTCGACCTCACCTTCCAGCACCTTGCATTTACAGGTCGCACAGACCCCACCTTTACAGGCATAAGGCAAGTCAGCACCGGCACGTAAGGCGGCATCGAGAATGCTGTCATCCTGTTTGGAAACGTCGACAATCAGCTCACGGCCATCGAGAATAATATTAACCTTCTCTTCGCTACGGCTTTCAATTTGTGCCGCGCTGGCTTTCGGTGCAGTGCCGGTATTAAAACGCTCGGTGTGAATTTTGCTGCGCTCGATGCCCAGTTCTGGTAACACTGTTTCCACTGCATTCATCATCTCTTCCGGGCCACAGGCAAAGCAGTGATCGAACTGGGAATGAATCAGACCGGCCTGAAACAGCTGTTGCAGTTTTTCCGCATCAATCCGGCCATTGAGTAACTGGCTGTCATTCAGTTCACGCGAGAAAACATTGACCAGTTGCAGACGCTCTTTATAACGGTCTTTTAAATCCATGATCTGTTCCGAGAACATGGTCTGTTTCCAGGAACGGTTACCATAAACCAAGGTAAAGTGCGCGCCCGGCTGATGGTTTAGCACCGATTTCACAATCGACAAAATTGGGGTAATGCCGCTACCAGCAGCAAAGCCAAGATAATTCTGGCCGCCAGTTTTGGCTGCTTTTTGAAAAAATACGCCTTGTGGTGGCATCACTTCCAGTACATCACCGGCTTTAAGATGTTCATTGGCCCAGGTCGAAAACTGGCCCTGATCAATTTTCTTGATGGCAATGCTCATGTCTTCAGCACGATCACTGCAAATTGAATAACAACGACGGATTTCACCCTGCTCGGTCAAATGACGGATGGTAAGATGCTGGCCTGGCTGATACTGGAATAAATCAGCCTGTTCAGGTGCCAGATCAAAGGCAATACAGATGGCCTGTTCGGTTTGTGGCTGAATTGATTTAATGGTTAAAGGTATAAATTGGCTCATGTAAAAATCCCTCTTGCATGCCGACGGTGCTTGTCATGCTTATATACATTTGAAATAGTCGAACGGTTCAAGACAGTCCTGACACTTGTATAAGGCTTTGCAGGCTGTGGAACTGAATTCACTTAATAATTTGGTCTGCTGGCTATGACAGTGTGGACAGCGAATGCCATCACTGAGCGCCACATGCGTACCACATTGATGTGACTGGCCTTGTGGCGGTGCAATACCGTACTGCTGCAGCTTCTGCTTGCCGCTTTCGCTCATCCAGTCGGTGGTCCAGGCTTCAGATAAATCCACCACCACCTGAACCGGGGTTAGACCTTTACTTTGAAACGCCGCGGTAATTTCATCTTTAAGCAGATCTGTGGCCGGACAGCCGCTATAGGTCGGGGTCAGTCGCACCACAATTTCATCTTGCGCGTTGAGTTCAACGCCGCGAATCATGCCCAGATCCAGCACCGACAGCACTGGAATTTCCGGATCAGACACCTGCGCCAGCGCATCCCAGCATTCATCTAGACAATGTCGAATTAAATTCATGCGACTCACTCCCTGTGATCAAGCTGAATTACCAGGCCATATTTGGATAGGAACGCTGCATATATTGCAGTTCGGCCAGAATAAAGCCCAGGTGTTCGGTATGCAGGCCCTGTTTGGCACCGCTACGATACGCACCCGTGTCTGGCAGGCTCAGGCCAAAACGTTGCAGTTCGGTCTGTACCTGAGCCGTCCAGGCGGCTTTTAAAGGTGCAAAGTCTGGTAAAATGCCCTGTGCGACCAGCTGCTGCTCGTCCGCGTTCTGTTCAAACAGCTCTGCAGTAAAACGCCATAACTGGTTCAAACCCTGCTGGGTTTTCTCATGCGCTTCGGCGGTGCCCAGACTTAAGCGCTCCATCCAGGTGGTAGAAAAACGCAGATGATATTTGACTTCTTTTAAAGATTTCACCGCAAAAGCAGCGACATCGGCCTGCTGGCTCTGGCTTAAAGCTGTAAACAGTTCTAGGTGATACAGATCCATTAACCATTGGCGTACCATGGTCTGGGCAAAGTCACCATTCGGCTGTTCACATAACAACAGGTTGCGGTATTCACGTTCGGTGCGGAAATAAGCCAGTTTGTCTTCATCACGGCCCAAACCTTCAATCTCACCAGCCAGACTTAAAGCGGTACGTGCCTGACCGAGCAGGTCCAGACCGATATTGGCCAGTGCAATGTCCAGCTCCAGTTCCGGCGCATGGCCACACCACTCGGCCAGACGGTGCGATAAAATCAGCTGGCTGTCGCCCACATGCAGGAGAAATTGTGCTAATACAGTTTGATTCATTGTACTGCTCCTTACATGTGCTCAATGCCATCTGGAATATTGTAAAACGTCGGATGACGATAGACTTTGTCCAGTGAAGGATCAAAAAATTCCGGTTTTTCATCTGGTTGAGATGAAGTAATCAGTTCCGATTTCACCACCCAGATGCTCACCCCTTCATTGCGGCGGGTATAAACGTCACGTGCATTTTGCAGCGCCACTTCATCATCAGATGCACGCAGACTGCCAACATGACGATGGCTTAAACCCTGTTTGCTGCGTACAAACACTTCATATAACGACCAGTGATTTTTATTGTCCATGAGCGTATTCCTTCTTCATTTCCGTATGTGAGCTGCTTAAGCAACTTTCTGTTGTTGTTGCTGGGTCTGTTGTTTCTGGGCATAAACGGCTGCGGTATCACGCACCCATTTGCCGCCTTCCCAGGCTTTACGACGCGCTTCAATGCGTTCGTGGTTACATGCGCCTTTGCCGGCAATCACATCAAAGAATTCGGTCCAGTTAATTTCGCCAAACTCGTAGTGACCAGTGTCTTGATTAAAACGTAAATCCGGATCTGGCACGCTCAGGCCAAGCTGCAACACTTGCGGTACGGTGTTATCGACAAACTTCTGACGCAGTTCATCATTACTGAAACGTTTGATTTTCCAGGCCATGCTTTGCGCGCTGTTCGGCGAGTTGTCATCGCTTGGACCAAACATCATCAGCGCCGGCCACCAGAAACGGTTAACTGCATCTTGCGCCATCTGTTTTTGTTCTGGCGTACCGTTGGCCAGTTGCATCATGGCTTCAAAGCCCTGGCGCTGATGGAAACTTTCTTCTTTACAGATGCGCACCATGGCACGGGCATATGGACCATAAGAGGTGCGGCAAAGCGCGACCTGATTCACAATCGCTGCGCCATCGACCAGCCAGCCAATCGCGGCTACATCGGCCCAGCTCAGGGTTGGATAGTTAAAGATGGATGAATATTTCATGCGACCGGCAATCAGCTTGTCCATCATGTCATCACGGTCGGCGCCCAGAGTTTCTGCCGCGCTGTACAGATACAGCGCATGACCGGCTTCATCCTGCACTTTGGCAAGCAATACGGCCTTACGTTTTAAGCTAGGTGCACGGGTAATCCAGTTGCCTTCTGGCAACATGCCAACCACTTCGGAATGTGCATGCTGACCAATCTGGCGAATCAGGGTTTTACGGTAAGCCTCTGGCATCCAGTTTTTAGGTTCAATTGAAATGTCCTTTTCAATTGCCTGCTCAAAGCTGTGAAGTTGATTTGTCATTTTATCCTCACTTATCCCAAGTGTTCTGGCATTAAAATTAAAACGATACATTTTAAAAATCAATATTAATTTTTAAGTATCAAATAAAATAATTCACAAAATTAAATCAATTTATTGTTTTTTAATATTTTTATTTTTTAAAAAATTTTTTATTGCAAAATTTGAGTAGAAATATGATTGACAAAATCGCGTTAAAATCAGAAATTATAAAACATCAAAACTAAAATATTACTCAAAACGTATCATAAAAGGAGTTATATCATGCTTGAGTTAGACACCCAGACAGCGCAGACGGAATCGCAAGCGACTGATTATTCAAGCGTTCGCCCGGCACTGAAGACCTTAAGCTCACTGGTATGCGGTCAGGAATTTGTTGCGAGTCAGGATTTCCGTCCGGTACAGCATGCCATTACCGGTGAAACCATTTATCAGGTCAGCAGCTTTGGCCTCGATACCCGTGCGGTGGTCGACTATGCCAAACAGCATGGCCCGGCGATTGCCTCCTGGACTTTTCATCAGCGTGCCAATGCACTAAAACAGGTGGCGCAATATCTACTGGAACGTAAAGAAGATTTTTATGAACTGGCCAAAGCCACCGGCTGTACCCGTAAAGATGCCTGGATTGATGTCGAAGGTGGTATTGGTACCCTGTTTGCCTACTCCAGTCTGGTGCGCCGCGAACTGAGCGATGAAACCGCCTGGGTGGAAGACAGCTGGATTCCGCTGTCCAAGCATGGCGCTTTTGGCGCCAAACACCTCTTAAGCCCGAAAGCAGGCGTGGCGGTGCATATTAATGCCTTTAACTTCCCGATCTGGGGCATGCTGGAAAAAATCGCGCCAACCTTATTGGCCGGTGTACCGTGTATTGTTAAACCGGCGACCGAAGGTGCCGAGCTGACCCATGCCGTAGTTAAAGCTATTCATGCCAGCGGGTATTTACCGGAAGGTGCATTACAGCTGATTTGCGGCCAGACTTATGACCTGTTTGAGCAGCTGAATCCACAAGATACCGTGACTTTCACCGGTTCTGCTGCAACCGGCCAGAAATTACGTGCGCATCCGCACCTGAATCAGTACTCGATTCCATTTAGCATGGAAGCCGATTCTGTCAACAGCGCCATTCTGACGGAACAGGCCAGCGATACGGCGATTGACCTGTTTGTGCGTGAAGTCTTCCGTGAAATGACCAGCAAAGCCGGACAGAAATGTACTGCAATTCGTCGCGCTTTTGTGCCACGTGAACTTTTAGCGACCGTGCAGGAACGTTTGATTGCCAAGCTGCAAAAAGTGGTAGTCGGTAATCCGGAGCTGGATCAGGTCACCATAGGTGCACTGGCCAGCCTCAAACAGAAACAGGACGTGGCGGCCAAGGTGGAACAGTTAAGCCAGGAAGCCCAAATTGTCTTTGGTAGCCATTTACGTCAGGACTTTAGTATTCAGGCCGATCAACCCGAACTCGGCGCATTCTATCCGCCAACTGTACTGGTCTGTGAACAGCCTGAACAGGCCAGCAGCCTGCATCAGATTGAAGCCTTTGGTCCGGTGGTAACGCTGATGGCCTATGATAATCTGGCACAACTGGCCGGTCTGGTGGCACGCGGTGAAGGTAGTCTGGTGGCCTCGGTGGTACGTGATTGCGAGCAGAATATTGAACAGCTGATTGCCAAGATTGCCCCGTGGCATGGCCGTGTGCATGTGCTGGATGAGGAAAGCGCCAAAGAAAGTACCGGTCATGGTTCGCCATTGCCGCATCTGGTGCATGGTGGTCCGGGTCGTGCTGGTGGAGGTGAGGAACTGGGCGGCTTGCGCGCGGTAAAACATTATATGCAACGCACCGCAATTCAAGGTTCACCGAATGCCATGACCCAGATTGGGCATAGCTGGACCGCCGGTGCTCAGGTGTTTGAAGATCGGGTTCATCCATTTAAAAAATCGTTTGATGAATTACGTGTTGGTGAACGTCTGCTCACCGCACGCCGTACCGTAACCGAGGCCGATCTGGTGAACTTCGCCTGCTTAAGCGGTGATTATTTCTATGCACATATGGACAAAATTGCCGCGGCAGAATCGCTGTTTGAAGAGCGTGTCGCACACGGCTACTTTGTGGTGTCGGCCGCAGCCGGTCTGTTTGTTGATGCTGCGCCTGGCCCGGTGATTGCCAACTACGGCATGGACAACCTGCGCTTTGTCGAGCCGGTGAAAATTGGTGATACCATTCAGGTCGAGCTGACCTGCAAGCAGAAAACCCCGAAACAGCAACGCGACCCAAGCCAGAAGCCACACGGCGTGGTGGTGTGGGATATTAAAGTGAAAAACCAGCGTAATGAACTGGTCGCCACCTACGATATTCTGACACTGGTAGAACGTGGCGAAGCTTAAGCCGAACTATATTGAACCAAGAAAAGGAATCTTTATGATTCCTTTTTTTTATTTATACTTAAAAATATGTATCTTTTTATTCAGAACAGATTGACCCGCTGTGCAGAAAGGAATAAATTGAAGATAGACGATACAAAACAAAAATAACAAGGTTTAAAACGTATCATATTATCTTATACGTTCAGCACAGGAAGTTGCACAATGAATGATAAAACTCTAGAGATAGATGCGGTTGAAAGGAATATTCAACCCGAAAGCAAACAGTTTGAAGCGGCTCATCCCATTGACCTGCCGGTCACGCCTAGTTCGCAGGACAGCAGCAGTACCTATCAGTGGTATGTGGTGATTATCTGTATGGTGGCCTATATCCTGTCTTTTGTAGACCGCCAGATTCTGTCCTTAATGATTGAGCCAATTAAGGCCGATTTAATGCTCAGTGATACCCAGTTCAGCTTATTGCAAGGCCTGGCCTTCTCGCTGTTCTATGCCTTTATGGGTGTGCCCATTGCCGCACTGGCCGATAAAAAATCACGGATTAAAATTATTTCTATCGGCATTGCCTTCTGGAGTCTGGCCACAGCGGCTTGTGGTTTAAGTAAAAACTTCATCCAGATGTTTTTAGCACGTTTAAGTGTCGGCGCCGGTGAAGCGGCCCTGTCACCTGCCTTCTACTCGATTGTGGCTGACCTGTTCCCGAAAGAAAAACTTGGCCGTGCTTTAGGTGTTTATGCGATTGGTGCCTTTATTGGTTCTGGTCTGGCCTTCCTGATTGGCGGCTACGTGATTGGCTTATTAAAAGAAGTCGATTTTGTGGTATTGCCAATAATTGGTGAATTAAAAACCTGGCAACTGACTTTCTTTATTGTCGGTTTACCGGGTGTATTATTGGCCCTGGTGATGATTCTGACCGTACGTGAACCCAGCCGTAAAGGTGTGAAAGTCGGTCAGGATGGTGAAGTCGTTAAAGCCTCATTTAAAAACTCGGTGGCTTTTATTAAATTGCACAAGAAAACCTTCTTCTGTCATTTTATTGGCTTCTCTTTCTACACCATGATGCTGTATTCGTTATTAGGCTGGGCACCGGCCTATTACATGCGTCATTTTGGTCTCGATGCCAGTCAGACCGGTTATGTCTTGGGCTGTATTATTCTGGTGGCGAATACGGCGGGCGCGCTGTTCTGCGGCTGGCTCATCGACTTTTTCTCCAAACGTGGCTATAGCGATGCGGCTATTCGTGCCGGTGCTTTGGGCTGTGCAGCGCTGATTATTCCAAGTGTGCTGTTTACCCAGGTAGATAATCTGTACTTATCGTTTGCACTGATTTTTGTGGCCATGTTCTTCTCGACCTTCCCGATTCCAGCCTCGGCTGCCGCAACACAAATGCTGACCCCTAACCAGCTCCGTGCTCAGGTTTCTGCCAAATTCCTGCTAATCTCCAACCTGATTGCCCTGGGTGTGGGTACTACGGCTGTGGCTTTAATTACCGATAACTATTTTGAAAACACGCTGATGGTCGGCCACTCGATTTCTATTGTCAATGCAGTAGCCGGTGTGATTGGCGTATTCCTGCTATATAAAGGTTGTCGCTATTATCGTGACAGTATCCAGCATGAAAAATTGAACTAAGTGCTCCATCCCTGATGAAGAATGAGCCGGCCTCATTCTTCATTTATTTCTGGCAGATCATCCATCCTATCTCATCTTCCCTGTTCAAATTGACTTTTCTATCTCCTAATCTGCGCGTTCTCAGCATCTTCAAAATTCATCTGATTTCTGGTGATGATGCTTATACAGTATTACTACCATCTGCAATCTTTTTGCAGCAGCAACTGTGCTACATTCATGTATGTTGATCATCTGATTCCTTATAACGACAAGCTTTGGGAGCGACTCATGGCGAAAATGAAAAAAGCATCGATGCATATTGATATTGGTATTTCTGAAGATAACCGGGCCAAAATTGTCGAAGGGCTTTCCCGACTTCTGGCCGACAGTTATACCCTATATTTAATGACCCATAATTTCCACTGGAACGTGACCGGGCCACAGTTTAACAGCCTGCACACCATGTTTATGACCCAATATACCGAGCAATGGAATGCGCTGGATGTTATTGCCGAGCGGATTCGTGCGCTGGGTTTTCCGGCACCGGGTACCTATAAAGAATTTGTGAAACTGGCATCAATTGAAGAAGTCGAAGGTGTACCAAAAGCCAATGAAATGGTGGAGTTATTGGTTCGTGCCCATGAAACAGTTGCACGGACCGCACGCAGTATTTTTGATGTGGTGGAAGAAGCCAATGACCAGCCAACTGCGGATGTACTAACCCAACGACTGGAAGTACATGAAAAAACTGCCTGGATGTTAAGAAGTCTATTAGAAGAATAAATAGATGATGAATAAAACCGGGGCAATGCTCCGGTTTTATTTTGGGTGTTTTTAAGCTGCCTACATGGCACTGAACCTCCTCTTGATCTGGCAATAAAAAAGCACCCATTTCTAAGCTGCCTACATGGCAGTGAACCTGGTCCTGTCATACTGAAAATTCTGGTGAATTTTCTAAGCTGCCTACATGGCAGTGAACGTGGTGAAGAGGCGCTGATTGCTTTGGCGAATTTTCTAAGCTGCCTGTATGGGGTCGTATCCATACCCGCACGCATGTCCATGGGCTGGGTAGACAACCAGATTTCATCGATACGGATCATTTGATCAAGCCCTGAAGTAAAAGCAGTAATTCAGTTGCAGACTCCACCGGTCATTCGATTTCGATCATCTGATCCCTTACGGAACATTGTTCATCATGTAATGGAATCCTGATATGAGCGGTAGCTTTCCTCTCTGGCACAGGTGGCGAAGGTGCTTCTTGTTTGACTGGCGTCGGGTGAAGAATGACGGGAAGGAAGTCGGTCTGTGGACAAGATGGGGTTGTTAATGATGGAACCATTGATCTGGACTGACGAATCCATTTATGCAACAGATTGGCATTGATCTGATGTTGCATTGTGACCTTAGCCACCGATGTATCTGGCTGCTGGCATTGCTGAATAAGTTGATGTTTAAATTCAGCAGTGAAGGTTCGACGGGGCTTTTTTAGCGTTGGTGTGCTGTCTATAACTATCTTTAAATCCATAAATAGGTGTCCACTTAAAATTTAGTGGACACTATCGCGGTATTAATGAGTTAGAAAAAGTGGGGCTCAGCGGACGCTTACAAATAACGGAAATTAAATTGCAACTCACTTGGAAATCCGAGACATCAATCAAGGCCTCAACTCAAAGCCGAAACCTGTCTCAGCTCTCTATAAAATCCTCTAAATCAGGATACAACCACATTACTCCAGCGCTTAAATGCCCTTCTAAAATTATGAATATCATTAATATTTAAATAGTCGGCGACCTGCTCATCGTTATAGGCAAATAAGGTCTTTAATTGTATAGACGTGAACAAACGGGCCTGATCCAGCATTTGCTGATAACTGGTATTATGTTTATTCAATCTTCGCTTAAAACTCGCAATACTGATTTGAAAATATTCTGCACATTCTTCCAGATTCGGTGCCTGATGAATGTTACGAATCAAAAAATGATGTACCTCTTGCAGAAAGCTCTGCTCCAGACCGGACTGTTGTTGCAGCACTTTCGCCTGATGATAGTAGGCTTGGCGCATCGCACTGGTCTGATAATTCTGTTTTTGTGTGCACTCCTGAATATCAATCTGTATGGCATTCACCAGACTGTTAAATTGAATATTCTCTCCCAGATGTTCCCAGAACTGCTCAATAAATTCTGGCTCTGCACCGACAAAGTGATAGTTCATCTTCAGCTCTTCCTGGGTACTATTGAGCAAAATTGTCCGGACAGCCGTCATGGCACTAATAACCAGAGAGGTGGCATGACGCTCCTGGCTATTTAGCCAGAACAGAATAATTTTATGATCAGAATAGTAAGCCACCGGCGTCAGCCAAGGGCTTAAATATATATGAAACTCGACATAGCGCTGTATCGCTTCTTTAATATTCTGGCTATACGCAATGGCATTTAAGGCCGGATGCGTTAAAGTTTCAATATAACGCTGACCAAATAAAAATTGCACTTCAGGATGCACAATACTCTCATGCAAATTCCTGATCATGTGTATCAGCTGTTCGACACTAACACACTGATTCACCGAGATCAGCCCCTCAATAAACACCGGTGTTCCTTTTAAAATACGGTTAGGATTTACACCGTACATCTCAGCTAAATCAATCAATAATGCAGGTGCCAGATAAGTCGGCAGAATCAACTGATCATTCTGATAGCTCATACCGACATCCTTGTTCTTAACTTGATAATCTGCTGATGTTTCATCTGTTTATATAATTTCTGGATTTCCGTAGCTGGGCTGTCTTGTTGAACTTCACTGATGGTATAGCGGCAGTCGATGTTAAATTTCTGAAAATCCTGATGTGTATAAAAAATTTGTGACTGAATACATTTCTGCAGTTCTCTGGCCATGATCTCAACCTGTGCATCAGCCAGATCCAGCAGCATCAAAATAAATTTGTCACCGGCCAAACGGCAGACCAGATCACACGGTCGGATATTCAGACTGATGGTTTGTGCAATGACCGACAAGACCTGATTGCCCGTATCAAAACCAAACTCTCTATTGATGGCGCTTAAATCTTTAATATTGATCATCATCAGATGGATATTTTTTGCCGAATGATGGCGCTGGTTAATTTCATGCTGTAATTGCTGTTTAAAGTATTGGGCATCTGCCAGCGGTGTAATCGCATCAAATAAACGGTGATCCCGAAATACATGCTCTTTGGTTTGCAATTTTCTGGACAAGACCAGCTGCTCTTTATGCCAGTTCACCATAGCAATGGTCAGCACAATAAAACCGATAGGGGTAGTAAAGGATTCCAGTAAATCATCCCAAACCAATGTTTTGGGGATGGCAATAAATTCATCCAGCACATCCATCCATAAAGCCAGAAAGACAAAGGTCAGTCCCCAATAAAAATATCGGGTCACATAGCCTCTTGGACGGCTTTTCAGAATGAGATAAATCCATAACAAAGTCAGTAAACAGGCCAGCCCCTCCCCAATCACGTCAATCACCTGAATTTCACAGTGTGCTTTAAAATTTCCGGACAGCATAAAAAAAGCCAGACAGGCGATGGCCATGATCATCACCAGTAAAAAGTGCCGTGGATAGTAGAAGAATGGTTTTAGCATAGCCCGAACATAATTATTGTTTTCATAAGCTAAGCAGTATTTTATGACAATTTAATTGCAAGCCGCTTTTGCCCGATTTTCAAATCAGCTCAGGATAAATTTTAAAAAGTCTGTCGCTTCGCTTTTAATGCCACTGCTAACAGGTGCTTATACGCGTTTCTGCTCTTCATGAGCCTCAATATTTCCATCAAATCAGCTCAAACCGGACTGAAACATCGGTGGATATCATTTCAGCTTTTATTATTGTCATCATTTAGTCATTGACCAAATTTAAGGTGCTCAACAAACAGCCATTGCGCTCTTTGGGGATAATATAAATGAGCACTCATTGCAGTAATAAAACAGCAGCATTTACCTTTAAGGTCAGCACTTTAGTGTTATGTATGTTGGCCACTGGCCATAGTCTGGCAGCCGAAACCGCAACCGAATACGTCCGTGTAATTGGACAGGCCGCAAGTATCAATGAAGCATTAAAAGAACAGCGCAAATCCGATTCGATTTCCAGCGTGGTGCATGCCGATGCCATTGCAAAACTACCTGATGATAACGCAGCGGAAGCCTTACAACGGATTCCTGGAGTGTCAACTGAACGTGACCAGGGTGAAGGCCGTTTTGTTACAGTGCGAGGTTTGGGCACCGATCTGAATGCGGTTACGATTAATGGCACGCTGGTTCCTGCACCAGAAGCATCGCGCCGTGGTGTAGCGCTGGATGTCTTACCTGCAGAACTAGTGCAGTCTTTAACCGTGGTTAAAACCTTAACTCCAGATATGGATGCAAACTCACTGGGCGGGACCATTCAGGTTGAAAGTCTGTCGGCGTTTGATCATGACGGCCTGTTTTATACGGCTGCAGTTGAAGGCGGTTATGATGAAAAACGTGAAGAATATAGCCCGAAAGTATCAGGTGCGGTGAGCCAGAAATTCAGTCTCGGTTCCGGCACCGATAATTTTGGTGTCGCTGCAGCCCTGAGCTGGCAAGAGCGTACCTTTGGTTCAGATAACGTTGAAACCGGAGGGAAATGGGAGGATGGCCTGCTCGAAGAAACAGAAATGCGTCAATATGATATTGAACGTGAACGTCTGGGCGCGGGCCTGAATTTCGATTTTCGACCAAATAAGAACAGTGAATACTATTTACGTACCTTATATAGCCGCTTCCAGGACAATGAAACCCGTCAGGCTGCAGGTGTTGAATTTTCCGATCCGCTCGCCATAAATACACCAGGCAGTGCAGAAGTAGTTCGTGAACTGAAAGAACGTGAAGAAACCCAGGAAATTAAATCCTTTGTGCTAGGCGGTAAAAACCGTTTTGATCAGTGGACGCTGGAAGCTCAGCTCGGCTATAGCGAAGCCTCGGAAAAGAATCCGGGCGGTATTGCCGGTGCCGGATTTGTCGGTGAATTTGATGATCTGCAATATTCAAGCACGCGTATTCCTGTCGTGAAAGGCGCGGCCAGCTTCTATGACCCAAGCCAATATGAACTCGATGAAGTAGAATGGGAAAAAAGCACAGCCAAAGATAAAGAGAAAAATGCCAAATTCGATCTGAGCCGCGATTATCTGCTCAACGATTATGCATCTATCTTCAAATTTGGGGCAAAAGTCAGCCAGCGCACCAAAACCAATGATACTGAAATCTGGAAAGTTGAAGATTTAGACACATCCCCTGCCCATTTTGGTTCAAACGGTCATTATGAACTGGCACAGTTCGGCCCGACCTTGTCTAGTGGCCCGATCCATAACCAACTGGCCCAGCTCAACCTGAATGACTGGCGAGATGCTGAAGAATCGGTCATCAACGATTATAAAACTTCGGAAGATATTCATGCCGCTTACGTCATGAATACCATTGATTTTGATCGGTTACGGGTGATTGCGGGTTTACGCTATGAAGATACCGATTTTGAAACACAAGGCTATCGGATTCTGGACGGTGAAAGCAGCTCTGTTTCCACCCAAAATGATTATGATCACTGGTTACCGAGCCTGCATCTTAAATATCAATTAAGTAGTGATGCTATTTTAAGAGCCGCATGGACCAATACTGTGGTACGTCCAAACTTTGAACAATCCCGACCGGGAATTTATATTGATGGTGATGAAGCCGAGTTTGGTAATCCAAATCTTAAAGCGCTGGAAGCCTCCAACTTCGATTTAGGCGTAGAGAAATACTTTGGTGATGCCAGCGTAATTTCCATGAATGCGTTCTATAAAGATATTGATCACTTTATTTATAACGCTAACGTTGCAGGCACTGGGGACTGGACTGATTTTGATGAAGCCATGACTTTCAAAAACGGTTCATCCGCCAAAATTTACGGTGTAGAACTCGGCTATAGCCAAAAATGGCATAACTTCATCTTTGGTCTCAACAGCACCTTCAGTCGTGCCAAAGCCGATATTGATGGTATGGTCGATGGTGAATTAATGACCCGAACCATTAATTTTCCAAGCCAATCTAAAGTGGTCGGTAATGCCATGATCGGCTGGGAAAACGACCGTGTGGGTCTGCGTCTTGCCGCCAACTATAAATCCCGTTATCTGAATGAAATTTCTGGCATTGATGAGCCAGAAAAAGATTTATATACCGATGATCAGGTGTTTGTTGATTTGAGCGGTCATGTGAATTTTAACAAAAATATCCAGCTGTTCTTTAATGCACAAAACCTGACCGATGAAGTGTATTACAACTATAACGGCAATCGTCATTATAACGCGCAATACGAAGAATACGGCCCGAGCTATAAAGTTGGTCTGAAATTCACACATTTCTAAGCCTTTAGCTCACCCAAAGCCACTTTGGCTTTGGGTACTTTTTATTTAGAGAAAAATCATGACAATGCTTTTTAAATTAAGCACCTTCTGTGCAGCGCTTGTGGCTTTATCTGGCTGCACCTCCTCTGCTCATACCCAAAAGAATACCATCAGCAGCCCGCTTCATCTGGAACAGACTCTTTCAGCATTGGATCAGCCTGTGCTGCCGGTGGAGCAAATTTTCAAGTTACCCATCACCGTCGAAGATGCACATTGGATTGAGATTGATGGTTTAAATGCTCAAGTGCTCACCAGCAGCAAAACCCAAGGCCTAAGCCTGTGGAATTCAAATGCCCAACGTGTACAGCATATTCCCGGCTCGTTCAGTAAAATTGACTATCGCAGCATTGGCCAACAGCTGATTATCCAGACCACTGATTTACTTCAGCAGCGACCGGTCATTTTCCGTTTTGATTTAAACACCGGAACCTGGGCAAAGCCTGTCTATCTGGCGGCCCGTAGCTTTAAAACCGAAGATAACTGCCTGTATCTCACGCCTGATCAATCTTTATATAGCTTTCTGGTGGGAGAAGAAGGTATCGGGGAGCAATGGATGATTCAGTCTGGAGGCTCAAACCAGATTAGCCCTCGTTTTATTCGTAACATGAGCCTGCCACCCAACAGTGGTTTTTGTGTGGTAGATGACCATCATGACAAATTGTATATCAATGAAGAAGATGTGGGCATTTGGGCCTATGAGGCAGATCCTGAAGCAGATCTGATCCGCTATCCAGTAGATTTGAATCATCCGCATGGATCAATTCTAGGCAATGTTAGCGGACTAAGCTTGATCGACAATGCACTGGCAGCAATGGATGAATCCAAAGCTATGCTGTACCGCTATCGCATTGAGGGTACTTCATGGCACAAATTACCTCCGCTCTCTCTACAGAATGTAGATGAGCCTGAACGTATCAGCCTGAAAGGTACCCAAGACCAGAAACAGCTGTTACTGGTTGATGATCAGATCAAGCTATTGAACATTAACTGGACCACGCAAGCCCTGCCTCCTAAAAAAGCAGGCTTAGCCATTCCGGCAGATGTCGAAACCGATTTGGTTCCAAGCCGTGGTGATGCGGCTGATGATCCCGCAATCTGGGTCAATCAGGCTAACCCACGTCTGTCACGTGTAGTGGGTACAGATAAACAAGGTGGCCTTGCGGTCTACGACCTGAACGGGAAACAGCTGCAATACTTAAAAGTCGGCCGTCTGAATAATGTTGATATTCGACCGAATTTCAAACTGGGGCAACAGACAGTCGATTTAGCCATCGCCACCAACCGCGATCAGAACAGCCTTCACCTGTTCAGCATCCATCAAAAAACTGGACAGGTCAAAGATTTAGGAGAACTGCCAACAGATCTCAATAACATCTATGGATTCTGTATGTACCAGAACCGGCAAGGTGAAACCTTTGCCATTCCAAACGATAAAAATGGCACTTTTGTGCAATATAAGATTCAAAGCAAGGCAAGCGGCCTGAGCGCAGAGGAAGTCCTTAGGTTTAAAGTGTCTAGCCAGCCTGAAGGCTGTGTGGTGGATGATGAACATGACCGGATCTATGTCGGTGAAGAAGCAAAAGTGGTGTGGACCACCAGGCTGGATGACCCTAAACAGATTCAGCTACAACCGGTGATTACTGTTGGGGAACAGGTCAAGGCAGACATTGAAGGACTGGCCATTTATAAAAGTCAAGTACGTGATTATCTGGTCATTTCCAGCCAGGGAGATGACAGTTATGTTGTGGTCGATGCTGCCGCCCCTTATCAGCTGCGCGGGAAATTTAAAATCTCGGCCAATCTGAATCACGAGATTGATGCGGTCTCTGAAACGGACGGGCTTGAGGTGACCTCAGCCAATCTGGGAGGTATCTGGAAAAAAGGTATGCTGGTGGTTCAGGACGGACGTAAGCGTATGCCAGAAGGCAATCAGAACTACAAATATGTGGCCTGGGAAAAAATTGCACAAGCCTTGGGTCTGGAATAAGCCCTTGCCTCAGGTACAGCCTACGGCGCTGTACCTGTGTTTCATCTAAGAATAATTTTATTGAGGTTTTTATGTCGAATCCATCTGCAGCACAGCTTTCAGTATGGGAATTGATTAGCCATGCCAGTCTGCTGGTTCAAGCAGTAATGCTGATTTTATTACTGGCATCCATTATTAGCTGGTATGTCATTATCAAACAGAGTATTCGTCTGCGTCAGGAAACAGCTGCGAATAAAGTCTTTTTAAGCCAGTTCCGCCAACAGCCTTTTCCGCTTGCCACAACCGAACCATCCGAACCGAAATCAGGGGGGCTTGGGCAGATCTATCAGGCCGGCCTGGATGAATTTCATACACTTCAACATACCAGCACTCGCCTCTCCTCGGCAGCGGTGACCGATCAAGTTGAACGACGTTTGCTCACCAGTGTCAGTGAACAGGAAGAAAAGCTGGAAAAGCACCTGAGTTTTCTGGCGACTGTGGGTTCAGTCAGCCCCTATATCGGTTTGTTTGGCACCGTCTGGGGCATCATGAATTCTTTTATTGGCCTGTCTCAGCTTGAACAAGCCACCCTTTCCGCTGTCGCACCGGGTATTGCGGAAGCATTAATTGCCACCGCCATTGGTTTATTTGCAGCCATTCCTGCGGTGATTGCCTATAACCGCCTGAGTGCCCGTGCAGAAAAAATTTCTAATAGTTATTACAGTTTCGGCAATGAATTACAAACCCGAATGCTGCGTTTTTTACAGGCAGGGAATTAATACCACATGCAGAAACGTCAGAAAAAGCACGCACTCAACGCAGAAATGAACGTTGTTCCCTATATCGACGTGATGCTCGTGCTGCTGGTGATTTTTATGATCACTGCCCCCATGCTCACCCAAGGCATAAAAGTGAACTTGCCGAATTTGGAAGCTGAAACTCTGGTCACCCCCAAGGAACAAAAAGTCATTACTATTTCGATTCAAGAAGATGGCCGCTATTACTGGAATGTGGGAGAAAGTGTCGATACTACACAAGTCACCGATCGGGCAACGAGTCTGACAGAAATGAAAGAAAAATTATCTCCACTGCTACAAATCCATCAGGATATTCAGGTGTTTATTCGTGCGGATCGTAGCGCCAATTATGAGCTTGTTGCACAAACCATTGGATTGCTACAACAAAGTGGCGTTGAGCAATTGGGCCTAGTCACCGAGGAGCAGGATCAGTGAAAAGCATATCACGGATCAATCCAGCCACTGCTGTCGCTTTCTCTGTGACGGCTGTATTGCATGCCACCCTGGTCTACAGCGTGTTAAACCAGAATTTTGACCGTCCCATCCAAGAAGTCACACCCAGGTCAGTACAGGTTAAATTTGTACAGCTTCCAAAAGATGACATATCATCTCAGCTCCGACCTAAACATGCGCCAACTCAAGAACCAGCTCAATCTCAAGTAATGCCCCCAGTCGCTGCACCAGTCCAGTCCGCGCCAACTCAACCCGTTCAGCCGGTTAAAGCGAAGCCAGTTTCAAACCAATCTGCCAAAGCCAGACCAGAGCCAAATCCTCAACCCAAAATCACCAGCTCACAAGCAATGACAGATCATACATCCACCACCATGCAAACTACTGCAGTAGTGACACATGAGGCTCCTCCTGCACCGGCCCAGCCTGCTGCGACCACACAGCCGGCGCCATCTGTCAGCAAACCGATAGTGGCGGAAAATACACAACCTCCGCCTGTATTTGATGAAAAAAACTACAAACCGATTTCAAAAGTGAAACCGGATTACCCTATGCGAGCACTGGAGAATGAATTGGAAGGCAACTGCACGGTCGAATATAGCGTGAATACTCAAGGCCAAGTGGTAAATCCTAAAGCATTAACAGACTGTGATCCGATATTTGTGCGTCCTTCACTCAATGCAGCCCGGCAGTTCAAATACCAGCCACGGATCGTCAATGGTCAGGCTGTTGAAGTTGCTAAAATTAAAAATACCTTTGAATACCGGATTGAATAAAGATGCTTAAATAGGCTCAGTTCTTTGTATGGTCTATCTTTATGAAAACATCTAGGTCACTGAATTATCTGTCATTCATAGGGGCTGATATGAGTAGCTCAAAAATGAAGTCATCTCGATGCGAACAGGAACTCAGGTGGTTGAACTGAAAAATGGCTGACAGCAATATGACACCAATCCTGTTCACCAGAGCAAAACTTTGATAAAGAAGCTTTGCATTATCCCGATCATTGAATTGAGGTCATCTCTTATAGACTAAGATGCAAAATACCTCCTCTATCCCCCAATTCTTATTCAAAAGCCAATCACTTAACACCAAAACATCCAACCAGAATATTTAAAAGAATATATAGCAATATATACAAGATGAACTGGCCAGAAATAGCTAATACACTAACCCTTTCTTATTTCTAATAATAATTACCGTCTATCTCACACTTAAGCGCACGACCTCCTAATTTTTCTATGATTTATTCATCTTTCATTCATATTTCCTATGGATTCAGGATTGCTTTGCAATAAATTAACAAATAATATTTATGATAATTATTATCATTTTCATTAACAAAAATGTCCTACATCGTGCACCCATCCTTCAAGCTATCTTTGCTAAGTCTTACAATTTTAGTGAGTCAACAAAGTTTTGCAGAAGATACGCAGCAGCTCGCCACCATTACCATGACCGCTGAACCCGCTAAGGCAAATCAAAGTTCTGAACATACTCAAAGCTATATGATTCAAAACTCTGCAACAGCCTCCAAGCTCAATATTCCGCTCAAAGAAACGCCACAAACGGTCAACGTGGTCACGCGCCAGCAACTGGATGACTTTAGTCTGAACAATACCCGCGATGTCCTGCGCAACACCCCCGGTATTATGGTGAGCAATCAGGAAACGGAACGAAGCTCTTACCTCTCACGCGGCTTTGAAATTTCCAATGTGCTGGTCGACGGCGTTGGGCTGCCGCTTGAAGGCTATAATTATAATAATGACAATCCGGACAGTTTTTTATTTGACCGGATTGAAGTCGTTAAAGGTGCCAATGCCTTGAATAATGGGATTGGCGATCCGGGCGCAACCATTAACCTGATTCGAAAACGCCCGACTCAGGACTTTCAGGCAGCACTCAATGCCAGTTACGGTTCATGGAATACCCAGCGCTATGAAGCCGATGTATCCTCCGCCCTGACGGAAGATGGCAGAATCCGAGGGCGACTGTTTGGTTATCAGCAGACGGGTGACAGTTATCTGGAGCGTTATAGCCTGGAGAAAAACGGTGTCG
This sequence comes from Acinetobacter sp. Brlt_5, assembly GCF_051949055.1. Classification (NCBI taxonomy): domain Bacteria; kingdom Pseudomonadati; phylum Pseudomonadota; class Gammaproteobacteria; order Moraxellales; family Moraxellaceae; genus Acinetobacter; species Acinetobacter sp. Brlt_5. Next base: position 392,683 of record NZ_JAYJLP010000001.1, read on the forward strand.
GGGCTGTGCTAGAAGCAGATCTGACCGATACCACCCTGTTGACCGCCGGGTATAGCGAAACCCAGCATCAACCGAATAGCGTGAACTGGGGTTCCAATCCGCTCATCAACACCGAAGGCGAACAGCTTCATTATCCACAAAACTATAATTACAGTCCGGACTGGGCCTATTGGGATAGCAATATTAAAAACTATTTTGCCGAGATTGAAAAAAAACTCGGGGGTGACTGGACGGCCAAACTCAGCTATGACAAAAAGCGGACAAAACGGGATGCAAAACTTTTATATCTGTCCGGCCGGCCAGGGGCTGATGGCACATCAGGCGTGTTTCTCTATCCGGGCATGTATCTGGATGACAATAAACAGCAGCAAGCCAGTCTGAGTTTCAGTGGTACTTATCTGCTCTGGGGACAACGTCATGAAGCATCTGTCGGGTATATCTGGGCAGAAAACCAGCTGGATGAACTGGGTTACGGAGGTCGTTTTGCCCAGCCTCTCACCACAGATTTAGCCAGTTTTACCCCGGAAGAACCGAGCTGGGATCTATCGAAAACCAGTGGGGAAATGCATATCCGGCAGAAAAATCAGAGCCTGTATGCCGCCACCCGTCTGCATCTGAATGATGATCTCAAAGTACTGCTTGGTGCCAATTATGTACAAGCCAAAAGTACAGGCAGCAGTTATGGTACCGACACCATTTATGATGAAGATAAAGTCCTCCCCTATGCCGGCCTGACGTATAACTTCAGTCCTGAATATACCGGCTATTTAAGCTATACCTCCATTTTCCGTCCGCAAACCAGCAAAGCGGCAGATGGCAATCTCAATAAACCGATTGAAGGTGAAAGTTACGAAGCCGGCATTAAAAGTTCCTGGTTAGATGACAGACTGACTGCCACCATGGCCATCTTCAGGACAGAACAAAGTAATTATCCGCTACGCGACTCTGATGGCATTCCGACGTTACGCAAAACCCAGGTCAGCGATTTACGTTCTCAAGGGTATGAATTCAGCCTTGCCGGACAGTTAAGCGATCATCTCAATCTCAGTTTTGGTTATACCCAGTTTAGCCTCAAAGATCTGATCAACGGCGGAGATGCCCGTACCTTCAATCCGAACCAGTCTTTTAATCTGTTAACGACCTATCAGG